>NZ_JBHTCJ010000004.1:200119-464933 GCF_042665275.1 Saccharopolyspora griseoalba | reverse complement strand
CGCGGGACGCCCGCGCCCGGCGGGCCAGCTCGGCGCGCAGCCGCCGCGCCAGGGCGGACCGGCACCCAGGCAGAACCCGGGACGCCCCCGGCCGCCGGAACCGCCGCCCGGCAACCGACCGCGCCGCCCGCGGTAGCCCCGATGCACGAGAAGTCCCGCCGCGCGGTGCGCGGCGGGACTTCTCGTCGCGGGGGCGAGCGCTACCGCGTCAGCGGACGCTCTTCGGGTTGTTCGGGTTCTCGTCGAGGTCCTTGCGCAGCTCGCGGGGCAGCGCGAAGGTGACCTTCTCGTTGGCCGTGGTGACCTCGTCGACGTCGGTCCAGCCGCGCTCGGCGAGGTGGTCGAGCACCTGGAAGACCAGCACGTCGGGGACGGAGGCACCGCTGGTCACGCCGATCGTGCCGACGCCCTCCAGCCAGGACTCGTCGATCTGCTCGGCGTAGTCGATCAGGTGCGAGTCGGTGGCGCCGGCCTGCAGCGCGACCTCGACCAGCCGCTTGGAGTTCGAGGAGTTCTGCGAGCCGACCACGATCACCAGGTCGCACTCGGCGGCCATCGCCTTGACCGCGTCCTGCCGGTTGGAGGTGGCGTAGCAGATGTCGTCGCTCGGCGGGGCCTGCAGGTCCGGGAACTTGCCCTTGAGCTGGTCGACCCGCTCCATGGTCTCGTCGACGCTCAGCGTGGTCTGCGACAGCCAGACGACCTTGTTCGGGTCGCGGACCTCCACCTTGTCGACGTCCTCGGGCTTGTCCACCAGCTGCACCCGCTCGGGCGCCTCGCCCGCGGTGCCCTCGACCTCCTCGTGGCCCTCGTGCCCGATCAGCAGGATGTCGTAGTCGTCCCGCGCGAAGCGGTTGACCTCCTTGTGCACCTTCGTCACCAGCGGGCAGGTGGCGTCGATGGTGCGCAGGTTCCGGGCCTCGGCCTCCTCGTGGACCTTCGGCGAGACGCCGTGCGCGGAGAACACGACCATGGCGCCCTCGGGCACCTCGTCGGTCTCGTCGACGAAGATCACACCGCGCTCGGTGAGGGTGTCCACGACGTGGCGGTTGTGCACGATCTCCTTGCGGACGTAGATCGGCGCGCCGTAGGTCTCCAGGGCCTTCTCGACGGTGATCACTGCGCGGTCGACGCCTGCGCAGTACCCGCGCGGCTTGGCCAACAGCACTCGCTTGGTGCGGGCGGGGTCGGTCGCGGCGAGGTCGCCGGCCTCGGGCGTGGTCGTCATGGTTCCAAGGGTACGGATCGCGCCCGCGGTGCTCTTCCGCAAGGTAGGCCATCCCATCCACCCCTTGGGGTGAGTCGCCCCACCACCCCCGGTTGTCGACGTCGTCGCAGGTGGCGAGGGCTGTTCGCGGACGCCGACGCGTTCCTCCGATCCGGTCGCCGAGGGACTCGCACCCGGACGGCGGCGGGCTGGGCCGAACGGCCGAGCCCCGGCTCCCCCTGGAGGGAACCGGGCCCCGCGTGCCGGGGAGTGATGGCCTCGGCGGCGGTTGTGCGGCAGGCTGTGACCATGTCCTCGCTCCCCCTTCCGGTGCGGGTCGCCGCCGGTCTGGCCGCCACCGCCGTCGAGCAGACCCGCAAGCTCCCGAACACGCTGATCGGCCTGCCGGTGACCGTGGCCAGCCAAGCGCTGCAGGCCTCGATGCGCGTCCAGCAGCAGATCACCGAGCTCGCCATCAAGGGCGACGAGGCGCTCGCCTCGTTCCAGCAGGCCGAGGAGCGGCCCAGCTGGACCACCTTCGACGAGGACCTGCCCGAGCCGGAGCCCGCCCCGGAACCGGAGCCCGAGAACGAGGTGCTGGCCGAGTACCCGGGCCTGACGCTCCCGCAGCTGCGCGGTCGCCTGCGCGGCCTGAGCGAGGAGGACCTGGAGGCCCTGCTGGCCCACGAGGAGGCGCACGAGCGCCGGCCGGAGTACCTGCGGATGCTGCGCAACCGGCTCACCCGGCTGCGCGGCGAGTAGCCGGAACCCGTTCGCCCCGCGAACCGAGCGCTAGGCTGGCGGCGAGCGCCGATGATCGGCGCTCGGTTTCCCACCGGACCGGGAGCTGCTAGGAATGCGGCCGAGCCGCCGGGGCGGGACCGGAGCGGGCCTCGCCGCGGGTTCGAAGGGCTTCGCGGCGGAGCGCGCGCGGCACGAGCCCACCGAGCCGCTCAGGTCCCGCTGCCCGCACCGCCGACCGAAGCAGGTCCCGAGCACTTCCAGAGGAGGGGCGCTGAGCTCTGCAGCAGACAGCGGTCCGACCAGCGCCGAGGAGCCCTGGCCGGTCCGGACCGTGGCGCGCAAGATCGCCGACTGGATCAACCGCCTCGGCAAGATCTGGGTCGAGGGGCAGATCACCCAGATCTCGGCCCGGCCCGGAGCCAGCACCGCGTTCCTGACGCTCCGCGACCCCTCGGCGGACGTGTCCCTGACGCTGACCTGCTCGGCGGCGATGCTGCGCGGGATGGATCCGCCGCTGACCGACGGCAGCCGCGTGGTCGTGCACGGCAAGCCGAACTTCTTCGTCGGCCGCGGCACGCTGAGCCTGCGCGTCGACGAGATCCGCGCGGTCGGCATCGGCGAGCTGCTGGCCCGCATCGAGCGGCTCCGCCAGCTGCTCAAGGCCGAGGGCCTGTTCGACCCGGCGCGCAAGCGCCCGCTGCCCTTCCTGCCCAACCGGGTCGGGCTGATCACCGGCCGGGCCTCGGCCGCCGAGCACGACGTGCTCACCAACGCTCGTCTGCGCTGGCCGAACGTCGAGTTCGAGATCCGCAACGTGGCGGTGCAGGGCTCCAGCGCGGTGCCCCAGATCCTGCCCGCGCTGCAGGAGCTCGACGCGATGCCCGAGGTCGACGTGATCGTGCTGGCGCGCGGGGGCGGCAGCGTCGAGGACCTGCTGCCGTTCTCCGACGAGGCGCTCTGCCGCGCGGTGGCCGCCTGCGGCACCCCGGTGGTCAGCGCCATCGGGCACGAGCCGGACTCGCCGCTGCTGGACCACGTGGCCGACGTGCGCAGCTCCACCCCGACCGGGGCGGGCAAGCGGGTCGTGCCCGACGTGGCCGAGGAGGCGCAGCGGGTCTCCCAGCTGCGCGATCGCGCGCGCCGCGCGCTGCACGGCTGGGTCGACCGCGAGCGCCGCCTGCTCGACCAGCTGCGCAGCCGGCCGGTGCTGGCCGACCCGCACGGGCCGCTGCAGCAGCGCGCGGAGCAGGTCGAGCTGCTGCGCGAGCGCTCCCGCCGAGCGGTGACCGCCGTGCTCACCGCCGAGACCCACGCGCTGTCGGCCACCCGATCGCGCTTGACGACCCTGGGACCGGCGGCCACGCTGGCTCGTGGATACGCGATCGTGCAGCGCATCGAGGGCGATGCGGACGGCACCGTCGACGGGGTCGTGCGGTCCGCCGACGACGCGCCCCCGGGCACGCGCCTGCGGGTGAGGGTCGCCGACGGCGCGATCCACGCGGAAGTGCCCGACCGAGCAGGCTGAACAGGACGAAGACCGTGCACCAGGAACAACCCTCGTTCCTCCCGCTGACCGTCGGCGTGGCGCGCGACGCGGCCAGCGAGCCGGGGCCCGCCGCGGCGTCCGCGTGCGAGGTGCAGCGCTGCGCCGAGGCCGCCGACTCGACCGCCGCCGGGTGCTGGTCGGCCCTGCTGGGCGGCTGCCAGTCGGTGGAGCGCCGGGACCTGCCCGGCAGGCTGCGCGCCCTGGCCGCTGCGACCTCCGGTTACGTCGGCCCCTCCCGGTGGGAGTGGTCGGCCCACCGACGTAGGGTCGTCGAAGCGCAGCTGCGCATCGACGACGCGGTGCGCGAAGGCGACGGCGCCGAGTTCGCCGAGGCGTTCGTCGGCTACGACCAGGCGGTCGCCACCGCGGTGGTGTCCGTGAACAGCGATGTGGAGACTCCGGCCCCTTGAGCGAACAGCAGGACGAGCACTTCGACCCGGTCGCCGAGCACCCCGAGGTCGCCGAACTGGGCTACGAGGCAGCCCGCGACCAGCTGGCCGAGGTCGTCAAGCAGCTGGAGGCCGGAGGGCTCTCGCTGGAGGACTCGCTGGCGCTGTGGGAGAAGGGCGAAGCCCTGGCCACGGTGTGCGAGCGCCACCTCGCGGGCGCCCGGGAACGCGTCGACCGGGCGCTGGCCTCGGTGGAGGAGGAAGAGTAGGGGCCGTTCGGGCTTCTCCTTCCCGGCGACCACCTCAGCGGCCCGCACCCGGAGCGGCAGCGCCGCTCAGGTGCGCGGAGCGGGCGGGCTCATCCCACGGGCTGAGCCCGCAGGGTCGCCTCGGCGAGCGTCCGGAACTCCTGCTCCGAGGCGTTGCCGGTGATCAGCAGCCGCACGCCCGCGCGCTCGGCGACCCAGGCCCGCTCGTCGCGCATGCTGCGGTACTCCACCCACTGCGCGCCGCCGGCCGAAACGGTGCCGGTCGCCTGCGGCGCCTTCCGGGTCTCGGCGGCCACCAGCTCCTCCTCGGAGCCCGGGGACTGGGCCAGCCGCAGGTAGTCGCCCCCGCCGGTCAACCAGCCGACCTTGACCACCTGCTGGTGCGAGGGCAGCGTGGTGGTGTTCGCGGAGTTGGCCCGCCAGCTGCGCGGCAGCTGCGGCTCGACGACCGGGAAGTCGGCCGAGGCGGCGTCGCTGCGCAGTTCACCCGATACGTCAACGGTCGGCACCGAGCCGGTGTCCACCGAGGGGCCGCCGGGGTTGAACGAGCACATCCCGGCCAGGCCGGCGAATCCGAACGCGACCAGCACCAACGGCAGGATGGCGAACACCATCGCCGACATCGTCCGCGGCGGGCGGGACTGCGCCTGGCCCTGCTGCTGCGCTGGCTGCTGGTTGCGGGGTTCTGCCACGACACCCATGCTCTCACCGGCCGCACCGCAGCTCAGCGGGCAGGGCGAAGGCGAGTGGGCTGCCCCACGCGAGCACTCCGGGTGCCTCGATGATCTGCGAAGATCCGAACCAACTCGTCCGGGCGCGGATCCCGATCCGCCGGACCGGGCACAAGCCACCGAATGCCTTATCAACGGGGAGGGCTCGATGAGCAGCACGCGAAACCCGGAAGCACCCGACCGCAACCTCGCGATGGAACTCGTCCGCGTCACCGAGGCCGCCGCGATGGCCGCCGGCCGCTGGGTGGGTCGCGGGGACAAGAACAGCGGCGACGGCGCGGCCGTCGACGCGATGCGCAAGCTCATCGGCACGGTCTCGATGCGCGGCACGGTGGTCATCGGCGAGGGCGAGAAGGACGAGGCGCCGATGCTCTACAACGGCGAGGAGGTCGGCAACGGCGGCGGCCCCGAGGTCGACGTCGCGGTCGACCCGATCGACGGCACCACGCTGCTGAGCAAGGGCATGCCCAACGCGCTCGCGGTGCTGGCGGTCTCCGAGCGCGGCACCATGTTCGACCCCTCGGCCGTGTTCTACATGGAGAAGATGGCGGTCGGCCCGGAAGCGGCCGGGGTCATCGACATCTCCGCGCCGATCGCGGAGAACCTCCGCAGGGTGGCCAAGGCCAAGCAGGTCGACATCTCCGACGTGACGGTCTGCGTGCTGGACCGGCCGCGCCACGAGCAGCACGTCAAGGCGGTCCGCGAGGCCGGCGCCCGGGTGCAGTTCATCTCCGACGGCGACGTGGCCGGTGCGATCGCCGCGGCCCGCCCGGACAGCGGCGTGGACATGCTCCTGGGCATCGGCGGCACCCCGGAGGGCATCATCACCGCCTGCGCGCTCAAGTGCCTCGACGGCGAGATCCAGACCCGGCTGTGGCCGAAGGACGACGAGGAGCGGGCCAAGCTGCGCGAGGCCGGGCACGACCCGGAGCAGGTGCTGACCACCTCGGACCTGGTGCGCGGGGACAACATGTTCTTCGTGGCCACCGGCATCACCGACGGCGCGCTGCTGCGCGGCGTGCACTACCGCGCGAACCGCTGTTCCACGCAGTCCATCGTGATGCGCTCGAAATCGGGCACGGTGCGCGTGGTCGACGCCTCGCACAAGCTGTCCAAGCTGCGCGAGTACTCCGAAGTGGACTTCGGCGACTCCGAGGCCTGAGCCTTCCGGGAAAGCGGGAAAAACCGGGCGATGAGCTCGATCCGGGGCGGTGACCTGCGGTGCGCGCCGCAGGTCACCGCCTTTTCGGGTGAGCCGCTCCCACCTTCGTGGGTACGAGCCGCGACGGGCGCTGGCTAGCGTCTGCGGCCAGCCGGCCTTCGGTGCCGGGGACTCCCGGAGGGTTCATGCGTGAGGCAATCATCTCCGCGCTCGCCGCGGCGGGCGCCGTCGGTGCGCTGTGCCTGCCCGCCACGGCCGCGGCCGACGAGGTCGACCCGATGATCATCGGCGGCCACGACGCCACCCAGACCTACTCGTTCATGGTCTCGCTGCAGCAGCAGGGCTCGCACCTGTGCGGCGGCGCGCTGATCAAGCCGGACTGGGTCGTCACGGCCGCGCACTGCGTCGCGGGCGGTGGCGACTTCACCGTCCGCGTGGGCAGCAACGACAACACCAGCGGCGGCGAGCAGGCCGCGGTGACGGCGACCAAGAGCCACGAGACGGCCGACCTGGCGCTGCTGCAGCTGGACAAGCCGCTGTCGGCGAAGCCCATCGGCATCGCCGCCGAGTCCGGGGCCGCGGGCACGCCGACCCGGATCATCGGCTGGGGCCAGACCTGCCCGGAGAGCGGCTGCGGCGAGGTGCCCACGACCCTGCAGGAGCTCGACACCCAGATCGTCGACGACGCCGGTTGCCAGGGCATCGACGGCGCGGGCGAGATCTGCACCGACAACCCCGGCGGCGACTCCGGTGCCTGCTACGGCGATTCGGGCGGCCCGCAGATCAAGGGCACCGAGGGCAACTGGGAGCTGATCGGCGCGACCAGCCGAGCGGGCAACAACGACTCCACCTGCGCCACCGGCCCGTCGATCTACACCGACGTCCCGGCCTACGCCGACTGGATCAGCCAGAACACCGGCGGCTGAGGCCCCGCGGCCCGGGATCGCGCGGGAGGGCCGCGGTTCCGGGCCGCCTCACCCCATGTTCGAGGAGTGCCCGGGGAAGAGGTGGGTGTCCGGGTCGAGCTCGACCGCGATGTTGTTCACCGCGGTCGCGGCCTCGCCGAAGCCGGTCGCGATGAGCTTGACCTTGCCCCGGTACGCCGCGACGTCGCCCGCGGCGTAGACGCGGGCGCGGCTGGTGCGCATCGTGCTGTCCACCAGGATCGAGCGCTTCTCCAGCTCCAGCCCCCAGTCCTCGATCGGCCCGAGGTCGGCGGTGAAGCCGAGCGCGGCGACCACGGTCTGCGCGGGCAGGGTGCGGCGCTCGCCGCCGGTCTCGATCTCGACCTCGCGCACCACCTCGTCCCCGCGGATCTCCACCACCTCGGCGGGCACCACGAGCTCCACGCCCAGATCGGCGACCTTGTCCACCAGCCCGGAGTGCGCGCGGAACCGGGTGCGGCGGTGCACCAGGGTCACGCTGCGCGCGATCGGGTGCAGCGCGAGGGCCCAGTCGAAGGCCGAGTCCCCGCCGCCGACCACCACCACGTCGTGCCCGCCGTGCGCGGAGAGCTCGGGGATGAAGTGCACGACGCCGCTGCCGACCCACTCGCCCCCGGCAGGCAGCGGGCGCGGGTTGAACTCGCCGATCCCGGCGGTCACCAGCACCGCCCCGGCGCGCACCGACTCGCCGCCGCCGAGCTCGACCTGCAGACCTCCGTCCACATCGGACAACCGGGTCGCCGGGCGGCCGAGCAGGTAGACCGGGTCGTACTGCGCGGCCTGATCCACCAGCGCGGTCACCAGATCGCGGCCGCGAACCTCCGGGAACCCGGCCACGTCGAAGATCATCTTCTCCGGGTACATCGCGGTGATCTGCCCGCCCGGTTCGGGCAGCGCGTCCACCAGCGCGGCCGACAACCCGCGAAAACCCGCGTAGTACGCCGCGAACAGACCGGTCGGACCCGCGCCGACGATCAGCAGGTCTACCTCGGTCACACCCACCACCTCGCAGGGAACCTTCGGCCGCGTGGGACAACCCACAGCCTAGCCGGATCGATCCGGAATGTCGGCCCTTCGGAGCAAGGCCTAGCCCGAACAGCCCAACCCATTGGCGCGCGCGGCGGTACCTGCGTGATCTGCATCCCCTTAACTTCGCGGGGAAAGGGGATCTCGGCGGGGAGGGGTACCGGAGATGAGAAGGCTGTCCACACTGCTCGGCGGAGTCGCCGCGCTCGCGCTGAGCGCGGGATTCGCGCCCGCGGCCGTCGCGGCGGACGACCCGGGCGAGCTGATCGCCAGCGATGCGGAGCCGTTGATCGTCGGCGGGCACGAAGCCACCGAGCAGTACGACTTCATGGCCTCGCTGCAGCGCGAGGGCTCGCACAGCTGCGGCGCGTCGCTGATCGACCCGCAGTGGGTGCTCACCGCCGCGCACTGCGTGGCCGACGCCAAGCCCGGCGACCTGGGACTGCGCATCGGCAGCCCCACCTGGAGCAGCGGCGGCGAGGAGGCCGGGGTCGCCGAGATCGTCGTGCACCCGGACTACGCCACCAACAGCCCGAACGGCGACATCGCGCTGCTCAAGCTCGACCACGCCGCCTCGCGGACCCCGGTGGAGATCGCCGACGCGTCCGGCGAGGTGGGCACCCCGTCGCGGATCATCGGCTGGGGCGTGACCTGCCCGGTGCGCGGCTGCGGCGAACCGCCGGAGCAGCTGCAGGAGCTCGAGACCAACGTCACCGAGGACGGGGCGTGCTCGCTGAGCTCCATCGACCCGGCCACCGAGATCTGCACGGCCAGCTCGGAACCGCTGGCCAACGCCTGCTTCGGCGACTCGGGCGGCCCGCAGCTGGAGGGCACCCCCGGCGACTGGAGGCTGACCGGCGTCACCAGCAGGCTCGGCAGCCCGGTCCCGGTGTGCGGCACGGCGCCCTCGGTCTACACCGACGCCACGGCCTACGCGGACTGGATCAGCTCCACGATCAGCTGACCGGCGAGGCGAGAGCGGGGCGTTCCCTCGGGAGCGCCCCGCTCTCGCGCCGCGGAGAGATCCCGCACCTTCATCGATCAAGGATCGTGCTAGAACGGGCGCAGTGGGGCGGTTCACGCTGACCTCGGGATCCTCGCGGCGGGACACTCGGGACATGGCTGAACAGGAATTCCGGATCGAGCACGACACGATGGGCGAGGTTCGGGTGCCCGCCGAGGCGCTCTACCGCGCGCAGACGCAGCGCGCCGTGGAGAACTTCCCGATCTCCGGCCGGGGCCTGGAGCGCGCCCAGATCCGCGCGCTCGGCCTGCTCAAGGCCGCCGCCGCACGGGTCAACGGCCGGCTCGGGGTGCTCGACGCCGACGTCGCCGAGGCCATCGCCGCCGCGGCCGACGAGGTCGCCGAGGGGAAGCACGACGAGCACTTCCCGATCGACGTGTTCCAGACCGGTTCCGGCACGTCGTCGAACATGAACGCCAACGAGGTCATCGCCACCCTGGCCTCCGCCGCGCTGGGTCGCGACGTGCACCCGAACGACCAGGTCAACGCCTCGCAGTCGTCCAACGACACCTTCCCGACCACGATCCACGTCGCCGCGACCGAAGCGGTGCTCACCGACGTCGTCCCGGCGCTGGAGCACCTGGCCGAGACCGTCGAGGGCCGCGCGCAGGAGTGGACCGAGGTGGTCAAGTCCGGTCGCACGCACCTGATGGACGCGGTCCCGATCACCCTGGCGCAGGAGGCCGGCGCCTGGGCCACCCAGGTCCGCTACGGCGTGGACCGGCTGCGCTCCGGGCTGCCGCGCCTGGGCGAGCTGCCCATCGGCGGCACCGCGGTCGGCTCCGGGCTGAACGCTCCGGAGGGCTTCGGCGCGGCCGTGTCCGAGGAGCTCGCGAAGGTCACCGGCCTGCCGCTGACCGAGGCCCGCGACCACTTCGAGGCCCAGGCCGCGCAGGACTCGGTGGTGGAGACCTCCGGGCACCTGCGCACCGTGGCCGTCAGCCTCACCAAGATCGCCAACGACCTCCGCTTCCTGGGATCCGGCCCGCGCACCGGCCTGGGCGAGCTGGCGCTGCCGGACCTGCAGCCCGGCTCGTCGATCATGCCGGGCAAGGTCAACCCGGTCATCCCGGAGTCCACCCTGCAGGTGGCCGCCCAGGTGATCGGCAACGACGCCGCCGTGTCGTTCGCCGGCTCGCAGGGCAACTTCCAGCTCAACGTGATGCTGCCGGTCATCGCCCGCAACGTCCTGGAGTCGGCCCGCCTGCTGGCGGCGGTGTCCCGCCAGCTCGCCGACAAGGTCTTCGCCGGGCTGCAGGTCAACACCGAGCAGACGCGCGCCTACGCCGAGGGCTCGCCGTCGATCGTCACGCCCCTCAACCGCTACATCGGCTACGAGGAGGCCGCGGCGGTGGCCAAGCAGGCCCTGAAGGAGCGCAAGACCATCCGCGAGGTCGTGCTCGAACGCGGTCACGTCGAAAACGGCAAGCTCACCCGCGCCCAGCTCGACGAGGCCCTCGACGTGCTGCGGATGGCCAACGGCGGCTGAGCGACGCCACCCTCTTTTCGTCGAACGTCCCGAGCTCGCCCGCGGACTTTTGATGAGAAGGGCCACCACCCCCCGCGCGACGCGAGGTGGTTGTCGGCCGCGCGCAGCACCATGGGGGGCATGGTGCTGCTCTCGGACGTCGTCGCGGTCTCCGCGGAGGTCGCGGCGACGTCCTCGCGCAAGGCGAAGACGACGGCGATCGCCGAGCTGCTGCGGCGCCTGGACCGCTCCGAGGTGGCCCCCGCGACGGCGTTGCTGGCCGGGGAGCTGCCCGGCGGGCGCGCCGGGGTCGGCTGGTCGACGCTGGGGTCGCTGCAGGTCGAACCCGCTGCCGAGCCGCAGCTGACGATCGGCGAGGTGGCCGCCGCCGTCGACGAGGTGCGCGCGATCAGCGGCGCGGGCTCCGCGCAGCGGCGCGCCGAGGCGCTGACCCGGCTGCTGGCCCGCGCCACCGGCACCGAGCAGTCCTTCCTGGTCCGGTCGTTCGGCGGTGAGCTCCGCCAGGGCGCGCTGGAGGGCGTCGTGGTCGAGGCCGTCGCCGCGTCCTCCGGGGTGCGGGCGGAGGCGGTGCGGCGGGCCTTCATGCTCTCCGGGCGGCTGCCCGCGACCGCTGAGGCGGCGCTGCTCGGCGGCGAGGAGGCGCTGGCCGAGTTCCGCCTGGAGCTGTTCCGCCCGATCCGCCCGATGCTGGCCTCCCCCGCCGAGACCCTCGACGACGCCCTGGCCGAGCTCGGCGAGTGCAGCGTCGAGCACAAGCTGGACGGGGCGCGCATCCAGGTCCACCGCGACGGCGACCAGGTGCGCGTCTACACGCGGACGCTGCGCGAGATCACCCGCAACGTCGGCGAGCTCGTCGAGCTGGTGCGCGGGCTGGACTGCCGCTCGGTGGTGCTCGACGGCGAGACCCTCGCGCTCGACGACGCCGGTCGCCCGCGCCCGTTCCAGGAGACGATGGCCCGCTTCGGCGCGCAGGAGCAGCGCGCCGAGCTGCTGCACCCCTACTTCTTCGACTGCCTGCACCTCGACGGCGCCGACCTGCTCGACCGGCCGCTGCGCGACCGCCTCGCGGCCCTGGACCAGGTCGCCGCCGCGCACCGGATCCCCGGCGCTGTCTCCCCCGACCCGGAGCGGGCCGCGGCGCTCTTCGACGACGCGCTGGCCAGCGGCCACGAGGGCGTGGTCGTCAAGGACCTCGACGCGCCGTACGCGGCGGGGCGGCGCGGCAAGTCCTGGCGCAAGATCAAGCCGGCGCACACGCTCGACCTGGTCGTGCTCGCCGCCGAGTGGGGCCACGGCAGGCGCCGCGGCTACCTGTCCAACCTCCACCTGGGCGCCCGCGATCCCGACGGCGGACCGCCGATCATGGTCGGCAAGACCTTCAAGGGCCTCACCGACGAGCTGCTGGCCTGGCAGACCGCCGAGTTCCAGCGGCTGGCCACCGGCGGCGACGACTGGGCGGTGCGCGTCAGGCCGGAGCTGGTGGTGGAGGTCGAGCTCGACGGCGTGCAGACGAGCCCGCGCTACCCCGGCGGAGTGGCGCTGCGCTTCGCCCGGGTGCTCCGCTACCGGCCGGACAAGGACGCGGGCGAGGCCGACACCGTCGAGGCGGTGCGCGGCATGCTCCGCGGCGGGTGAGATCCTGGGGCCATGAGCGGCGAAGAATTCGAGGACGCGGTCGGTTCGATCAACATCGGACCGGGCACCATCGACCCGCGCGAGTTCCAGCGCGGCGCGGAGTCGGTCGAGCTGGAGCACTACGTGGCGGTGCTGCTGCTGGAAGCCACCTCGGAGGCCCCGGACCACGAGCCGCTGTTCGAGGAGTCCTTCGTGCTGCTCACCGCCGAGACCGCCGAGGAAGCCGCGGAGAAGGCCCGGGAGTGCGGCAAGCAGCAGGAGTCCAGCTACGTCGACGAGAACGACAACCCGGTCAGCTGGAAGCTCAAGCAGGTCGTGGAGGTCAAGCCGCTGGAGGACGCCACCCTCGACGACGGCTCCGAGCTCTACAGCCGGTTCTTCCGCAACCACCGCCCCTACACCGAGCTGGACTCCCTCGGCGAGGAGTGAACCCGGCCGTCCGTCCCGGGGCCCGTCCGGCGGGATGTCGCGTATCGTCGTGGGACGTGCAGTTCTTGAACGGGCAAACGCCCACCACAGACCTAACCTACGACGACGTGTTCCTGGCGCCGAAGCGCTCGGGGGTCGAGTCCCGGTTCGACGTCGACCTCGGCACCAGCGACGGGTCCGGCGCCACGCTGCCGATCGTGGTGGCCAACATGACCGCGGTCGCCGGGCGCCGGATGGCCGAGACGGTGGCGCGGCGCGGCGGGCTGGTCGTGCTCCCGCAGGACGTCGCCCCCGGCGCGGTCGCCGAGATCGTGTCCTGGGTGAAGGACCGCCACCCGCTGTGGGACACCCCGCTGGTCCTGCACAGCGAGGACGCGGTGGCCGACGCGCTGAACCTGCTGCCCAAGCGCGCGCACGGCGCGGTCGTGGTGGTCGATGACGCCAACCGCCCGCTGGGCGTGGTCGACGAGGCCGCCTGCACCGGGGTCGACCGGTTCGCCCGGGTCGGCGAGGTCGCCGACACCCACCCGGTGGTGCTGCCGCTGGACACCGAGCCGCGCGAGATCTTCGAGCAGCTGCACAAGCAGGCCCGCGACGTCGCGCTCGCGGTCGACGCCGACGGCGCGCTGGCCGGCATCCTCACCAAGCGGGGCGCGCTGCGCGCCGAGATCTACGCCCCCGCGCTCGACGACCGGGGCAGGCTGCGGGTCGCCGCCGCCGTCGGCGTGAACGGGGACGTGGCCGCCAAGGCCACCGCGCTGCTGGAGGCCGAGGTGGACGCGCTGGTCGTGGACACCGCGCACGGGCACCAGGAGAAGATGATCTCCGCGCTGAAGGCCGTCCGCTCGGTCGGCCCGTCCGTCCCGGTGGTCGCGGGCAACGTGGTCACCGCCGAGGGCGTGCGCGACCTGGCCGAGGCCGGCGCCGACGTGATCAAGGTCGGGGTCGGGCCCGGCGCGATGTGCACCACCCGGATGATGACCGGGGTCGGTCGACCGCAGTTCTCCGCGGTGGCCGAGTGCGCCGCCGAGGCGCGCAGGCTGGGCAAGCACGTGTGGGCCGACGGCGGTGTGCGGCACCCGCGCGACGTGGCGCTGGCGCTGGCCGCCGGTGCTTCCTCGGTGATGGTCGGCTCCTGGTTCGCGGGCACCTACGAATCGCCCGGCGACCTGCAGCGCGACGAGCACGGCAGAGCCTACAAGGAGTCCTTCGGGATGGCCTCCAAGCGCGCGGTCTCCGCGCGCACCCGCACCGACGGGGCCTTCGACCAGGCGCGCAAGGCGCTGTTCGAGGAGGGCATCTCCAGCTCCCGGATGAGCCTGGACCCGCAGTGCCCCGGCGTGGAGGACCTGCTGGACCGGATCACCTCCGGCCTGCGCTCCTCGTGCACCTACGCGGGCGCGCACGACCTCGAGGAGTTCCACGAGCGCGCCCTGGTGGGAATCCAGTCCGCGGCGGGCTTCGCCGAGGGCCGCCCGCTGCCGTCGGGGTGGTGACGGAGCCCTTTTCATCAGAAGTCCCCCGCGAGGTGAACCCTCGCGGGGGACTTCTGATGAAAAAGGCTCGGGCGTGACCTCCCGGCGCTACGGGTTGTCGCCCTCCAGGAGCTCGGTGACCAGCGCCGCGATCGGCGAGCGCTCCGAGCGGGTGAGGGTGACGTGGGCGAACAGCGGGTGGCCCTTGAGCTTCTCGATCACCGCGGCCACCCCGTCGTGCCTGCCGACCCGGAGGTTGTCCCGCTGCGCGACGTCGTGGGTGAGCACCACCCGCGAATTCATCCCGAGCCGGGACAGCACCGTGAGCAGCACGTTGCGCTCCAGCGACTGGGCCTCGTCGACGATCACGAACGCGTCGTGCAGCGAGCGCCCGCGGATGTGGGTCAGCGGCAGCACCTCCAGCATGCCGCGATCCATCACCTCTTCCAGGACGTTCTCGCTGGCGTGCGCGCCGAGCGTGTCGAACACGGCCTGCGCCCAGGGCGCCATCTTCTCGCCCTCGGTGCCGGGCAGGTAGCCGAGCTCCTGCCCGCCGACCGCGTAGACCGGGCGGAAGACCACGACCTTGCGGTGCTGCTGGCGCTCCATCACCGATTCCAGCCCCGCGCACAGCGCCAGGGCCGACTTGCCGGTGCCCGCCCGGCCGCCGAGCGAGATGATCCCGACCTCGGGATCCATCAGCAGCTCCAGCGCGATGCGCTGCTCGGCCGAGCGGCCGTGCAGGCCGAACACCTCGCGATCACCGCGCACCAGCTTGACCTGCTTGTCGGCGGTGACCCTGCCCAGCGCGCTCTGCGAGCCGGCCAGCATCCGCACACCGGTGTTCGGCGGGAGGTCGCGCGCCTCGTCCAGGTCGGCCACGCCGTCCTTGAACAGCGCGTCCACCGAGTTCGACCCCACGTCGACGTCGGCCATCCCGCTCCAGCCGGACGAGACCACGTCCTGGGCCCGGTACTCCTCGGCCTCCAGAGCCACCGAGGCGGCCTTGACCCGCAGCGGCATGTCCTTGGTGACCAGCACGACCCGGTTGCCCTCGGCCGCCAGGTTCAGCGCGCAGGCCAGGATCCGGGAGTCGTTGGAGTCGGTTCTGAAGCCCGGCGGCAGGACCGACGGGTCGGAGTGGTTGAGCTCGACGTGCAGCGAGCCTCCCTCCGATCCGACCGGCACCTGCTTGTCCAACCGGCCGTGCTGGATGCGCAGGTCGTCGAGCACGCGCAGGGCTTCGCGGGCGAACCACCCCAATTCCGGGTGCTGGCGCTTGCCCTCCAACTCCGAGATGACCACCAGCGGCAGCACCACGTGGTGCTCCGCGAACCGGGCCATGGCCCACGGGTCGGACAGCAACACCGAAGTGTCCAGGACATAGGTGCGAACCTCGCCTCCGTCGCTGGTCACGACGGGCGTGGACCCGGCGGCCGGGTCGGTCGTGCGAGGCTGGGAACGTCGTGCGGTCACGGCAACTCCCTCACGGGCGTGGCGTGCACACCCGCTCGTCGGCGGGCCGGTCTGGCCTGCTCGCGCCCGGCTGGGCGGTGCGCCCGCGCGGCCGCTGAGGCCGAGGACCGGCCCCTTCGCGACCAAGGTGGACGTGGTGAACGTCCGCTCCAGCCAACAGCCACGATCAGGGCCTCCCGGACGGGCCGCGTACGGACTTGCGGTGGAAACGGCCCGTCACCGCGAACGCTACCTGCGAGATCGAGCTTCGGCAGACAGCCACACAGGTGATTCGGAACCGCCCCGACTCACGCCCTGCAATCAGGGTGTTTGCCCTGCTCAGATGGTTAACGGAAGGTTTCGAGCCGGTTCGCGTCCAGGTCAGACCAGTGCGTCCGCACCCCCGCGCGGGCAGCTGGGCCTGCACGGCCGGTGATCCGCACTGCTCCGTTCGGGTGACCTGTCGGCGTGGCACCTGGTTGCCCGAACAACCAATTCGGTCGGACCAATGCGCGCGCGATCGCTCGATTTCCCGCGGGAAGGAACCGCGCCCCGCGAGTTCGCGTCCCATCCGAAACCGCGCGCGGTTCGATCGCCGTGCACCCGACACCGGACTTTAGGGTTTCCCACCTACACGTCAGGGTGATTTGTGGCGGGTCATTGTTTTCGCAACTTTAGGGGTCGAACCAATTTTCCACACGATAGTGGCAAGCGGTTGGGAATTCGGGGAGTCGCCCGGTTAGGTTGCTCGCCGGGCGCACGCGCGGACCCGCATCTCGCGGGAACGCGGAAAGCGCTCGACGCTTCATCCATCCCCAACAAGGAGCAACCGAAGTGCTGAAGAAAGCCGCGATCGTCACCGGTGCCGCCGCCGGCCTGCTGGCCCTCGCCCCGGTCGCCAACGCCGACAGCATGGACAACGAGGGCGTCAACGTCCTGAACGACCTCAACGCCAGCGTGCTGCCGGTGCAGGCCTGCGGCAACAACGTCGCCGTGCTGGGCGCGACCGTGCCGATCCTGTCCCCGCAGACCGCGCAGTGCGTCAACGCGCCGGTCGTCGACCACCCGAGCGCTGGCTGACGGACCGCCTGCGGCGAACACGCAGAATCAGCGGAAAAAGGGAGCGCCGGGCCCGCCCGGCGCTCCTTTTCGCGCCTCCGGGACCCGAATCGAATTCGCGCCGACCTGCGGGTTCCAATTTTTCCTTCACACAATAGTGGTATTCGGTTTGGGAGATCGGCACGCCCGTTGTAGTTTTCACCCCGGGACACACCAGGCTCGGTGGCCTCCTCGTGGTCTTTGCGAAGCCCACCCGGTGTGACTCCGAATCCCGCGGAATTCAAAGGAGAGTGAACCAAGTGCTGAAGAAGGCTGCGATTGTCGCCGGTGCCGCCGCCGGTCTGCTGGCCCTGGCCCCTGTCGCCAACGCCGACAGCATGGACAACGACGGCGTGAACGTGCTCAACGACAACAACCTCAGCGTGCTGCCGGTCCAGGCCTGCGGCAACAACGTTGCGGTGCTGGGCGCTGTCGTCCCGATCCTGTCCCCGCAGTCGAGCCAGTGCGTCAACGCGCCGGTGGTCGACCACCCGCAGGGCTGAGACAGCTCCTTCGGAAAGGCCAGGCCTGGACGGGCCTGGCCTTTTCACGTCCGCTGGGCCTTGCTCGGGGCCGCGGACCCCGCACCTGGTCCGGCCGCCTAGCCGCCGTAGCGGCGGTGCCGCACCGCGTAATCGCGCAGCGCGCGCAGGAAGTCGACGCGGCGGAACTCCGGCCAGTAGGCCTCGGTGAACCAGAACTCCGAGTGCGCCGACTGCCAGAGCATGAACCCGGAGAGCCGCTGCTCGCCCGAGGTGCGGATGAGCAGGTCCGGATCGGGCTGGCCGGAGGTGTAGAGGTGCTCGGCGATGTGATCGACGGTCAGCACCTCGGCGAGCTCCTCGATGGTGGTGCCCACCTCGGCGTGCTGCTGCAGCAGCTTGCGCACCGCGTCGGCGATCTCCCGGCGGCCGCCGTAGCCGACCGCGACGTTCACCTGCATCCCGGGCCTTCCCTCGGTGCGCAGCGCGGCGGCCGACAGGCGAGCGGCGGTCTCCGTGGGCAGCACGTCCAGCGCCCCGACGATCCGCACCCGCCAGGGCTTGCCCGGCGAGGTCAGCTCGTCGACCACCCCGGAGATGATCTCCATCAGCGCCTTGAGCTCGTCCTCGGTCCGGTTGAGGTTGTCGGTGGACAGCAGCCACAGCGTGACGACCTCGACCTGGGCCTCCTCGCACCAGCCGAGCATCTCGGCGATCTTGCGCGCGCCCGCGCGATGCCCGTGGACGGAGTCGAGGCCGGCTTCCTTGGCCCATCTGCGGTTGCCGTCCAAGATCACACCGACGTGCCGGGGGTGCTGCACCCCGTCGAGCTTGCGGGCGAGCCGCCGCTCGTACGCCGCGTACATGAGGTCTTTCAACCGGTCCTTGAGCGCCACGCCACATGAGACTACGCGGATCCGCCCCCGCCGCTGTCCCCGCCTCCGGCGCCTTCACCACCCGTGTTCGAACCCGTGTCGCAACGGTGACGCCGGAGTGCGCGCCGTCACGAACCCGAAGCCCCGCAACCGCCGACGCGGCACCGCTGCGCGGTCGGCCGCGACGAACGCGGCCCGCGAGAGTGTCCCGCGGACGATGAAGGTCACTTCGGCGAAAACCTGCGTTCCCGTAGCCTCTTGGGTGTGAGCAACGCACTCTCGACCCGACGGGCGAACGCCTTCATCAAGCCGCGGATGCGCGGCTGGATCCACCTCTGGTCGCTGGTGGTCTCGGTCGTCGCGGGAGCGACCCTGATCGCGCTGGCGGCATCGACGGTCTCGCCCGCGGCGGCCGCGGGCACCTCCATCTACGTGGCCACGGTGCTCGGCTTGTTCGGCATCAGCGCGCTGTATCACCGCAAGACCTGGCAGTCGGTGGGCGCCCGCACCTGGATGCGGCGCCTGGACCACTCGATGATCTTCCTGTTCATCGCGGGGACCTACACGCCGTTCGCGATGCTGGCCATGCGTCCGACCACCGGAGCGATCGTGCTCGCGGTCGTCTGGGGCGGCGCGCTCGGCGGCGTCGTGCTCAAGCTCGCCTGGCCGCACGCCCCGCGCTGGGTCGGCGTCCCGGTCTACATCGCGCTGGGCTGGGTGGCCGTCTTCGTGCTGCCCGACCTGCTGCACCACGCCGGGGTGGCCGCGCTGGTCCTGCTCCTCGTCGGCGGCGTGCTCTACAGCCTGGGCGCGGTGTGCTACGCCACCCGCCGGCCGGACCCGTGGCCGAAGACCTTCGGCTACCACGAGTTCTTCCACTCCGCGGTCTCCGCGGCGGCCATCTGCCACCACGTGGCGATCTGGCTCGCGCTCTACGCGTAGCCGGTCCGGCCGAGAACCGCTCCCGCCCGGGGCTCGGTTCTCGGCCGGAGCCCCGCTCAGCGCGCCAGCGTCGCGGCGAGCTCCGACCGGGTGGTCACCGGGTGATCGCACACGTACCCGTGGCACACGTACGCGGCCGCGCGCCCGTCGACCAGCGGGCGGTCGGCCAGCAGCGGGGCGGCGCCCGGCTCGCCCGCCAGGACCACCGCACCGCCCGGCGCCGTCCGCCGCGCCTCGGCCAGCAGCTCGCCGCCGTCGCCGACGATCGCGACCTGCAGCGGACCGTGCGCCCTCGCCTCGGCGGCGGTCAGCCAGTGCCCGGCGAAGCGCGGAACCCGCTGGACGAGCAGGCCGACCCGGGAGAGCGCCTGCTCGGCGGCGCTCCGGTAGCCGCCCGCGCGATCGGGGCCGACCAGCGCCGAGGCGGTGAGCAGGGCCGCGGCCAGCGCCGAGGCACCGGCCGGGCTGGCGTTGTCGGTGGGGTCGGAGGGCCTGCGCACCAGGGCCTCCGCGTCCCCGGCGGTGTCGTGGAAGGTGCCCGGGTGCTCGTGGTCGGCGAACTGCTCCAGCGCGACGTCCAGCAGCTCGCACGCCGCGCTCAGCCAGCGCTCCTCGGCGGTGGCCTGGTGCAGCGCGAGCAGCCCGTCGGCGAAGCAGGCGTAGTCCTCCAGCACCCCGGCCGCCGTGCCGACCACGCCCTCGCGGGAGGTGCGCCGCAGCCTGCCGTCCACCAGGTGCGCGCTCAGCAGCAGCTCGGCCGCCTGCGCCGCGGCCTCGACCCAGCCGGGTTCGTCCAGCGCGGCGGCGGCCTCGACCAGCCCGGTGATCGCCTGGCCGTTCCAGGCGGTCACGACCTTGTCGTCCTCCCCGGGCTGCGGGCGCTCGGCGCGCGCGGCCAGCAGGCTCTCGCGCACCCGCGCCCAGCGGGCCTCGTCGTCCGGGTCGCGCAGCAGCTGCAGCGTCGAGCTGCCCCGCTCGAAGGTCCCCGCGGCGGTGACCTCGAACAGCTCCGCCGCCCAGGCGCCGTCCTCCTCGCCGAGGGCTTCGCGCAGCTGACCCGGGGTCCACACGTAGGTCAGGCCCTCCACGCCCTCGGTGTCGGCGTCCAGCGAAGCGGCGAAGCCGCCCTGCGGGGTGCGCAGGTCCCGCAGCAGGAACTCGGCGGTCTCCCGCGCCACCCGCGCGGCCAGCTCGTCGCCGAGGCGCCCGAGGTGGGCGTAGGCGCGCAGCAGCAGGGCGTTGTCGTAGAGCATCTTCTCGAAGTGCGGCACCACCCAGCCCGCGTCGACGCTGTAGCGGGCGAAACCACCGGCAAGCTGGTCGTAGATCCCGCCGCGCGCCATCGCCGAGCAGGTCTCCCGCGCCAGCCGCAGCGCCTCCTCGGAACCGGTGCGCTCGTGGTGGCGCAGCAGGAACTCCAGCACCATCGACGGCGGGAACTTCGGCGCGTCGCCGAAGCCGCCGTTGGTGCGGTCGGATTCCGCCCGCAGCCGGGCGACCGCGCCGGCCAGCACCTCGTCGTCGAGCACCGCCTCGGGCAGCGGCGAGCGCTGCTCGTTGAGCTGCTCGACGACCCGCGCGGCCGACTTGCGGACCTCCTCGCCGCGGTTGGCCCACGCGTCGCCGACCGCCGTGACCAGCTGGGTGAACGACGGCATCCCGGGCATCGGCGTCTTCGGGTAGTAGGTGCCGCAGTGGAACGGCTCGCCGTCGGCGGTCAGGAAGCAGGTCATCGGCCACCCGCCCTGGCCGGTCATGCCCTGGGTGGCCTCCATGTAGACCGCGTCGATGTCCGGGCGCTCCTCCCGGTCGACCTTGATGTTGACGAAGCGCTCGTTCATCAGCGCCGCGGTCTCGGGGTCCTCGAAGGACTCGTGCGCCATCACGTGGCACCAGTGGCAGGCCGCGTACCCGACGGACAGCAGCACCGGCACCTCCCGCCGCCGCGCCTCCTCGAAGGCCTCGGGGCACCACGGCCACCAGTCCACCGGATTGTCCGCGTGCTGCAGCAGGTAGGGGCTGGTCGCGTCCGCAAGCCGATTCGCCATGCCCCGAGCGTCCCACCACGACCGCCCCGCGCACCAACCGCCCGACGATCACCGCGGAGGCGCCCTTTTTCATCAGAAGTCCCCCGCGGGCCGCGGGGGACTTCTGATGAAAAGGGCGAGATCCACCGCGCGGTGCGCGCGGGCCCCGCGGGTCAGGTGGTGCTGGAGTCCGTCCTGCCCTTGTCCTCGGCTTCGGCGGACGGCTCGGCCTCCTCCGCCTCCTCGGCGGCCTCGGCCTCGGCTCGCTTGACGCGGGCGGGGGCCGCTGCGTCCGCCTTGTCCTCGTCGAAGCTCTTCGGGAGCTTCTTGAGGTGCTTGGTCATGGAGCGGACCAGGAAGATCACCGCGATCACCAGGACGATCAGCAGCACCAGCCCGACCGGCGAGGACTTGCCGAAGTCCTCGCCCTGACCGCCGGGGTCGTTCGGCGCCTGGGCCAGCACCAGCGCGATCGCGTCCGTCATGCGCACACCCTCTCCTGGACCCCGGAGAACAGGTCGTCCTCCGGCAGCGTGGTGTCGACCAGGGAGCGGACCAGCTCGTAGTCCTCGGTCGGCCACAGCTCGCGCTGAGTCTCGCAGGAGACGGCGAACCACCGGCTGTTCGGGTCGATCTGGGTGGCGTGGGCGCGCAGCGCGTCGTCGCGCGCCTCGAAGTGGTCGCCGCAGGGCACCCGGGTGGTGACCCGGTCGTCCGGGTCGGGCCGGCCCTGCTCGTCCCAGCGCTCCAGCCAGGCGGTGTACGGCGACTCCTTGCCGTCGGCGAGCAGGGACTCGTGGAACAGCTGCATGCGCTTGCGGGAGAAGCCGTGCGAGTAGTACAGCTTCAACGGCTGCCACGGCTCGCCGTCGCCGGTGAACAGGTCCGGGTCGCCCGCGGCGTCGAAGGCCGCCACCGAGATCTCGTGGGTCCGGATGTGGTCCGGGTGCGGGTAGCCGCCGTTCTCGTCGTAGGTGATCAGCACGTGCGGCCGGAACTCCCGGATGACCTTGACCAGCTCGCGGGTCTCCTCCTCGACGGGCAGCGTGGCGAACACGCCCTCGGGCAGCGGCGGGGGCGGGTCGCCCTCCGGCAGGCCGGAGTCGACGTAGCCCAGCCAGCGGTGCTGGACCCCTAGGATCTCCGCGGCCCGGGCCATCTCCTCCCTGCGGATCCGGGTGAGGTTCGCCTCCACCTCCGGCCGCTCCATGGCGGGGTTGAGGATGCTTCCCGCCTCGCCTCCAGTGCAGGTGACGACCATCACGTCGTGACCTTCGGCCACGTAGCGCGCGGTGGTCGCGGCCCCCTTGCTGGCCTCGTCGTCCGGGTGCGCGTGCACCGTCATGAGCCGCAGCTTTTCCGCCATCGCCCCGTTGTTCCTCCCGCTCGTGTGAGCATCCGCCCTGGGTAAAGCGTTACGGCATCCTTCGCGACGCGCCGTCGCGGTATCCGTCCGAAGAACGCGGCCCCGCCGTCGAGCCGCCGGACGCCCCCGGGGATACTCAACGCGAATGTCCGGCCCCATTGTTCCCGGTGGGACCGACACCACCGGCGCCGCCCCCGGACGGCGCCGCCGAATCGCAGCCGGAGACCGAAGGGCCGTCGGGTCGAGTGACGAACCAGCAGCTCCCGCCGGAGCGGTACGGATCGCGCGGCCGCGTCGCGCGATCCCGCCCCGCGCTGCGCTGGTCGCTGCTCGCCCTCGCGCTGGTGGCGCTGGTGGGGGTGGCCGTCCTCGGCTACCGCAACCTGGGCAGTCCGCCGATCGACGGCAAGCAGGTCGCCTTCCGCATCGTGGACGACCACACGGTGCAGGTCACCGTCGAGGTCCAGCGCGACGACCCGGCCAAGCCCGCCGATTGCGTGGTCCGGGCGCGCGCCGAGTCCGGTGTCGAGGTCGGCAGGCGCGAGGTGCTCATCCACCCGTCCGAGGGCGTGACCCGGCAGGAGACCCAGCTGCGCACGTCCGGCAGAGCCGTCATCGGGGAGGTGTACGGCTGCACTTACAACGTTCCTGAATATCTGTCCACCCAGACGCGGCCAACCGGGTGAACAACACCGCACCACGCCGGGCGGCTCGAAATTCCGGCCCCTCGGCGTGTTGATTCGTGCTATCGTCGACTGCAGCACGGCCCCGACGCGGGCCGTGTTTTTCCGTTACTTGGCATCGGCCCGAGAAAAGCACGGAATTGGAATGAGTCCCGCGCGAGCGCGGGTCGCAGTCGACGAGGAGTGGTGACCGTGAGCGATACCCAGGTGACCTGGCTGACCCAGGATGCTTACGACCGGCTCAAGGGTGAGCTGGACGAGCTCGTGGCCAACCGCCCGGCGATCGCCGCGAAGATCAACGAAGCCCGCGAGGAGGGCGACCTGCGGGAGAACGGCGGTTACCACGCCGCCCGCGAGGAGCAGGGCCAGGTCGAGTCCCGGATCCGCCAGCTGCAGGAACTGCTGCGCACCGCCAAGGTCGGCGACGTGCCCACCCAGTCCGGTGTCGCCAAGCCCGGCTCGGTGCTGACCGTCCGCTTCGACGACGAGGACGAGACCGAGAAGTTCCTGCTGGCCACCCGCGAGGAGGGCGCGCACGGCGACCTCGAGGTCTACTCCCCGAGCTCGCCGCTGGGCCAGGCGCTGCTGGACGCCGAGGAGGGCGAGGCTCGCGAGTACGAGCTGCCCAACGGCGGCACCATGAAGGTCACCCTGGTCAAGGCGGAGCCCTACACCGGCTGATCGCGCGCAATTGCGCATTCGCGCATTCGTCGATCAGGGCATCGCCCACGGCGAATCGACCACCGAAACATCTTCGCGCCTTCAGCGCATTCAGGAATCGATTCCGGGCCGCTGCATTCGCGGGCGTCCCCCGCTGCCGGGGGGCGCCCGCGATGTTTCGCCCTACTCGGCCTCGGCGAGGCGGTCGAGCAGCGGGCGCACCCTGGGCGCGACCGGGGTGGACAGCGCGATCGACGTCGAGGTGCGCCGCACCCCCGGCGCGGCGACCACCTCGTCGATCACCCGCTGCAGGTCGGCGTTGTCGGTGGCCACCATGCGCACGAACAGGTCGCCCTGCCCCGTGGTTGCGTGCACCTCGCACACCTCGTCGATGGCCTCCAGCTGCTCGACGACCGGGGCGCGGTACCCCTGCGCGATCTCCAGGACCGCGAAGGCCGTCAGCCCGTAGCCCATCTCGGCCAGGTCGAGCTCGGGCGGGAAGCCGCGCAGCACGCCGCGCTCGATCATGCGGTCCATCCGCGCCTGCACGGTGCCGCGCGCGACGCCGAGCCGGCGGGAGCACTCCAGCACGCCCAGCCTCGGCTCATCGCTGAGCAGCAGCAGCAGTCGCGCGTCCAGGGAATCCAGGCTTCCGGGCACGTCACGCTCCCCGATCGCTGGTGGTTTGGCCCAAAGCTACACGCCGCCCCCGGCGAGCGGCCGCGGCCGAACCCCTACCGCCGCGCCAGGATCGTGTACCCGGTGGCCTCCAGCTGCTCGACGACGTACTCCCGGTGCTCCGGCCCGCGGGTCTCCAGCGAGACCTCGACGTCGACCTCGCCGAGCGCCAGCGCGCCCGCGATCCGGGAGTGCTCGATGTCGATCACGTTCGCGGTCAGCTCCCCCAGCCGGGCGAGCAGCGCCGCGAGCGAGCCGGGGCGGTCGGGCAGCCGGACGCGCAGCGAGAGGTAGCGACCGGCGGAGGTCATGCCGTGCTGGATGAGCTGCAGCATCAGCAGCGGGTCGATGTTGCCGCCGGAGACGATCGCGGCGGTCGGCGAGACGACCTGCTCCGGGTGCTCCAGCAGCGCGGCCACCGCGGCCACGCCCGCGGGCTCGACCACGAGCTTCGCCCGTTCCAGGCACAGCAGCAGGGCCCGGGACAGCGACTCCTCGGTGACCGTGAGAACGCCGTCGGCGAGCTCTCTGACGTGCGCGAACGGCACGGCGCCCGGTTCGGCCACGGCGATCCCGTCGGCCATCGTGTGGGTCTCGCGCAGCGCGACCGGCTTTCCCGCGGCCAGCGATCCCGGCCAGGCCGCGGCCTGCTCGGCCTGCACCGCCAGCACCTTCACCTCCGGCTTGCGGGCCTTGACCGCCGCGGCGACCCCGGCGACCAGCCCGCCCCCGCCGGTGGGCACCAGGACGGTGCGCACGTCCGGCAGCTGCTCCAGGATCTCCAGGCCGACGGTGCCCTGACCGGCGATGATGTCCGGGTGGTCGAACGGGTGGATGAACTCCGCGCCGGTGCGCTCGGCGTGCTCCCGCGCGGCGACGAGGGTCTCGGCGACGTTGGCCCCGTGCAGCCGGACCTCGGCGCCGTAGGACTTGGTCGCCTCCAGCTTCGGCAGCGGCGCGCGCTCGGGCATGAACACCGTCGCCCCGATGCCCAGCTGCGCCGCGGCGAGCGCCACGCCCTGCGCGTGGTTGCCCGCGCTCGCTGCCACCACCCCGGCCGCGCGCTGCTCGGGGCTCAACCCGAGCAAGCGCACGTAAGCGCCGCGGAGCTTGAACGAGCCGGTGCGCTGCAAGTTCTCGCACTTGAGGTAGATGTCCCCGCCGACGAACTCGCCGAGGACGCGGGAGTGCTCCAACGGCGTGCGGCGCGCGACGTCGGCGAGCTTCTTGTCCGCCTCGTGGATGCGATCCAGGTCTACCAGCTGCATGGGCCAATCGTGCCACCGCTGATCTCCGGCGACCCGGGCGGCGCGTTCGGTACCCTCTGATGACGAGATGTGACGGCGCAGTGGCTTCGAGCAGCCGGGGAGGGAACATGGCGCAGCACAGCAGCGCGGTCCCGCTGGCCACCGGTCTGCTGACCGCCGCGGTCCTGTCCGGCGCGGCGGCGCTGGTGGTCCTGCAGTCCGGCTGCGAGGAGCCGGGCGCGTACCTGGAGCGCGACGGGGTGATCGAGCTGGTCGGCGGCTGCTTGCAGCCCAGCGACCTCCCGGTGGTCCCGCAGAACCCCGCCGAGGGCGATCCCCTGGGCATCGCGCCCTAGCCGTTCTGCTCGGGCGTGCGGCGGAGCGGCTGTTCCGGGTGGGCTCCAGCCGGAACAGCGGCGGGTTCTGAGCGGCGTCGTGACGAGGACGCCGCGACGCCGCTCAGCGCCACGAGGAGCGGCGCCCGGAGTCGGCGGAGCCGCTCAGAACCCGCCGCGGTGTCGAGCAAGGCGGTTCCCGTGGAAGCGGAGAACCGCTGGTCAGCCCAGGGCCTGGAGCAGGTCCTCGACCAGGTCGTCGGCCTCCTCGATGCCCACGGACAGGCGCACCAGGTCCGCCGGGACCTGCAGCATCGAGCCCGCGGTGCTCGCGTGCGTCATCCGCCCCGGGTGCTCGATCAGCGACTCGACCCCGCCCAGCGACTCGGCGAGGGTGAACAGCCGGGTCTTCGCGCAGACGTCCAGGGCGGCCTGCTCGCCGTCGACGTGGGTGAACGACACCATGCCGCCGAAGAGCTTCATCTGCTTGGCCGCGACCTCGTGCCCCGGGTGGTCGGCCAGCCCCGGGTAGAAGATCTTGGCGACCTTCGGGTGGTCGGCCAGCGCGGCGACCACGCGCTCGGCGTTGGCGCTGTGCCGCTCCATGCGCACGCCGAGCGTCTTGACTCCGCGCAGGGTCAGGAACGCGTCGAACGGGCCGGGGACCGCGCCCGCGCCGTTCTGCAGGAACGCCAGCTGCTCGGCCAGCTCGTCGTCGGAGGTGACCGCGACACCGCCGACCACGTCGGAGTGCCCGCCGAGGTACTTGGTGGTGGAGTGCACGACCGCCGTGGCGCCCAGCTCGATGGGCTGCTGCAGGAACGGCGAGGCGAAGGTGTTGTCCACGACCATCTTCAGGCCGCGCTCGTCGGCCAGCTGCCCGATCGCGGCGATGTCGGCGATGTTGAGCAGCGGGTTGGTCGGCGTCTCGACCCAGATCAGCTTGGTGTTGTCCTGGATCGCCGCGCGCACGGCGTCGACGTCGGAGACCTGCGCCGGGGTGTAGGAGATCCCCCAGCCGGTGAGCACCTTGTCGATCAGCCGGAAGGTGCCGCCGTAGGCGTCGTCCGGGATGACCATGTGGTCGCCCGGGCGCAGCGCGGAGCGCAGCAGGGCGTCGGTGGCCGCCATGCCCGAGGCGTAGGCCCGCCCGTGCCGGGCGCCCTCCAGGTCGGCCAGGCACTGCTCCAGGGCCGTTCGGGTCGGGTTGCCGGTGCGCGAGTACTCGTAGCCGGCGCGCATCCCGCCGACCCCGTCCTGCGCGTAGGTCGACGTGGCGTGGATCGGCACGATCACCGATCCGGTCGTCGGGTCCGCCTCCTGGCCCGCGTGGATCGCGCGGGTGGCAAAGCCATCACTCATGCCGAGCAGCCTACGACAGCGAAGTGCCCCCGACCTGGCCAGGTCGGGGGCACTTCGACTCGCTGTCAGCTCACCACTGCGGCGGCTGCGGGGGCTGGCCGTAGCCGCCCTGCGGGGGCTGCTGCGGCGGCTGCCCGTAGCCCTGCTGCGGGGGCTGGCCGTAGCCCTGCTGCGGGGGCTGGCCGAACTGCTGCGGGGGCTGCTGCGGCTGCTGGCCGAACTGCTGGGGCGGCTGCTGGCCGAAGCCCTGCTGCGGGGGCTGGCCGAAGCCGCCCTGCTGGGGCTGACCGAAGCCGCCCTGGGGCGGGCCGAATCCACCGGAAGCCGCCGGCGCGGGAGCGCCGCCGTTGGCCCAGGCGCGCACCTGCGGCAGGAAGGCCAGCACGGCCAGGGCGATGCCGAAGAGCATCCCGATGACCGGGGAGAAGCTGGGGTACATGATCATGTTGATCAGCCCGGCGAGCACGCCGACGGCGGCCGCACCGCCGATCATCAGCGCGCCGATGGCCTTCCGCTTGAGCAGCAGGATGCCGCCGACGAGGTACACGATCGAAGCGATCATGCCGATGATGCTCATCGTGTAGAGCAGGCCCATGCTGGGCATCTCCGCCGCCATGCCCGGCGGCAGCGAGGACATCATCGAGGACGCGGCGGCCAGGCCGACGATCCCGACGATGCCGAAGATGACTCCCAGGCCGCCGAAGACGATGCCCAGGATCGCGCACAGCTTCGCCAGCCCCGGGTTGCCGGCTTCCTGCTGGCCGTAGAAGCCCGGTCCCGGCGGCGGGGCGCCGAAGCCCTGCGCCTGCGGGGCCGGGAAGCCGCTGCCGGGCGTGCCGTGGGCCTGCTGCGGCTGGGCCGGGAACCCGCCGGGCTGGGACTGGGTGCCCGGCTGCTGGTACATGGGCTGCGGCGGCTGTGCCGACGGCGGGACCATCGAGGTCGCCTCGGCGCCACCCGGCTGCCCGCCCAGGCCCGGCTGCTGGTACATCGGCTGCGGACCGGGCTGCGCCGACGGCGGCACCACCTGGGTGGAGTCGCCGGCCTGGCCGGGCTGCTGACCCGGCTGCACCATCTGGGTCGACTCGCCGGTCGAGGACTGGTCCTGCCCGGACTGCTGCTGCACCGGCCGCACGACCTGAGTCGAGTCACCGCCGGCCTGGTTCGGGTCCTGGGGGTCCATGCGGTTCGAAATCGGGTCCGAACCCTGCTGACCGCCGTCCGGCGGCTGCGGAGAGCTCATCGGGTACTACTCCCTTGCGGCGTCCAAAGTCCTGGGCATACGACGACCACCACGCTATCTGATCTCCGTGATCATCGTGGCCATCCGCGACAAGTCGTCATCGCCCGGCGATGAATCCAAGCACATCCTGGCGCGTGACCACCCCGGCGGGCTTGCCGTCGACCAGGACCATCGCCCCGTCCGCGCCGGTCAGCGCCGTCATCGCGGAGCTGATCTCCTCGCCCGCGCCGATCGTGGGCAGCGGCGGGGACATGTGGTCCTCGACCTTGTCCGCCAGGTTGGCCCGCCCGGCGAACAGGGCGTCCAGCAGGTCGCGCTCGTTGATCGCGCCGACGACCTCGGCGGCCATCACCGGCGGCTCGGCCTTGACCACCGGCATCTGCGAGACGTTGAACTCGCGCAGGATGACCACCGCGTCCGCGACGGTCTCGGTGGGGTGGATGTGCACCAGCTCCGGGATCGTGCCGTCCTTGCGGCGCAGCACGTCGCCGACGGAGCCGCCGCCGTGGTCCGGCGAGAGGAAGCCGTAGGAGGCCATCCAGGAGTCGTTGAAGACCTTGCCGAGGTACCCGCGACCGCCGTCCGGGAGCAGCACCACGATCACCGAGTCCGGGTCCGCGGTCTTGGCGACCTCCAGGGCCGCGGCCACCGCCATCCCGCAGGAACCGCCGACCAGCAGCGCCTCCTCGTGGGCCAGCCGCCGGGTCATCTGGAAGGAGTCGGCGTCGGAGATCGGCACGATCTCGTCGCAGATGTCGCGGTCGTAGGTGCTCGGCCAGAAGTCCTCGCCGACGCCCTCGACCAGGTACGGACGGCCGTGGCCACCGGAGTAGACCGAGCCCTCCGGGTCGGCACCGATGATCTTGACCTGGCCGTCGGAGACCTTCTTCAGGTACGAACCGGTTCCCGAGATGGTGCCACCGGTGCCGATGCCCGCCACGAAGTGCGTGACCTTGCCGCCGGTCTGCTCCCAGATCTCGGGGCCGGTGGAGTGCACGTGGGACTCCGGGTTGGCCGGGTTGGCGTACTGGTTGGGCTTCCAGGCGCCCTCGATCTCCTCGACCAGCCGGTCGGAGACGCTGTAGTAGGAGTCCGCGTGCTCCGGCGGGACCGCGGTCGGGCACACCACGACCTCGGCGCCGTAGGCCTTGAGCACGTTGCGCTTGTCGTCGCTGACCTTGTCCGGGCAGACGAACACGCAGCGGTAGCCCTTGCGCTGGGCGACCATCGCCAGGCCGACCCCGGTGTTGCCCGAGGTGGGCTCGACGATCGTCCCGCCGGGCTTGAGCTCGCCGGACTCCTCGGCCGCCTCGATCATGCGCAGCGCGATGCGATCCTTGACGCTGCCGCCGGGATTCAAGTACTCGACCTTGGCCAGCACCGGGGGTTGCCCGGTGGCCACCGCGTTCAACCGGACCAGCGGGGTGTTGCCCACCAGCTCGGTGACGTGCTCGACGTAGTCCACGTCCCGTCCTCAACTCGCTCGTCGGAGTGGCCGCGCGCACGACTCCCGAGCGCGCGCGGCGGTTGCGGAATCGAGCGTAATCGCCTGGTCAGACGCTAACCCAAGCGACCTGCCCGACGACACACGTAAAGGGAAGGTTTTCGACGCCGCGAGCGTCTTCCCGATGACGGGGCGTGTTCAACGGGCCCACCGCCGTGCGGATGGGTGAGCATGACCAGGAGCGGCGCGGCAGAGGTGGTGCGAGGAGGGGTCATGATCGGGGTGAAGGCGTTGCGGCTCGCCCTGCTGGCGGCGGGGACCGCGGGAGGGCTCTCCGGCGCGGCCTACGGCCTGCTCAACGGCCAGGCCGGGCACGCGCGCCGGGTCATCGGACCGCCGGCGGCGGGCCCGCTGCGCGCGGACGGGGTGCACCTGCCCGGCGACGTGGGCCCGGTGCCGCGCGCCGAGCTGCCCGCCGGCACCCGCCCGCTGGAGTTCGCGGTGCTCGGCGATTCCTCGGCGGCGGGGCTGGGCGTGGACTTCCCGGCCGAGCTGCCCGGGGTCCGGCTGGCGCGGGGGCTGGCCGACGAGCTGGACCGACCGGTCGCGCTGCGCACGCACGCCATCGTCGGCACCACCTCGCGGGAGCTCTCCGGGCAGGTCGAGGCCGTGCTGCGCAACCCGCCCGAGATCGCGCTGATCCTCATCGGGGCCAACGACGTGACCTCGCAGCTGGCGGTGTCGACCTCGGCGAGCCTGCTCGGCAAGGCGGTGCGCGAGCTCGTGGCCGCCGACGTGCAGGTCGTGGTGGGCACCTGCCCGGACCTGGGCGCGGTCCGCCCGATCCCGCAGCCGCTGCGCTCGGTGGCCAGCCGCTGGAGCTTCGCGCTGGCCAGGGCGCAGCGCCGCGAGGTGGAGGCCAACGGCGGCGACGCGGTCCCGCTGGCGGATCTGCTGTCTCCGGAGTTCCTGGCCCGGCCCGCGGAGTTCTTCAGCCCGGACAACTTCCACCCGTCGGCCGCCGGCTACGAGGCCGCCGCCGAGCTCCTGCTGCCGGTGATGTGCATGGCGGTGGGCGCCTGGCAGGGCGGTCCCCTCCCGGCGGCTCCCACCCGCTCCGAGGCCGCGGAGGCCCGCCGCCCCACCAGCCGCCTCATCGCCCACCTCAACCGCCGCCTCCACCACCACCGCCCCAACCCCTGACCGAATCACCCCGATCCGTCCCCCGAACCACCTCCCGTTCCGCACCCCGATCGGGAGGTGATTCGGGGACGGATTCGCCTCCCATTCCGGGTCGCGTTTCGGCAGGTTTTGGGGCGGTCGGGGAGACCCGTGCCGACGCGGGAGAGACCGACTGGTCGGTTTGGGGGTTGTCGGTGGCGAGGGTCACCGCGAGGATGGGGGTGGCGGGCTTAAAGTGACTGGTCAGTAACAACCGCTCCCGAGCGGTCCTCCCTCCCCCGGCGAACGAAGGAGTTCCCATGCCTGAAGCTGTCATCGTCTCCGCGACGCGGTCGCCGATCGGTCGCGCCGGCAAGGGGTCGCTGAAGGACCTGCGCCCCGACGACATCACCGCCCAGGTGATCAGGGCGGCCCTGGACCAGGTCCCCGAGCTCGACCCGTCCGAGATCGACGACCTGATGCTCGGCTGCGGCCTGCCCGGCGGCGAGCAGGGCTTCAACCTCGCGCGCGTGGTCTCGGTGCTGCTCGGCTACGACCAGCTGCCCGGCACCACCATCACCCGCTACTGCTCGTCGAGCCTGCAGACCACCCGGATGGCGCTGCACGCGATCAAGGCCGGCGAGGGCGACGTGTTCATCAGCGCCGGCGTCGAGATGGTCTCCCGGTTCGCCAAGGGCAACTCCGACTCGCTGCCGGACACCCACAACCCGCTCTTCGCCGACGCCGAGGCGCGCACCCAGGCCACCGCCGAGCAGGGCGCGGACACCTGGACCGACCCGCGCGGGCAGGACCTGCTGCCGGACGTCTACATCCCGATGGGCCAGACCGCGGAGAACCTCGCCCGGCTGAAGGGCGTCACCCGCGACGAGATGGACGACTTCGGCGTCCGCTCGCAGAACCTCGCCGAGAAGGCCATCGCCAACGGCTTCTGGTCCCGCGAGATCACCCCGGTCACCACTCCGGACGGCACCGTGGTCGAGGCCGACGACGGCCCGCGCGCGGGCGTGACCAAGGAGGCGGTCTCCGGCCTCAAGCCGGTCTTCCGCCCCGACGGCCGGATCACCGCGGGCAACTGCTGCCCGCTCAACGACGGCGCCGCGGCCCTGGTGATCATGAGCGACACCAAGGCCAAGCAGCTCGGCCTGACCCCGCTGGCCCGCATCGTGTCCACCGGCGTGTCCGGGCTGTCCCCGGAGATCATGGGCCTGGGCCCGGTGGAGGCCTCCAAGCAGGCCCTCAAGCGCGCCGGGATGAGCATCGGCGACATCGACCTCGCCGAGATCAACGAGGCCTTCGCCGCGCAGGTCATCCCGTCCTACCAGGACCTGGGCCTGCCGCTGGAGAAGGTCAACGTCAACGGCGGCGCGATCGCGGTGGGCCACCCGTTCGGCATGACCGGTGCGCGCATCACCAACACCCTGCTGAACTCGCTGCAGCACCACGACAAGCAGTTCGGCCTGGAGACGATGTGCGTCGGCGGCGGGCAGGGCATGGCCATGGTGCTCGAACGCCTGAGCTGATCCCCGCGGGCTGCGGACGCCGTTCGCAGCCCGCCCCGGGAACGAAGAAGTGGGCGCCACCGCGGAGGTGGCGCCCACTTTCAGCTCTCCGGAGCTAGTCGTTCTGGAAGTACGACAGCAGCCGCAGGATCTCCAGGTACAGCCAGACCAGCGTGACCATCAGGCCGAAGGCGACGTACCAGGCGAACTTGGCGTCCACGCCGGCGCGGATGGCCTTGTCGGCGGCGTCGAAGTCCAGCAGGAAGCTGAACGCGGCGATGCCGATGCACAGCAGGCTGAAGCCGATCGCCAGCGGGCCGCCGTCGCGCAGGCCCAGGCCGCCGTCGATGAAGAACGAGGCGACGAGGTTCACCAGCATCATCACGGCGACGCCGGCCACCGCGCCGATGATCCACTTGGTCAGCTTCGGGGTCACCCGGATCGCGCCGGTCTTGTAGACCACGAGCATCGCCGCGAAGACACCCAGGGTGCCCACGATCGCCTGCATGATGATGCCCGGGTTGAACATCGTGGCGAACAGCCAGCTGATCCCGCCGAGGAACACGCCCTCGACCGCCGAGTAGGCGATGACCAGCGCCGGGCTGACCTTCTTCTTGAAGGTGATCACCAGGGCGATCACCAGGCCGACGAGCGCCGCGGGCAGAGCCAGCGCGACCGCGGCCTGACCGACCATGAAGGTCAGCGCGGCGGTGATCACCGCGAGGCCGAGCGTGATCCCCGTCTTGGTGACCACGTCGTCGATCGTCATCGGGCGCGTCGCCTGCGGCGGGGCGGCCTGCGTCTGGCCGAAGGGCGGCTGCCCCTGGCCGTAGTCGAAGTTCGCGTACCCGCCGCTAGGCAGGTTGCGGAACGCGGGGTTGCTCGTAGTGCGCAACTCAGTCCTCCTGGGCGTACGTGCGCCGTCACCAAGGCCAACGTCCGGTTGACCCGATCGGTTCCCGGTCCGGTTAAAACCGACTTTACCGGCGAGCTCGGCCGACCCTCCGGCAGGTCGGACACACCTCGATAACGAAAACGACGCCCCCGACCTTTCGAGATCGGAGGCGTCGTCCGCGGGTCGCTATCGGCGCTTCTTGCCCTTCTTGGCCGAGGCGGCCTGCTTGCCCGGCCGGTTCTTGGGCTGGTTCTTCTTGCCGCCCGGTTTCGCGCCGTTGGGCCGCTGGCCGGCCTGCTTCGGCTTCTGGCCCGGGGCGGGCTTGCCCGCGGTCGCGGTGGCCGTCTCGCCCTCGCCCTCGGCGGGCTCGGCCTCGCTCTCCGCCTTGCCGTCGCGCGTCGGCTTCTGACCGGGCTTCGGGCGCGGGGCGGCCTTCTTGGCCTCGATCTCCTGCTGCCGCTCGCGCTCCTGCTCGTGGTCGATCTTCTTGGTCAGGAAGTGCTGCTGCCCCAGGGTCCAGACGTTGTTCGCCAGCCAGTACAGCAGGACCGCGATCGGCAGGAACCAACCCGAGATGATCGCGCCGATCGGCGCGATGTACATCATGAACTTGGCCATCATGGCCGACTGCGGGTTGGCCGCGGTCATGTCGGTCTGCTTCTTCACCGAGAGCCGCATGGTGAAGAAGGTGGCCACCGAGGCGATCAGCATCAGCGGGATCGCCACGGTCATCATCGACGCGCGGTCGGTGCCGAACAGGGCCAGCTGGTCGGCCGGCTGGGTGATCCAGTTCGACAGCTTCGCGCCGAAGATGTCGGCCTGGATGAAGGAGTCGACGCCTTCCTTGTCGAAGATGAAGTTGCTCTGCGCGCCCGGGTGGAAGTTGCGCAGCACGTGGAACAGGCTCAGGAAGACCGGGATCTGCAGCAGCGCCGGGAGGCAGCCGCCGAGCGGGTTGACCCCGTGCTCGGACTGCAGCTTCTGCATCTCCTGCGCCATGCGCTGGCGGTCGTTCTTGTACTTCTCGCGCAGCTTCTGCATGTGCGGCGCGAACTTGGCCATCTTGCGGCCCGCGCGCATCTGGCTGATCGCGGGCTTGATCAGCACCACGCGCAGCGAGAAGACCAGGAAGAACACCGACAGCGCCCAGGCGAAGCCGTTGTCCGGCCCCAGCACGGCGCCGAAGATCTTGTGCCAGAACCACAAGATCGCCGACACCGGGTAGAGGATGAATGAGAAAAAGCTTTCCACTCGGCTACTCCCGGTCCTGGGCTACGCCTGGCCAACCGGCCGCACACGGCCACGCGCACGCGCTCGCCCGCCGGCGGGCCGGGGGCGCGTACGCGGCCACACCTGCGCAAACCGCAGGTACGACCAGTTCAAGGGTGCCATGCCCGCGCGGGGCGCGAGCGGCGCCCCCTGCGATGGACATGACCCCCGATGGCGTCACAGCGCGTTTTACCAGCTCACACCAACAGGTGAGGTGCGCGACACCGAACCCGACATCTCGCCGGATTCGGTACACGCAGCGTCAGTGCTTGAGCGCCTTGCCGATGATCCGACCGCCGTAGAGGTAGATCGCTGCGGCCAAGCCGTAGTTGAGCACCAGGCCGATGGTCGCGTCGCCCGGGGTGAACACGTCGCCGAGGCCGAACACGAAGATCTTCGCGGTGCTGTAGGTGAACGAGACGAACGAGTTGTCCTGGTTGGCCCCGGTCACCGAGAACACGATGTGCAGCACGAACACCAGCGCGATCAGGCCGGTCACGACCTGGATCGTGCGCCCGATGGCGTCCGCGCTCGGACCGCGGAACTCCCGATCCGAGCGCCGGCGGTCGTAGTCGTCCTCCCGATCGCGCCGGCGATCCCGATCCCGGTAGCGGTCCCGGTCGTCGTAGTAGCGGTCGTCGTAGTCGTAGCCGTCCCGGTACGGGTCGCCGTAGCGGTCGTCCGGGTACCCGTCGTACCGGTCGTCGACCACCGGGGTGTCCATCCGCGTCGCCGGGTACGGGTTGTTCGACGGCGGCTGGTAGCCGGGCTGCCCCGGGGGCACGGGCGGCTGCCCCTGCGGCGGGTTGCCGCCGTGCTGCGGCGGCATCGGCGGCTGACCGGGCGGAGGGCCGTAGCCGGGCTGCTGCGGTTGCGGCGGCATCGGCGGTGGTCCGGGCTGCCCGCCCATCGGCGGCGCCGGGGGCTGCTGCGGCGGGCCTTGGTTCGGCGGGCCGGGCGGGAACTGCCCCTGCGGCGGCTGCGGCGGCGGGGCCTGCGGCGGCCGAGCAGGTGGCGGTCCCTGCGGTGCTCCCCCAGGCGGGGGTCCGCCGTGCTGCGGTCCGGGTCGACCGGCTCGCGGGTCTCGCTCTTGGGCCATGGCCGCGCATTGTCGTCGGTGATCCCCGGCGAGCGAAACCCCTACCCGGACAACCCGGTCATGAGACCCGCCACAATCCCCTTGACCGCCGACGAGCGCGCGCCGCGCGGCGCGCGCTCTCAGGCCGAACTGCTGAGTACCCCCGGTCGGGTTCGAACCGACACTCTGACGATTTTAAGTCGTCTGCCTCTGCCAGTTGGGCTACGGGGGCTCGCGCGGAGCGGTCGGGTACCGCCCCGCAGAGGTTCGACGCGGCAGGGCCGCGTCGGGTTCCTCCTCGGGTGAAGCTTTACACCCTCGCGGTCATCGCGTCACCACGCACTCCACTCCCCGGCCGCGGACGCGGCCAGCTCGTCGAACCGGCTCCGCACCCACGCGTGCACTGCCTCGGACACCTCGGAGCTCTCCGCCCGCTGCTCGAACCACTGCCAGTCGCAGTTGACGTTGACCTCCAGGAACACCCAGTCGTCGTCGACCCGCAGCAGGTCGAAACCCGCCACGTCGAGCCCCCAGCGCTCGCACAGCCCGACGAGCTTGTCGGCCAGCGGGTCGGCCAGCTCGACGCGCTCCACCGCCACCGACTCCGGGTCCACCCACAGCTGCGCCGGGTCGAGCTTGTCCACCCGGAAGGCGATGGTGCGGCCGCCGACCACGAAGACGCGCAGCTCGCCGTCGCTTTCCAGGTACTGCTGGACCAGCACCGGCGCGGGCTCGCGCGCTTCGCCCCCGGTGCGGCGGATGTCGAAGGGCTGCGGGAACAGGCCGCGCAGCGCGCCGGGCTCGGGCTCCAGCAGGTGGTGCCCGGCGGTCTTGACGATGCAGCGGGAGCCGCCGGGGCGGCTGCGACCGGGCATCGTGGTCACCGCGGTGCGCGGCACCCGCAGGCCGGCCGCGGCCGCGTCCCGCTGCTGCGTCAGCCGGTCCAGGCGCTCACCGGCGCGCGCCGCGTTCACTCGTCCCCAGTCCTCTCGGCCGGTCAGCCAGTTGGCGACGGCGCTCCACTGCTCGCGGACGTAGGCACCGTGCACGGTGCCGGGCTCCACGGGCACGGCCGTCATGTCGAAGTGTCGCCGCCAGATCAGCACCGGGCGCAAGAGCCAGCGCTCGAATTCGATCAGGGGAGTGTCCGTGTAAATGGTGAGCGGCAGGTCCAGGCACCGGTCGGCGTCGATCCGCATCATGCGGACGTCGCTCTCGGCCAGCGCCACCGACAGCCCGTTCATCTCCACGTCGGCCGCGCGGGAGAGCACCAGCACGCAGGGCGCGGGCTCGCCCGGCCGCTCGTCGACCATGCCCGCCCGGTACATGCGCTCCTGGAAGTCCAGCGGGGTGCTGGGCGCGCGGACGAAGTAGTCCTGGCCCTGCAACAGCACCGGCGTCCGGCCCAGCGCCGACGGTGCGGCCGGTTCTGCTCGGTCAGCGGGCCGGTTCTCGGCCGCGCTCATGGTCAGTCGTCCTTCTTCCAGTAGACCTCGGCCGCTCGTCGGCAGTCCTCCTGGTAGTCCGCGATCGGGCCGTCCTGCGCTTCACCGCTGCGCAGCAGCGCGGCGAGTTCGTTGAGCGTCAAGGGATCCACCCCTCCCCCCGTGCGACGCATCCTTTCAGGTGAAGACCTGTCGCGCGTGTCCGTTTTTCAACTACAGATTGTCGATGATAGCGGGCACGAATGTCCACCGCCCGGACGATCGATCTTGGAAACACGAAGGCCGCGCGTCATCAGACACGCGGCCTTTGGGGGTGGTGGGGTACGGCTGGTCAGCTCTCCGCGGCGCGCTCGAAGGCGGCGCGCGGGTTCTGGATCTGCCCCATCGAGATGACCTCGCGCTTGAACAGGAAGGCGAGCGTCCAGTCGATGATGATCCGCAGCTTCCGGTTGAAGGTGGGCATCCGGCTCACGTGGTAGCTGCGGTGCATGAACCAGGCGATGAAGCCCTTGGCCTTGAAGCCGTAGACGTCGGCGACGCCCTTGTACAGCCCCATGCCGGCCACCGAGCCGGCGTAGGCGTGCCGGTACTCCTTGGTGGGCTTGTCGCGCAGCGAGGACAGGATGTTCTTCGCCAGCTGGTCGGCCTGCCGAACGGCGTGCTGCGCGGACGGCGCGCAGGTGGCGTTCGGGTCCTCCTCCGCCTTGGACAGGTCCGGCACCGCCGAGCAGTCGCCCGCGGTCCACACGCCCGGCAGGCCCTCGGCCTGCAGGTGGGCGCTGGCCTTGACGCGGCCCCGCTCGTCCAGCGGCAGGTCGCTGTTCTTGAGCACGGGGTTGGCCTTCACGCCCGCGTTCCACACCAGGGTGTCGGTGTCGAACTCGGTGCCGTCGGAGAGCACGGCGTGCCCGCCCTCGACCGACTTGAGGAAGGTGTTCAGGTACACCTTGATGCCGCGCTCCTCGAGCGCCTTGACCACGTAGACGCCCATGTTCTCGCTGACCTCGGGCATCACCCGGCCGGCGGCTTCGATGAGCGACCAGGACATGTCGTCCGGGGAGAGGTTCTCGTACTCCTTGCTCGCGTAGCGAGCCATGTCCTCCAGCTCGGCCAGGGCCTCGACACCCGCGAACCCGCCGCCGACGAAGGTGAAGTTGAGCAGCCGCTTGCGCAGCTCCTCGTCGTCGGTGTTGGCCGCGGCGTCCATCTTGGCCAGCACGTGGTTGCGCAGGTAGGTGGCCTCGCCCACGGTCTTGAGCCCGATGCCCTCCTCGGCGAGGCCGGGGATCGGCAGCAGCCGGGAGACGGAGCCCAGCGCCACGACGAGCACGTCGTAGCCCAGCTCCTGGGCACCGGTCTGCGGGTTTTCGACCGTGACCAGCTTCTCGTTGTGCTTGATCTCGGTGACAGACGCGGTGATCACATGGCACCGCTTCAACACTCGTCGCAGTGGCGCTACCACGTGGCGGGGTTCGACCGAACCCGCGGCCGCTTCCGGCAGGAAGGGCTGGTAGGTCATGTGCGGCTGAGGATCGACGACCGTCACGGAGGCTTCCCGGCGCCCCAGCTTCTTCTGCAGCTGAAGTGCCGTGTACATGCCGACGTAACCGCCGCCGAGGATGAGAATCCGCGTGGGATCGGATTTACCAGCCATGACTCTCATGGTCGCACCACGTACCGTGAGCGCGCTGCGCCGACCCCCCTAATTGTGATGCCAGTCGCCAGTGGCGTCGATCACGATCAACGCGTGGTGCACGACCATACGCGCTGCGTACGCATCCGGACCGGATGCGCGTGTCCGGTGACGCCGCAACGACATCACCGTTGGTGTCCTGAGGCTGGTTCGGGTCAGCCTACCGAATGATCACGACATCGCGCCAAGCGCGCGTGGAGATCTCTACCTACCTGCCTGCGCCCCCGGAACGACGTCGGCGAGGGGAAACCTCGCGGGAACACCTCGCGAGATCACCGGCAGGCGACCGCGTCGAACCGCGTGCCGGGCCCCGAACCCGAGCTACCAGATACCGGGGACCAGCCGGTATCGCGTGGTGCGCGCGTACTCGCGATAGCCGTCCAGCTCCTGCGCGAGCAGCGCCTCCTCGTCGCGGATCCGCACCACCAGCGCGACCACGACGGGAACGAGGAACACCAGCCCCCACAGGGAACCGAGCGCGAGCGGCGAGCCGACCACGGCGAGCAGCGCGGTCGAGTACATCGGGTGCCGGACGACCCCGTACATCCCGGTGGAGACGACCTGCTGGCCCGGCTCGACCGCGATGTTGCCCGCCGCGAACCGGTTCTGGAGCACCACCAGCACGGTGAGCACCATTCCGGCGGCCACCAGGACGTCCCCGAGCAGCGCCACCGCAGCGGGCACCGCGGACCAGCCGAACCGGTGATCGAGAACGCTGAGCACCAGCATCACCGGGAAGCACGAGAACAGCACCGCCACGGCGATCCGCTGCGCGGGCCTGCTCTCCCGGCCCGCCCGCTTGCGGCGCTCCAGGGCGGCCGGATCCGCGCGAGCCAGGTGGAAGCTGGGAATCGCGGCCGAGAGCGCGAAGACGGCCAAGAAGACCCACGCCTGCCAGTAGTCGAAGGTCCAGGCGGGCAAGAACACCAGCGCCCCGAGCACCACGAACCCGACGAGGGAGCGGACCACGTCTTTGATCACCGTCGAGGTCTACCACTCCAGGCCACCGATGGACACAGCAACTGACGCGGTCGTCCCGACCTGACCGCCCGCACCGCGCGGGTGACCTAGCCGCGGAGGGTCGATGCGCCGGCGTCGCCGCGGCGATCTCGGAAGCACCTCGCTCGCGTCCGCGATCTTGTCGGTCCCGCGTGCCAGGATTGGCGGCGAAAGCGGTCCGCTGCGAGGAGGCCCCCACCATGTACGGCTACATCGGCTCGCTGAAGGCGAAGCCCGGCCACCGCGACGAGGTCGTGTCCCTGCTGCTGCGCGGCGCCGAGGGACTGCGCGCGCACGGCTGCGAGTCGTACGTGGTGGCCACGTCGAACTCCGACGACGACACGATCTGGGTCACCGAGGTCTGGCAGAGCGAGCAGCACCACGCCGCGTCCCTCGAGCTCCCGGAGACCCGGAAGACCATCGCCGAAGCCATGCCCCTGCTCACCGGCGAGTTCACCAAGCAGGAGACCTCGGTCGCCGGCGGCCTGGGCGTCTAGCGGTTTGGGGGGGTAACCGCACGCCTCGGGGCGTGCGGTTACCCCCAAACCGCTTCACGCGTCCGCCAGGTCCTTCGCGCGGTCGAAGACCTCGCGGAGCATCTGCGGGGTCAGGCGCCCGGTGAAGGTGTTCTGCTGGCTGACGTGGTAGCAGCCGAGGAGGTGGAGCGGGCTCCCGCCGTCGGCGGCTTCGAGCTCGGCGTGGGCGAGGTGGCCGAACTTCGGGCGGGGGCGCGGAACCCGCCAGGTGTCCGCCAGCGCCGGGAGCAGGGCCTGCCAGCCGAAGGCGCCCAGGACCACGACCGCGCGCAGCGTCGGGCGGAGCAGTTCGAGCTCCCGGACCAGCCAGGGGCGGCAGGTGTCGCGCTCGGCCGGGGTGGGCTTGTTGGCCGGTGGGGCGCAGTGCACCGGGGCGGTGATGCGGGTGCGGTGCAGGCGCAGGCCGTCGTGGAGGCCGGTCGCCTCCGGCTGGTTGGCCAGACCGGTCTCGTGCAGCGCCCGGTAGAGCACGTCGCCGGAGCGGTCGCCGGTGAACATGCGGCCGGTGCGGTTGGCGCCGTGCGCGGCCGGGGCGAGGCCGACGACCAGGATCTCGGCGTCCATCGGGCCGAATCCGGGGATCGGCCTGCCCCAGTAGTCCTGGTCGCGGAAGGCGGCGCGCTTGGTGCGGGCGACCTCCTCGCGCCAGGCCACCAGTCGCGGGCAGGCCGTGCAGCGGGTGACCAGCGAGTCGACCTCGGAGGCGCCCGGTGCGGCCGCTGCGGGGTCGGTGATCGGGTCGGTGATCAGTTCGGAGCCGGTGTCCACACCGCAAAACTGGCAGAAAAGCCTTCCGGGGGCACGTAATCTTGCGGCATGGCAGCCAGCGAGGAAACCGACGAGGCAACCCGGCAGACCACCCCCGCGGAGCCGGTCGACGATCTGGTCAGCACGCATCACGCGATCACCGCGGACGGCGCGGAGCTGTCCTACACCGCCACCACCGGGCGGGTCGTGCTGCGCGACGAGGTCTACGCCGACGGCAAGTTCGAGGGGCACAAACCGAAGGCCGAGGTGTTCCTGACCTCCTACGTCGTGGACGCCGCGCCGGGCAGCAACCGGCCGGTGACCTTCGCGTTCAACGGCGGGCCGGGTTCGGCCAGCGTGTGGCTGCACCTCGGGCTGCTCGGCCCGCGGCGGGTCGTCTCCGGCGACGCGGGAGACCTCGCACCGCCGCCCTACGGGCTGGAGGACAACGCCGAAACCCTGCTCAAGCACAGCGATCTGGTGTTCATCGATCCGGTGTCCACCGGGTACTCGCGGGCCGTCGAGGGCGGCAAGCCCGACGAGTTCCACGGCTTCCAGGGCGACATCGAATCCATCGCCGAGGTCATCCGGTTGTGGGTCACCCGCAACGGCCGGTGGATGGCGCCGAAGTACCTGGCCGGCGAGTCCTACGGGACCCTGCGGGCCGCCGCACTTGCCGAGCACCTGCAGTCCCGGCACGGGCTCTACCCGAACGGGCTCATGCTGATCTCCTCGGTGCTGGACATGGGAACCATCCGGTTCACCGAGGGCAACGACCTGCCCTACCCGCTGTACCTGCCGACCTACGCGGCCATCGCGCACCACCACGGCAAGCACGGCGACCGGCCGCTGCGCGAGGTGCTCGACGAGGCCGAGAAGTTCGCCGCCGAGGACTACCCGTGGGCGCTGGCGCGCGGCGCGCGGCTCAGCGCCGAGGAGCGGGCCGACGTCGTGCGGCGGCTGGCCGAGCTCTCCGGGCTCTCCGGGGACTACGTGGACCGGGTCAACCTGCGCATCGAGCACATCCGGTTCTTCACCGAGCTGCTGCGCGACCAGCGTCGGACCGTCGGCCGGATGGACGGGCGGTTCACCGGCTGGGAACCGGACGCGGCGGTGGAGCGCTTCACCGACGACCCGAGCATCTCGGGCATCCGCGGGGCCTACTCCGCGGCGATCAACCACTACCTGCGCGAGGAGCTGGACTACCGCAGCGACCTGCCCTACGAGACGCTGACCGGCCGCGTGCAGCCGTGGTCGTTCGAGGACTTCGAGGGCGCCGCGGTGTCCGTGGTGGACAAGCTGGGCTCGGCGGTGCAGGCGAACCCGCACCTGAAGCTGCACGTCGGCTGCGGGTACACCGACGGCGCGACGCCGTACTTCGCGGCCGAGCACGTGCTGGCGCGGCTGCCGATCCCGGAGGAGCTGCGGGAGAACATCGACGTCCGCTACTACGAGGCCGGGCACATGATGTACGTCCACGAGCCGTCCCGCCTGCAGCAGTCCGCGGACCTGGCGAACTTCGTCACCAGGAGCTGAGCGCGGGGCTCCCCGCCTCTTTTCATCAGAAGTCCCCTGCGAGCGCGGCTCGCAGGGGACTTCTGATGAAAAAGGATTCCTCAGGTCACCACGTGGGGGCGTTCCTCGGCGAAGTGGCAGGCCGAGGGGTGGCCGTTGAGCCGGACCTCCAGCGGGGGCTCCTGCTCGGCGCAGATGTCCTGCGCCTTCCAGCAGCGGGTGCGGAAGCGGCAGCCCGACGGCGGGTTCGCCGGGCTCGGGACATCACCGGTCAGGCGGATGACCTCGCGCTTGCCCCGCAGCTTCGGGTCCGGCACCGGGACCGCCGACAGCAGCGCCTGGGTGTACGGGTGCTGCGGGTGCTCGTAGATCTGCTCGTCGGTGCCGACCTCGACCATCTTGCCCAGGTACATCACCGCCACCCGGTCGGACAGGTGGCGCACCACGCCCAGGTCGTGCGCGATGAAGATGTAGGACAGGTCGAACTCCTGCTGCAGGTCGCCCAGCAGGTTCATCACCTGCGCCTGGATCGACACGTCCAGCGCGGAGACCGGCTCGTCGCACACGATCACCTTCGGCTTGAGCGCCAGCGCGCGGGCGATGCCGATGCGCTGCCGCTGACCGCCGGAGAACTGGTGCGGGTAGCGGTTGATGTGCTCGGGGTTGAGCCCGACCACGTCCAGCAGCTCCTGCACCCGGCGGCGCCGGTCGCCCTTCGGAGCCACGTCGGGGTGGATCTCGAAGGGCTCGCCGACGATGTCGCCGACGGTGCGCCGCGGGTTCAGCGAGGTGTAGGGGTCCTGCAGCACGATCTGCACGTCCCGGCGCAGCTTGCGCAGCTCCGCGCCGCGCAGCTTGAAGATGTCGCGGCCCTCGAACAGCGCCGATCCGCTGGTGGGGTTCTCCAGGCGCATCAGCACCTGGGCCAGCGTCGACTTGCCGCAACCGGACTCGCCCACCACGCCGAGGGTTTCGCCCTTGCCGAGCTCGAAGGACACCCCGTCGACCGCGCGCACGTGACCGACGGTGCGGCGCGGCAGCCCGGCCCGCACCGGGAAGTGCTTGACCAGGTCCTGCACCTGGAGGATCGGCTCAGCCATGATTGATCAACTCCTCCGCGAAGTGGCAGGCGCTGACGCGGCCCCGGCCCAGGTCGTGGTACTCGGGGAACTCCTGCCCGCACTTCTCCACCGCGCGCGGGCAGCGCGGGTGGAACGGGCAGCCCGACGGCACCGCCATCAGGTTCGGCGGCAGGCCCTTGATCGTCTCCAGCTCCTGCCCCTTGAGGTCCAGCCGCGGGATCGACCGCATCAGGCCCTCGGTGTAGGGGTGCCCGGGCTGCTCGTACAGCGAGCCCGCGTCCGCGGACTCCACGATCCGCCCCGCGTACATCACCACGATCCGGTCCGCGACCTCGGCGACCACGCCCAGGTCGTGGGTGATCAGGATGAGCCCCATGCCGCGCTCCCGGCGCAGCTCGTCGAGCAGGTCCATGATCTGGGCCTGCACGGTGACGTCGAGCGCGGTGGTCGGCTCGTCGGCGATGAGCAGCGTCGGGTCCAGCGCCAGCGACATCGCGATCATCGCGCGCTGCCGCATGCCGCCGGAGAACTGGTGGGGGAACTCGCTGACCCGCTGCTTGGCGTTGGGGATCTTGACCTGGTCCAGCAGCTCCACGGCCCCGGCCATGGCCTCCTTGCGGGACATCCCGCGGCGCAGCCGCAGCTGCTCGGCGATCTGGAAGCCGACGGTGTAGACCGGGTTGAGCGCCGAGAGGGCGTCCTGGAAGATCATCGCCATCGACTCGCCGCGCAGTTCGCGCCGCCGCGCCTCGGTGGCCTGCAGGACGTCCTCGCCCTGGAACCGGATGGAACCGCCGGAGATCACCCCGGGCGGCATGTCCAGGATGCCCATCACGGTCTGCGCCGTGACGGACTTGCCCGAGCCCGACTCGCCCAGCACGGCCAGCGTTTCACCGGCGTCGACGTGGTAGTTCACGCCGTTGAGGACCTTCGCGACGCCGTCCCGGGTGCGGAACTCGACGTGCAGGTCCTCGACCTCGAGCAGACGTCGTGCCGAGGCCTCGTCATCAGTTGTGGACAAGACGTTCTCCTACTTCTGCTTCGGGTCGAGCGCGTCGCGGACCGCATCGCCGAGCATCACGAACGCCAGCACCGTGACCACCAGGAACCCGGCCGGGAACAGCAGCAGGTGCGGCGCGATGGTGATGTAGTCGCGCGAGTCGGCGATCATCACGCCCCAGGACACGATGGGATCGCGAAGTCCGATGCCCAGGAACGACAGCGTGGCCTCGGCGCCGATGAAGCCGCCGAGCGCGATGGTCGCGTACACCAGCACCGGGGCGAGGCAGTTCGGCAGCATGTGCCGCACGATGATCCGCGCCGGGCTCGCGCCCAGGGCGCGGGCGGCCTTGACGTAGTCCTGCTGCTTGGCGGTGATCGCCGCGGAGCGCATGATGCGCATGCAGATCGGCCAGGACAGGATCGAGATCGACATGATGACCAGCGCCATGATCTTGGTCCCGTTGGGCACGCCGGTCGCCGGGTTCAGCGTGGTCAAGATGACGATCGCACCCAGCACGAACGGCAGGCCGAGGAAGATCTCGCCGAACCGCGACAGCAGGTTGTCCAGCCACCCGCCGAAGTAGCCCGCGATCAGACCGACCACCGATCCCAGCAGCACCGTCGCGAGGGTCGCGAGCACGCCGACCACGATCGAGGCGCGGGCGCCGTAGATCGTGCGGGCGTAGATGTCGCGCCCCTGGGTGTCGAAGCCGAACCAGCCCTCCGCCGAGGGCTCTTCGCGCATCCGGGACAGGTCCTTGTGGGTGGGATCGATCGAGGTGAACAGCTGCGGGAAGATCGCCATCACGACGAGCACCAGGATGATCGCGGCGGCGATCCAGAACATCGGCCGCCTGCTCAGGTCGCGCCAGGCGTCCCCCCACAGGCCGCGAGGCTTCTCGGCCTTGGCCTGCGCTGGGCTCCCGCCCGCGGGCGCGGGTGCTTCCTGCAGGTCCGGGCCCGCGCCGGACGTCAGGCTGGCGGAGCTTCGGTCAGTCATATCGGATCCTCGGGTCGAGAACCGCGTAGAGAACGTCCACGAGCAGGTTCATCAGCAGGTACACGAGCACCAGCAGGGTCACGATGCCGGTGACCGTGGTGCCCTCCTTGGTCAGGATGGCGTCGTAGACCAGACCACCGATGCCGCGGATGTTGAAGATGCCCTCGGTGACGATGGCACCGCCCATCAGCGCACCGAGGTCGGTGCCCAGGAAGGTGATCACCGGGATCAGCGAGTTGCGCAGCAGGTGCACGCCGACGACCCGCCTCGGCTCCAGGCCCTTGGCCACGGCCGTGCGGACGTAGTCGGCCCGCTTGTTCTCCATCAGGCTGGTCCGGGTCAGCCGGGCCACGTAGGCCATCGACAGGCTGCCCAGCACGAAGCCCGGCACGATCAGCTCGCCCCAGGTGGCCTGCGAGCTGACGCTCGGGCGGATGATCCCCCACTCGGTGCCGAGCCAGACCTGCAGCACGAAACCGGTGACGAACACCGGCAGCGAGATCAGGAACAACGTGGACATCAGCACGAGGTTGTCGGCGAAGCCCTTGTTGCGCAGACCGGTCAGGATTCCCGCGCCGATGCCGATGAGGGCTTCGATGATCAGCGCGACGACCGCCAGACGGATGGTGATCGGGTAGGCGCTGGCCATCAGGTCGCTGACCAGCTGACCGGAGTAGGTCTCCCCGAAGTTGCCCGTCAGCAGCTGTCCCAGGTACTTGAAGTACTGGACGATGACGGGGTCGTCGAGGTTGTACTGCTCGGTCATCTCGGCGATGTAGGCCGGCGGGCAGGGCCGTTCGCCGCAGCGCCCGGCGAACGGATCACCGGGCAACGCCCAGATCAGGGCGTAGATGATGAACGTGGTCCCGATGAACACCGGGATCAGCTGCAGCAGCCGCCGCAGCACGTAGCGTCCCACGTTGTACCTCCTCCAGGACGCAAGCCGGGTCCGGCTCGGATCTTCGAGCCGGACCCGGACTCACGACATCAGGACTTGAGCTTGACGGTCTCCAGGTTGAGCTGGCGGTCGAACGTCACCGTGGCCCCATCCAGCCGGTCGGACCAGCCGACGGCGGCCTTCTGGTTCCACAGCGGGATGGACGGCATGTCCTTGGCCAGGATCTTCTCGGCCTCGAAGTAGAACTTGTTGCCCTCCTGCACGGACGGCGCGCGATCGGCCTTGTCCATGGCGGCGTCGAACTCCGGGCTGCTGTAGCGCATGTAGTTCGACGAAGCGCCGGTGCGGTAGATCTTGCCCAGGAAGGTCTCGGCCGCCGGGTAGTCACCGAGCCAGCCGAAGCGGAACGGGCCGTCGTGGGCGTTCTCGTCGTGCATCTTCAGGAATTCCGAGAAGGTCGGAACCGGGTTGAAGTTGCAGGCGACGCCGAGGTTGTTCGTGATCTGGCCGCAGATGGCCGAGATCCACTCCTTGTGACCGCCGTCCGCGTTCGAGGTGATCGTGATCGGCCCCTTGAAGCCGGACTCGGACAGCAGCTGCTTGGCCTTCTCCGGGTTGAACTCGCACCACTCGCCGCAGGCGCCGGCCTCGTAGCCCGGGACCGCGTCCGCGGGCACCCAGCCGGTCGCCGGGTCGTAGGTCCCGTTGAAGACCCGGTCGGTGATCTGCTTGCGGTCGATCGCCAGCGAGATGGCGTGCCGCACCTTCGGGTCCTGGTACTTCGCTTCGTAGAGCGGCAGCTGCAGGGCGTTGTTGCTCAGGATCGGCTTGACCGCACCGCGGTTGTTGAGGTCGGTCTTCCACTTCTCGTCGACCAGCGCGGACGGCGGCATCTGGTCGATGAAGTCGAGGTTGCCCGAAACCAGGTCCTGGTAGGCGGTCTCGAGCTCGTTGTAGACGCGGAACTCGACGCCCTTGATCTGGGGCTTGTTCTTGCCCGCGTACTTGTCGTAGCTGGACAGCTTGATCAGCTGGTTCGGCTGCCGCTCGTCGAACTTGAACGGGCCGTTGCCGATCGGGCGCTCCTCGAACGCCGCCTTGTCCTTGAAGAACGCCTCGGGCATCGGCGAGAACGCGGTGTAGCCCAGCATCGTCGGGAAGGTGGCGAACGGCGCCTTGAGGGTGACCTCGATCGTGCGGTCGTCGGGCGCCTTGAGCCCGGCCATCGTCTCGGCCGTGGGCTTCGGGGCCTGCTGCGGGCCGTTCTCGCCGTCGGGGTCGGCAGGGCTGACCTCGTCGTAGCCCTGGATGTGCTCGAAGAAGGACGCGGTCGACTGGCCGTTGGGCGCGTAGGCCGCGTAGTTCCACGCACGCACGAAGCTCTGCGAGGTGACCGGGGTTCCGTCGTGGAACGTCCAGCCGTCCTTGAGCTTGATCGTGTAGTGCTGGTTGTCGGTCGTCTCGATCGACTCCGCGACCTCGTTGTACGGCTCACTGGTGTTCTCGTCGTAGCCGACCAGACCGGTGAACATCGCGTCGAGGACGTTGCCGCCGCCGGTCTCGGTGGTGTTCGCCGGAACGAGCGGGTTCTCCGGCTCGGTGGAGTTGACCGTGATGAAGCCGTCCTCGGACGCGCCGCCACCACCGCCGCCGCAGGCGGTGGCGAACACGCCCACCGCGAGCGGGGCCGCGATCCAGGCGGCCAAGCGTCGTTTCCGCATTTTTGCCCTCCCGTTTTCACACGCATGCCCCCGACTGGGAATGCCAGTCCGGAGGCATAACGCACGACGGTGGTTCATTCACCGTCTCGTCAGACGTGCGTAAACATAAGTGAGAACCGCCCCTCGGCAATGCACTGTCACAAAAGCGTCACCTTCTGATTCGATCAAGGAGGGGCGTTCTTTGCAAACGGAACGGGCCGCCCGGACTGTGGGAACTAGCTGATAGACAGCGCAATACCGTCAAGGATGTCGTGCTCACTGACCGTCATCGAGGTCACCTTCGCCCGTTCGGCGAATTCATCCGCCAGAACCTTGACAACCTGAGCGCCCCCGCCGATCACGTCCACTCGCCCCGGGTGCATCGAACCGATCGCGGCGCGCTCGTCGTGCGACATCGCCAAGAGGCGATCGGCAATTTGTTCGACTCTATTCTGGGAAATCTGGGAAAGGTGAATGGCGTGGGGATCGTATTCCGGCAAATCCTGGGCGATCGCCGACAGCGTGGTGACCGTCCCGGCGACGCCCACCCACGTCCGCACCCCGGAGCAGTCCACCCGGGAGAAGGCCTCGTCCAGGACCTGCCGGGCCACCTTCTCCGCTTCGGCGATCTGCTCGGCGGTCGGCGGGTCGTCGCGCAGGCAGCGCTCGGTCAGCCGCACGCATCCGACGTCGGCCGAGTGCGCGGCGGTGATGTCGGCCTGCGCGCCGTCCCAGGTGCCGACCACGACCTCGGTCGAGCCGCCGCCGACGTCGGTGACCGCGAAGGGGCCGTCCTCCGGGTCCAGGTCGCCGACCGCACCGGTGAACGACAGCCGCGCCTCCTCGTCCCCGGTGATGATCTCGGCCTCCACGCCGAGGGTCTCGCGGACCATGCCGAAGAAGTCCTCGCGGTTCTCCGCGTCCCGGGTGGCCGAGGTGGCCACCATGCGCACCCGCTCCACCCCGCGGCGCCGGGCGATCATCGCGTAGTCGACCAGCGCCGCCCTGGTGCGCTCCAGCGCCTCCGGCGCGAGCCGGCCCGCGGCGTCCACGCCCTGGCCGAGCCGGACGATCCGCATCTCGCGGTGCACGTCGCGCAAGTCCTTCCTGCCGTCGTCGTGCACCGTCACATCCGCGACCAGCAGGCGGATCGAGTTCGTCCCGCAGTCGATCGCCGCAACGCGTGACATCCGCGCCCTCCTCGTTCGAGCCAACCGAGCACCGGTCCGGCACCCCGCGGGACCAACGCTAGCGGGCGCTGCCGGACGAGCTCAGCAGGCGCAGCCGAGCCGGGCCGATCACCGCCGCGGCGGGACCGCGCAGCGGCCGTCGTCGGTGAACACCGGCAGCCCCGGGCGCGCCTCGGCCGGATCGGTCGTGCCCGGGGACAGCTCCGCGCCCGGTTCCGGTGGGAGCAGGGCGAACTCGCCGGCTTCCAGCGGGGCGACCTCGCACTCCTCCGGCGGCTCGGGCGGAGCGCCGGGCACGGCGGGTTCGGGCGGTGCCGGCGCGGACGGCCGGGGGTCCGAGGTCCGCGGCGGTTCCGGTGGCCGCGCCGGACGCGGCTCGACCGGCGCGGGCGTCGTGGGCTCGGCGGGGTCGTGCGTGGCGGGCGGTTCCTGGGGAACCGCGGGCGACGCCGGTGCGGGCTCTGGTGCTGGAGCGGGTGTCTGCGCGGGCGCGGGCGCGGGTGCGGACCCGGGCGCGGGTGCGGGCGCGGGTGCGGGCTCCGGTGCCAGCGGGCGCGGCTCCACCGGGGGCAGCGGTTCGGGAGCCCGTGGCGGCGGGTCGGCCGGCAGCGCGAAGGGCTGCGGGTCGGGGATCCGCAGCGGCGGCGGCTCGGGCATCGGCGCCGCCTCCGGCAGCCGGGCGCCGGCCAGCACGTCGTCGACCTCCGGGGCGAGCTCGGCCTGCGTCGGGGTCGCGCCGCGCGCGTAGGCCTCGGCCCACACCAGCACCGTCCGCACGTAGCTCGCCGAGCGGTTGTAGGAGAACACCGCCCCGGCCAGGTTCTCCCGATCGTCCAGCCCGCTGCGGCCCGCGCACAGGTAGCGGGCCGCGGCCGCGGTGGAGTCGTGCACGTTGTGCGGATCGCGCCGCCCGTCGTCGTTGCCGTCGGCCGCGTGCTTGCGCCAGGTCGACGGGATGAACTGCATCGGCCCCACAGCCCGGTCCCACACCGGGTCCCCGTCCAGCCCCCCGGCGTCGGTGTCCGGGAGCGCCGCGACGTCCGGACCGCCGTCCAGCCGGGGCCCCAGGATCGCGCGGGTGGTGTTGCCGTCGACGTCGATCGCGCCGCCGCGCGCGTGCCCGGACTCGATGCGGCCGATGGAGGCCAGCACCGACCAGTGCACCCGGCAGCCGGGATCGTCCTCCGCGGTGCGGCGCGCGGCGCCGAGGTAGGAGGCCAGCACCGGTCCCGGGATGCCCAGGTCCCCGTCGGGGAGCTCCTGCGGCGGCGGGGCCGGCGGATCGCCGAGATCCTCGATCACCCGGGGGCTCAGCCGCGGTGCCTGCGGGAGCGCGCCGCTGGCCCCGAGCTCGCGCGGCTCGGGGGCCGCCGGAGCCACTTGCGGAGCGGGCACCGACGAGCCGCCCAGCAGCAGAGCCGGCAGCACCAGCACCGGTGCCACGGCGGCCACCGCGCCCCGGCTGCGGGACCGCCCGACCGCGGCCCGCCTCCGCATGTCGCGCTTCCTGCGGGTCTTCACTCACCACCCCCGCTCCAGCTGCACCGCACCGGAGTTCTGGATACCGCACGCGCGCGGCGCGTGCCGGGTGATCAGTCCCGTGCTCACCCGCCCGAAGGGGACCGGATTCGGGCGCAACCCCTCTACGCGAGCGCCTCGGTTGCCTAGGCTCCGGGACATGAAGCTCACCGACGAGCAGCACGCGTTCGCCACCCACCAGGTCACCAACCAGCCGCCGCCGCTGGTCGACTTCGATCCGCTGTCCTGCGACCCCGCGCTGGGCTCGGCGCTCACCCGCTACGCCGTCGGCGACCTCACCCCGCTCGCGCTGGAAGCCGGTTCGGCCGAGGCCCGCGAGCACGGCAGGCTCGCCAACGACAACCCGCCCGAGCTGCGCACGCACGACCGCTACGGAAACCGGGTCGACGAGGTCGACTTCCACCCGTCCTGGCACTGGCTGATGTCCCGCGCGATCTCGCACGGACTGCACGCGGCGCCGTGGACCCGCGGTCCGGGCGCGCACCTGCGCCGGGCCGCCGGGTTCTACCTGTGGTCGCAGGTCGAAGCCGGGCACGGCTGCCCGATCTCGATGACCTACGCCTCGGTGCCCGCGCTGCGCTGGTCGCCGGACCTCGCCGCCGAGTTCGAGCCGAAGCTGGCCGCCACCGGGTACGACTTCGGGCTGCGCGCGCCGCAGGACAAGCAGTCCCTGCTGGCCGGGATGTCGATGACCGAGAAGCAGGGCGGCTCGGACGTGCGGGCCAACTCCACCACCGCCGAGCGGCTGGCCGACGGCACCTACCGGCTCGTCGGGCACAAGTGGTTCACCTCGGCGCCGATGAACGACGTGTTCCTCACCCTCGCGCAGACCCGGAGCGGGCTGAGCTGCTTCCTCGTCCCGCGGGTGCTGCCCGACGGCAGCCGCAACGGGATCCGGCTGCAGCGGCTCAAGGACAAGCTGGGCAACAAGTCCAACGCCTCCTCCGAGATCGAGTACGCCGGAGCGATCGGGCACCTCGTCGGCGAGGAGGGGCGCGGGGTCCGCTGCATCATCGAGATGGTGTCGATGACCAGGCTGGACTGCGTGCTGGGCGCGGCGGCCAACATGCGCGGGGCGCTGTCCGAGGCCGCCCACCACGTGCAGCACCGCTCGGCGTTCGGCTCCCGGCTGGCCGACCTGCCGCTGATGCAGCAGGTGCTCGCCGACCTCGCGCTGGAGTCGGAGGCCGCGACCACGCTGGCGATGCGCCTGGCCGCCGCGGTCGAGCAGCGGGAGGACGACCTCCTGCGGCTGGCGCTGCCCGCCACCAAGTACTACGTGTGCAAGCGCGCGCCGGTCGTGGTGGCCGAGGCGCTGGAGTGCCTGGGCGGCAACGGCTACGTCGAGGAGTCCGGGATGCCCCGGCTCTACCGGGAAGCCCCGCTGATGTCGATCTGGGAGGGGTCGGGCAACGTCACCGCGCTGGACCTGCTGCGCGCGCTGCAGAAGCAACCCGGCACCCGCGACGCGCTCCTGGCCGAGCTGGACGCGGCGGCGGGCTGCGACCGGGCCTACGACGCGGCGCTCGCGCGGCTGCGCGCCGAGCTGGCCGCTCCGGCGCAGGAGCGGGCGCGGGGGCTGGCCGAGCTGCTGGTGCTGACCCTGCAGGCGTCGCTGCTGCTGCGGCACTCCCCGGCGCCGGTGGCGGAGGCCTTCATCGCCACCCGGCTGGACACCCCGGGGCGCACCTTCGGCTCGACCCCCGTCCCCGGGGCGAAGACCCTCCTGGACCGCAACGCCCCGGCTCTCTGACCCCTTTTCCATCAGAAGTCCCCGCGTCCTCGGTGAAGGACGCGGGGACTTCTGATGAGAAAAGGGGAGGGATCAGGTGGGGAAGGAGCCCAGGAGGTAGCGGTGCTCCGGCCAGCGCTCGGCGATCAGGGCGATCGCCTCGTCGCCGAAGGGGTTGACGCCCGGGCCCTTGGCCAGGGAGTGCGCGATGTGCACGTGCAGGCACTTCACCCGGTCCGGCATGCCGCCCGCGGTGACCTGGGTGCCCAGGGGTTCCAGCGCGTCGCGCTCGGCGAGGTAGGACTCGTGGGCGCGCTGGTACCGCGCGGCGAGCTCCGCGTCGGCCTCCAGTCGGTCGGCCATCTCCTTCATCAGGCCCTCGGCTTCGAAGGTCGACGCGTGCGCCGTGAGGTCCGGGGCGGTGAGGTAGTACAACGTCGGGAACGGGGTGCCGTCCTCCAGGCGCGGCCAGGTCTGCACGACCGTCGGTTCCCCCGCGTTGTCGCGAGCCGCGATCGCGCGCAGACCGCGGGGCGGGCGCCCCAGCTGCCGCCGGACGGCCTCCCGGTCGGCCTCGCCGACCTGCGCCGAATCCACCGTCAAGATCCCTTCCCCACCACTGAGTGCCACAACCTCGCGTACCACGGGACGCCGTCGTCGTCCGGTTCCTTCGGGGGTGGCGGTGCCGGCTTCTCCGGCACCTCCACGATGTAGGGCGTCTCGCCGGGCTTGACGTAGCCCAACCGCGCCCTGGCCTCCGCCTCGATCTGCTTGGGATCGGAGAGCTCCTCGCGGCGCTGCTCCAGCTCGCGGACCTGCGCCTCCAGCACCTTCTGCTGGTGCTGCTGAGCGGCCAGCTCGTCGCGCTGGCTGAGGTAGGTGCGCAGCGGCACCGCGACGCTGACCGCCATCACGCACACCAGCAGCGCCAGCACCGCCGCGCGCCGGGTGGACGAGAGCTTGAACGCGCCGCCGGTGCTCGACCGGGGCCTGGTGGGCCGCCGCGGCGGCGCCTTCTTCGCGGGCCCGGTGCGGCCGGGCGCATCCCGGCGGGCGCGCACCGACCGGCGCGGCGGCGGGGTGTCCCGCTCGCCGCGCCCACGCGGTTGCGATGCGCGCCCGGCCGGCATGGCTCAGCTCTCCGGGTTGAACCGCGGGAAGGCCAGCTCGCCGGCGTAGCGGGCCGCGTCGCCGAGGCCCTCCTCGATGCGCAGCAGCTGGTTGTACTTGGCCACGCGCTCGCTCCGGGCCGGGGCGCCGGTCTTGATCTGCCCGCAGCCGGTGGCCACCGCCAGGTCGGCGATGGTGGTGTCCTCGGTCTCGCCGGAGCGGTGGCTCATCATCGACTTGTAGCCGCTGGAGGTGGCCAGCTGCACCGCGTCCAAGGTCTCCGAGAGGGTGCCGATCTGGTTGACCTTGACGAGCAGCGCGTTGCCCGCGCCCTTGTGGATGCCGTCCTCCAGGCGCTCCGGGTTGGTGACGAACAGGTCGTCGCCGACCAGCTGCACCTTGCCGCCGATCTCCTGGGTCAGCTTGACCCAGCCGTCCCAGTCGTCCTCGCCCAGCGGGTCCTCGATCGACACCAGCGGGTAGGCCGAGACCAGCTCGCGGTAGTACTCCGCCATCTGGTCCGCGGTGCGCTTGGTGCCCTCGAAGGTGTAGGTACCGGCGTCGGCGAACTCGGTGGCCGCGACGTCCAGGGCCAGCGCGATGTCGCGGCCCGGCTTGTAGCCGGCCTTCTCGATCGCGGTGGTGATCAGGTCCAGGGCCTCGCGGTTGTTGGCCAGGTCCGGGGCGAAGCCGCCCTCGTCGCCCAGGCCGGTGGCCAGGCCCTTGCCCTTGAGCACCGACTTCAACGCGTGGTAGGTCTCCGCACCCCAGCGCAGCGCGTCGGTGAAGGTGTCCGCACCGATCGGCGCGATCATGAACTCCTGGATGTCCACCCCGGTGTCGGCGTGCGCGCCGCCGTTGAGGATGTTCATCATCGGCACCGGCAGCACGTGCGCGTTCGGCCCGCCGACGTAGCGGAACAGCTCCAGCTCCGAGGTCTCCGCGGCGGCCTTGGCCACCGCCAGGGACACGCCCAGCAGCGCGTTGGCGCCCAGCCGGGACTTGCCCGGGGTGCCGTCCAGGTCGACCAGCTTCTGGTCCACGACCCGCTGCTCGGTCGCGTCCAGGCCGGTCAGCTCGGGCCCGATCTCGTCGAGCACGGCCGACACGGCCTTCTCCACGCCCTTGCCGCCGTAGCGGGAGGCGTCGCCGTCGCGCAGTTCGACGGCTTCGTGCTCGCCGGTCGAGGCGCCCGAGGGGACCGCAGCACGCGCCAGCGTGCCGTCCTCCAGCGCCACTTCGACCTCGACGGTGGGGTTACCGCGCGAATCGAGGATCTCGCGGGCACCAACCTGCTCGATGATCGCCACGTGTGCTCCTAACCAGCCCGTGTTCCGTAGGACGCGCCCGGCCCGCGCGGCGTTCCGTAGCGCCGCGAACCAGCCGCCGATCCCGACAACCGACCACGAGCCTAACCGGGCCGCTCCGGGCCGCGCCGCAGACTCGCGATGCCGGTGATCTGTGCCGCTTGACCGATACCGGTGCCCGCGCGGGGGTGGACAGGACGGGCCCGGAGAGGGCACGGGGAGCTGCGCCAAGACCATCCGGTCGGACGTCTCGGAACAGCGTTCCGGGACGTAGCGTTGTCCGGACCATGACGACCGAAGGCACTGTCGAAGCGTTCCGCCGGGCGGAGCAGCTGGTCTCGCAGCGCCGTCCGCTGGAAGCTCTCCGCGTCCTGGAACCCGTCATCTCCGAAGTCGAAGACAAGCCGAGCGTGCAGCTCCTGCTGGGGCGCGCGTACTTCTTCTCCGCCCAGCTGCGGCGCGCCGAGGAGGCCTTCCGCCGCATCCTCGAGTTCGACCCGTCCGACCACTACGCCAGGCTCATCCTGGGCCGGACCCTGCAGCGCCAGGGCCGCTACAACGAAGCTCGCGCCCAGATCCGCCTGGCCACGACCATGCAGCCGCACGACCCCGCCTACCAAGAAGCCCTCAGCGAGATCAACGCCCACATCGCCACCAAGGGCGCCTGACCCACCACGACCCGAACCACCTCCCGATCCGGGCCCCGCACGGCCTCTCGATCCGGGTGCGGAGAAGCATTCTCTTCGGGTGGTGATGCCGAGGGCTCTGCGCGCCGGGTGGAGGCCGGTCACTGGCGGCGGTTGCCCGCCGCCGTGTAGGTCTCGGCCAGGCCGAAGACCTTCTGCGCGTACTCGACCGAGTTGTTGTAGGACATGACGCCCTGCCACCAGCCGGACCCGGTGGACAGGTCGCGCCCGCCCGCGCAGAGGTAGCGCGCGGCCGAGATCGCGGCGTCGTCGAGGTTCTGCGGATCGCCGATGCCGTCGCCGTTGCCGTCGGTCGCCCACTTCTCCCAGGTCGAGGGGATGAACTGCATCGGGCCGACCGCCCGGTCGTGCACCGGATCGCCGTCGAGCGCGCCGCCGTCGGTGTCGGTGATCTCCCGGACCTCCGGCCCGCCGTCCAGCTTGACCCCGATGATCGGCCGCGAGGAGCGCGCGTCCTCGCCCAGCGAGCGGTCGCCGTAGCGGCCGTGGTTGGACTCGATCCGCCCGATGCCGGCCAGCGTGGACCAGGAGATCCGGCAGTCGGGCGAGTGCTGGCGCATCGCCAGGTCGGCGTTGGCGTAGGAGACCAGGGCGCGGGCGGGCACGTCCACGGCCAGCGAGACCTCGTTGGCCCACTGCCGGATCAGGTCGACGCCCGGCGCGGGCTGCTGCGGCGGTCCGACCGGCGGAACCTCCACCGGCGGTGCGGCGACGCCCGGCCGCACCTGCGCGGGCTCGACCTCGGGGATCTCCGGCGGAGCGGCCACCTCGGCCTCGGGCGGCGCGCCGAGGACCGCGATCAGGCCGACTCCGCCGACCAGCGCCGCGAGCAGCGAGACGGCGACCACGAGCCGCCCGAGGGCCGCGAGCACCGTTGGCGAGATCCGAGTCACGCGGGACAGGCTACTTGTCGGTAGCGTCCCGTCACCAGCTATTCGCCGGCTGCTTCGGCCAACTCGCGGCTGTCGCGCCCGTAGCGGTCGGCGTGGTCCAGGACCTGCTGGCCGTAGCTGCGGCTGCGGTTGTACTCCCACAGGGCGGCCCAGAACCGGTCCGGGTCGCGCAGGTCGGCGCCCGAGTCGCAGAGGTAGCGCGCGGCGGTCAGCGCCGCGTCGTCGATGTCCTGCGGGTCGGCGGCCCCGTCGCCGTCGGCGTCGGCCTGGTAGCGGCGCCAGGTCGAGGGGATGAACTGCAGCGGTCCGACCGCGCGGTCCCAGCGTCGGTCGCCGTCGAGCTCCCCGCCGTCGGTGTCGTCGATGCGCTTGACCCCGTCGGAGCCGTCCAGCGGCATGCCGATGATCCGGGGCTCCGGGCGGCCGGTGTCGTCGAGCCGGGCGCCGCCGTGCCTGCCGTGGCTGGACTCCACGGCGCCGATCCCGGCCAGCACCGTCCAGGTCAGCCCGCAGCTCGCCGTGGTGGCGGCCATCTGCTCCTGGGCGTAGCCGTAGGCCTCCAGCGCGGCGTGCGGGATGTTCAGGCCGTCGGACAGCGCCCCGGCCCAGCCCGCCAGCTGCTCCTGCGGGCGCTCCCGCTCGGACAGGGGCGGGCCGCCGCTGAAGAGCTCCACCGCGGGCGGTGCCGCGCCCGGGTCCGGCGGCGCGACCGCGGGCGGGGCTTCGGGCGGGCTGGACACCGGTAACGAGCAGGAGGTCAGCAGCAGCGCGATCGCCGGCAACCAGACCCGGCCGGACCTAGGCATCGGCGAGCAGCTCCCGCCAGTCCTCGGCGGTGAGCTCGGCGGGATCGCGGCCGGTCTCGCGCGCTCGCCGCTCCGCCGCGCGCATCCGCTCGGCGAAGTCCAGCGCCGTGCTGCGGAGCTCGTCCTCCGGATCGACGCCGTCGAGCTTGGCGCGCGCCGCCAGGGCGAACAGCGCGGCACCGGTCGCCGCACCGCTGGGCATCGCGTCGACCGGGACGCCGGCGCGAGCGGCGCGCTGGGTGAGCTTGGCGGCCAGCGCCACCGCGGGCTGCCCGAGCGCGACACCGTCCACGGCCGACTCGCGCTGCTTCTCCCGCTGCTTGAGCTCCTCCCAGCGCACGTGCTGGGTCTCCGAGTCGAGCACGGTCTCGGAGTCGGCGAACACGTGCGGGTGCCGGGACACCAGCTTGCTGACCAGCTCGGCGGCGACCTCGTCGATGCCGAACGGATCCCCGGGGTCCTCGGCGGCCACGCGGGCGTGGAAGAGCACCTGCAGCAGCACGTCGCCGAGCTCCTCGCGCAACGCGGTGCGGTCGCGCTGCGCGATCGCGTCGAGCAGCTCGTAGGCCTCCTCGACCAGGTACTGCCGCAGCGAGTCGTGGTCCTGCTCGGCGTCCCACGGGCAGCCGCCCGGAGAGCGCAGCCGGTCCATCACGGTGACCGCGTCGAGCAGCTCGACCCCGGTCGGCGCGGGAGCACCGACGACCTGCGCCCCCGCGGAGCGCAGTGCCTCGGCCTCGGCGTCCAGGGAGCCGGCGACGAGCACGACCGGTTCGACGGCGGCCTTGTCGACCACGTCCACGGGCTGCTCCGGAACGCCCAGCGCCTGCCGCGCGGCCGGCGCGAGACCGGGCGAGGCGTACACCGCGGCCGCGCCCCGGACCAGCGGCAGCGCCGCCGCGGGCAGGACCTCCCCCAGCCGGTCGTCGACCAGGACGACCGCAGTTCCTTCCGCCACCCTGAACTCGCTCATGAGCCGATTGTCCCAGGCGCGGGATGGCCGGGCGGCCGGCGGCGGTTCGACCGGGAACCGCGTGCCCTCCCGGTCAGCTCTCGCTCGACGGGGCGGTGAGCCGGAACCCGGTGGTCTCGCCCTCGCTGGGCGCCGCGGTCAGGCCGATCGGGTCCCACGCGCCGTAGCGCGGGCTGAGCCGGACGCCCACCCGGTCCGCGGTGAGCCCGAGCAGCTGGCTGCCCAGGCCGTGGAGCGTGGCGTCGTCGGCGGCGCCCGCCCGCGGCGAGGGCTCGGCGACGCGCTCCTGGATCCGCACGATCAGCCACTGCCCCGCGTTGCGCTCGGGCTCGAAGGCCAGCACCGTGCCGGGTTCCGCGCCGAACAGCGGCGTCGCCGCGGCGAGCTTGGGGCTGTCCGCGGCGCGCAACCGCTGACCCGTTCCCGCCGGGGTGCCCGCCGCGGTGTCGCGCTCGATCAGCTCGGTCGCGGCCGCGCCTCCCCTGGCCATCTCCTCGGCCTTGCGCTGCGCGGAGGAGCGCGAGGTGGCCTGGGTGTAGTCGAAGGTCACCGACAGCCCGTCGAAGTAGCGGCGGCCGAGCTCGGTCACCAGCGCTTCGCCGCGCGCGAACTCGCGCACGTTCCCCGGGGTGAAGACCTCGCCCTCGGTCGCGCGCGGCCCGCCCCAGCGGTCGATCATGGCGTCGACTTGCCGCTCGTCGACGCTCAGGTGCTCGCGCTCGGCGACCTCGGCGATCAGCTCCTGGCGCACCAGCTGACCGGCCAGGGCCCGGCCGAGGTCGTCGAGCCCGTCGCGCTCCTCCAGCTGCGAGCGCAGCCGCGGTTCCTTGTCCAGCACCTCGGTGAACCAGGACTTGACCTGGGAGACGGGGATCTTGGTGTCGCCGACGATGGCGGCGGCGCCCACCTGGCTGGGACCGGTGCCGCAACCGACCAGCAACAACCCGGCCGCGGCGATCGATGCGAGCAGGCGCCCGTGGCGCGACAGCGTCGTCCTCACAGCGCGAACCCTCTCACGAAGTCACGCGCAGATGAAGACTCGACACCGTGCGGAGTCGCCTTCCCGCCAGCGGCCGCGCCGAAGCGGCGGCACCGCCGCGCAGGACGACTTCGCCCGCGCCCTACCGGTTGTCGTCCTGGTCCTCGCTGGGCCCGACCTCCAGCTGGAAGTCCTCGCCGTGCCGCTCGGTCCCGGCGATCACCGCCTGCTCCAGCACCTGCGCGCCCTTCTCGCCACGCTGCATCAGCGGATCGCTGCGCAGGTCCTTGAGCAGCGCGACGCACAGCAGCACCATCACGACCGCGAACGGCGCAGAGGCCAGGAAGGTCAGGTTCTGGATGCCGCTGAGCGCGTCCTCGCCGCCGAGCAGCAGCATGATCGCCGCGACCGCACCGGTGGCCGCACCCCAGAAGACCACGATCCAGCGCTTGGGCTCGATCGAGCCGCGCTGCGACAGCGTGCCCATCACCACCGAGGCCGCGTCCGCGCCGGAGACGAAGAAGATCGCCACCAGCACCATCACCAGCACCGTGGTGATCGTCGTCAGCGGCAGCGCGCCGAGCATGTCGAAGGTCTGCGCCTCCTCGCCACCGCTGGCGTAGACGTCGGTGCCGGTGTCCTGCAGCTTGATCGCGCTGCCGCCGAGGATGGCGAACCAGATCACGCTGACCACGCTGGGCACCAGGATCACCCCGGCGACGAACTGGCGGATGGTGCGGCCGCGGCTGATCCGCGCGATGAACATGCCCACGAAGGGCGTCCAGGAGATCCACCAGGCCCAGTAGAAGATCGTCCAGCTGGACAGCCAGTCGATCATCGGCCCGCCACCGGTGGCCCCGGAGCGCGAGGCCATCTCGCCGAAGTCGCTGATGTAGGCGCCCAGCGCGGTCGGCAGCAGGTCCAGCGCGAACACCGTCGGCCCGACCACGAACACGAACACCGCCAGCAGGGCGGCCAGCACCATGTTGATGTTGGACAGCCACTGGATGCCGCGCGCGATGCCGGAAACCGCCGAGACGACGAAGCAGATGGTGAGCACCACGATGATGCCCACCAGCAGCGAGTTCCCGATCGCGCCGATCCAGCCCGCCGACTGCATGCCGCTGCGGATCTGCAGCGTGCCCAGCCCCAGCGAGGCCGCCGAGCCGAACAGCGTCGCGAACAGCGCCAGGACGTCGATGACCTTGCCCAGCGGCCCGTCCGCGCTGCGCTTGCCGATCAGCGGCGTGAACACCGCGCTGATCAGCTGCTTGCGGCCGCGGCGGAAGCTGCAGTAGGCGATGGCCAGGCCCACCACCGCGTAGATCGCCCAGGGGTGCAGCGTCCAGTGGAACAGCGTGGTCGCCATCGCGACCCGGACGGCCTCGTCGGTCATCGGCTGGACCGTGCCCGGCGGCGGACCCACGAAGTGCGCCAGCGGCTCGGACACGCCGAAGAACATCAGGCCGATGCCCATGCCCGCGCTGAACATCATCGCGATCCAGGACACGGTGCGGAACTCCGGGTCCTCGTCGTCCTGCCCCAGCGGGATCGCGCCGTAGCGGCTGGCCGCCAGCCACAGCGCGAAGACCACGAAACCCGTTGCGGCCAGCACGAATCCCCAGCCGACGTTGGTGACCAGCCAGGACAACCCGCCGGAGGCCACCGCGTCCAGCGTGCCGGTGGACAGCACGCCCCAGCCGACGAAGACCACGGTGATCACCGCGGTCACCCCGAACACGACGCGATCGGTGCGCGCCTTGTGCCGCGCGGCGTGCGACTCCTGCGCGACCCCGTCCTTCTCCGCCATGACCCGCAGCTCCCTCGGTTAGGGGTCGAACCGGATCAACGGTCACGCCATCGCCGCACCTGAGCAACAACGCTCCCCCACCCGGGGGAACGTCGGACGCCCTCTTCCATCAAGAGTCCAACCCCTGGGACCACTTCACTTCGCGCGCAGGGGACTTCTGATGAGAAGGCGCCGCGTCCCCGCGCGGTCCCTAGGCCGACACCGGGGTCTTGGTCAGCGTTTCGAGGAACTCCGCGCACCAGGCCAGCAGCGCCTCGTCGCGGAGCTTCGGCGCGCCGATGCGGCCACCGGCCGCGCCCTCGGTGGGGTGCGGAACGGTCACGGTGCGCAGGGCCGGCTTGTAGACCGCCTTCGGGAACAGGCGCTTGAGGCGGACCTGCTTGGAGTCGGCCAGGTCCAACGGGGAGAACCGCAGGCTGGTGCCCTGCAGGGTCACCTCGCGCACGCCCTGCTCGCGGCACTGCTGGCGGAACCGGGCGACCTCGAGCAGCCGCTCCACCGGCTCCGGCAGCGGCCCGTAGCGGTCGGTGAGCTCGGCGCGGACGCCCTCCAGCGCCTCCTCGTCGACCGCCGCGGCGAGCTTGCGGTAGGCCTCCAGGCGCAGCCGCTCGCCGGGCACGTACTCGTGCGGGATGTGCGCGTCCACCGGCAGGTCCACCCGCACGTCGGTGAGCTCCTCCTCGCCCTCGGCGGGCTCGTCGCCCGCCGAGCGCCGGAAGGCCTCGACGGCCTCGCCGACCAGCCGCACGTAGAGGTCGAAGCCCACGCCGGCGATGTGCCCGGACTGCTCGGCGCCCAGGATGTTGCCCGCGCCGCGGATCTCCAGGTCCTTCATCGCCACCGCCATGCCCGCGCCCAGCTCGGAGTTCTGCGCGATGGTGGCCAGCCGGTCGTGCGCGGTGTCGGTCAGCGCCTTCTCCGGCGGGTACAGGAAGTAGGCGTAGCCGCGCTCGCGGGCGCGGCCGACGCGGCCGCGCAGCTGGTGCAGCTGGGCCAGGCCGAGCATGTCCGAGCGGTCCACGATCAGCGTGTTGGCGTTGGAGATGTCCAACCCGGTCTCCACGATCGTGGTGCACACCAGCACGTCGTGCTCGCGCTCCCAGAAGCCCTGGATGATCTTCTCCAGGCGGTCCTCGTTCATCTGCCCGTGCGCGGTGACGATCCGCGCCTCCGGGACGAGCTCGCGCAGCTGGCGCGCGGTCTTCTCGATGTCGTTGACCCGGTTGTGCACGAAGAAGACCTGGCCGTCGCGCAGCAGCTCGCGGCGGATCGCCGCGGCGACCTGCTTGCCGTCGTAGGCGCCGACGTAGGTCAGCACCGGGTGCCGCTCCTCGGGCGGCGTCAGGATCGTCGACATCTCGCGGATGCCGGCCATGCTCATCTCCAGCGTCCGCGGGATCGGCGTGGCCGACATGGTCAGCACGTCGACGTGCGTGCGCAGGGCCTTGATGTGCTCCTTGTGCTCGACGCCGAAGCGCTGCTCCTCGTCCACGATCACCAGGCCGAGGTCCTTGTAGCGGACCCCGGTCTGCAGCAGCCGGTGCGTGCCGATGACGATGTCGACCTCGCCGTCGGCCAGTCCCTTGACGGTCTGCTCGGCCTCCATCGGGTCGGTGAACCGGGACAGGCCCTTGACGGTCACCGGGAACGAGCGCATCCGGTCGGCGAAGGTGTTGAGGTGCTGCTGGGCCAGCAGCGTGGTCGGCACCAGCACGGTCACCTGCTTGCCGTCCTGCACCGCCTTGAACGCCGCGCGCACCGCGATCTCGGTCTTGCCGTAGCCGACGTCGCCGCAGATCACCCGGTCCATCGGCACCGAGCGCTGCATGTCGGTCTTGACCTCGTCGATGGCGGCGAGCTGGTCACCGGTCTCGGTGTAGGGGAAGGCGTCCTCCAGCTCCCGCTGCCAGGGGCTGTCGGCCCCGAAGCCGTGCCCGGGCGAGGACTGCCGCGCGGCGTAGAGCTGCACCAGCTCGGCGGCGATCTCCTTGACCGCCTTGCGCGCCTTGGCCTTGGTGTTCTTCCAGTCCGAGCCGCCCAGCTTGTTCAGCGCCGGGGTCTCGCCGCCGACGTAGCGGCTGACCTCGTCGAGCTGGTCGGTGGGCACGAACAGCCGGTCGCCGGGCTGGCCGCGCTTGCTGGAGGCGTACTCCAGCACCAGGTACTCGCGGGTCGCGCCGCCCACCGAGCGCTGCACCATCTCGACGTACTTGCCGATGCCGTGCTGCTCGTGCACCACGTGGTCACCGGCCTTGAGCGCCAGCGGATCGACCGCGTTGCGCCGCCGCGAGGGCATCTTGCGCATGTCCCTGGTGGAGGTGCCGCCGCGACCGCCGGTGAGGTCGGCCTCGGTGAGCACGACCAGGGAGATCTCCGGCGCGGCGAAGCCGTCCTCGAGCCCGCCGCGCACGACGGTCACCACGCCCGGCGCCGGCTCGCCGGTCAAGCCCTCCTCGGCGTGCGAGGCGGGCAGCTCGGAGTCGCGCAGCTGCTGCACCGCGCGCTGGGCGGTCCCGGAACCGGGCACCACCAGCACCGCGGCCCCGCCCGCCGCGGTGTGCGCGCGCAGGTCGGCGTAGGCGCGGTCGATCTCGCCGCGGTACGCCTCGACCTGCTTGAGGCTCAGCCGGACGACCTCGTCGTCCTCGCCCTCCTCGCTGGTCAGCTGGGTCAGCGACCACCAGGGGAGGCCGATCTCGCGGGTGCGCTCGGCGACCTCGCCGAGACCGCGGTAGGCCGCCGCGCCCAGGTCGATCGGGGCCTTGCCGCCGTCGCCGGCGACCATCCAGGAGGCCTCCAGGAACTCCTGGCCGGTGCGCACCAGGTCGGCGGCGCGGGCGTGCACCTTCTCCGGGTCGGCGAGCACCACGTGGGTGCCCTCCGGCAGCAGGTCGGACAGCAGCTGCATCTCGCCGTCGCACAGCGCCGGGATGAGCGCCTCCATGCCCTCCACCGGCGCGCCCCCGGCGATCTTGCCGAGCATCTCGGCGAGATCGCCGTCGGCCTGGTGCTGCTCGGCGAGCTTGGTGGCGCGCTCTGCCACCTGCTCGGTGATCAGCAGCTCGCGGCAGGCCGGGGCGAACAGGTCGGTGTCGTCGGCCTCCGGCAGCGAGCGCTGGTCGGCCACCGAGAACGGGCGGATCTCGGTGACCTCGTCGCCCCAGAACTCCAGGCGCAGCGGGTGCTCGGCGGTCGGCGGGAAGACGTCCAGGATGCCGCCGCGGACCGCGAACTCGCCGCGCTTCTCGACCATGTCGACGCGGTCGTAGGCCAGCCCGGCCAGGCGCTCGACCAGTTCGGTGAAGTCGTGCTCGTCGCCGACCTCCAACCGCACCGGGACCTGCTCGCCCAGGCCGGGCGCGATCGGCTGGATCAGGCTGCGCACCGTGGTGACCAGCACCCGGATCGGGCCGTGCTGGTGGTCCTCGGGGTGCGCGAGCCTGCGCAGCACCGCCAGCCTGCGGCCGACGGTGTCGGCGCGCGGCGAGAGCCGCTCGTGCGGCAGGGTCTCCCAGGACGGGAACACCTCCACGCCCTCGGCGCCGAGCAGGTCGGAGGTGGCCGCGGCGACCTCCTCGGCCTCGCGGCCGGTGGCGGTCACCAGCAGCACGGGGCGCTGCGCGCCGCCTGCCAGGGCGGCGGCCGCCAGCGGACGCGCGGCGGCCGGGCCCTCCAGCACCAGGCGCGGCCTGCCCGCGGACTCGACGACCCGGCGCAGGGCCGGATCGCGCAGCACGTTGTCGAGCAGTCCGCGCAGGGGACCTGCCTGGCTCATGGAGCAACCTCGCAGCGGAAGAGCGAATGCGGACGCACCCCTGCCCGGGACCACCGCGGCTGGGCGCCCCGTGCGCAGCAGCCGGCCGCGCACGACGGGCACCGGGGTTCGGCCTTCCAGACTACGACTTCGCGATGCGCCGAACACGGCGGCCCGAGCAGGCGCGGGTGTGCGCTCGCGCACGTCGGGTCCGTCCCGGCGACGGGGCGCGTGCTCGGCCCTTTTTCATCGGAGGTCCAGGGCCGCGGCTCTGGACCTCCGATGAAAAAGGGACCGAGCTCCGCAGGTCACTTCGTGGCGAGCTTGGGCTTGTGCTCCAGGTGGGACAGCCCGTTCCAGGCCAGGTTGACCAGGTGGGCGGCCACGTCCTCCTTCTTCGGCTTGCGCGCCTCCAGCCACCACTGGCCGGTCAGCGCGACCATGCCCACCAGCGCCTGGCTGTAGAGCGGGGCGAGCTTCGAGTCGTACCCGCGGGCGCTGAACTGCATGCCGAGGATGTGCTCGACCTGCTTGGCGATGTCGTTGAGCAGGCTGGAGAAGGTGCCGCTGTTGCTGGCCACCGGGGAGTCCCGGACCAGCACGCGGAAGCCGTCGGTGTTGTTGTCCACGTAGTCCAGCAGCGCGCGAGCGGCCTGCTCGAGCAGGTCCCGGGGGTGCCCGGTGCCCAGCGCGGCGACCACCGCGTCCAGCAGGTTGCGCATCTCGCGGTCGACCACGACCGCGTAGACGCCCTCCTTGCCCCCGAAGTGCTCGTAGACGACCGGCTTGGACACGTCCGCGCGGTGCGCGATCTCCTCGATGGAGGTTCCGTCGAAGCCCTTCTCCGCGAACAGCGCGCGGGCCACGTCCAGCAGCTGCAGCCGTCGTTCGGTGCCGGTCATCCGCACTCGGGCGGTTCTGCCGGATGGCCGGGGCTCCCCCGCTTCTGGCGCGTTCTTCGCGCGTCGCCGTGCTCCCACTCGAACCACCCTAAGACGACCGGGCCCGCGCCAGGAGCGCGGACCCGGTGAACCATCGATTTCGTCTTGACAACGTCGACCCCGGCCGACGTCCGCGTCGCGGATCCGGCGGGGCCGACGCCCGGGCCGCCGCGCGCACGACGGCCCGCAGCGGCGAAGCCGCTAGCCCACCCGGGCAACCGGCACCGCCGCTCGGGTTCCGCCACCGGCCCGCCGAGCAGGCGGCGGTCGGAGATCAGCCCTTGTAATCGGTCACCGCGATCCGGGCGAGGCGCTTCTCGTTGGGCCAGCGCACCTTCCAGGCCCAGCCCAGCTTCTCGAAGGCCCAGATGACCCGGGCGGAGATGTCCAGCTGGCCGCGCAGGACGCCGTGGCGGGCGCAGGTCGGGTCGGCGTGGTGCGAGTTGTGCCAGGACTCGCCGAAGGACAGGATCGCCAGCGGCCAGAAGTTGGCCGCCTTGTCCCGGCTCTTGAACGGGCGCTCACCGATCATGTGGCAGATCGAGTTCACCGACCAGGTCACGTGGTGCAGCAGCGAGGCGCGGACCAGACCGGCCCAGAAGAACGCGGTCAGCGCGCCCCACCAGGACCAGCTGATCAGACCGCCGAGCACGCCCGGCAGCACCAGGCTCAGCGCGGTCCACAGCGGGAACAGGTCGTTGACCTTGACCAGCGCCTTGTCCTTGAGCAGGTCGGGGGCGAAGCGGTCCAGGTTGGTCAGGTCGCGCTCGAACAGCCAGCCCATGTGCGCGTGCCAGAAGCCCTTGGCCAGGGCCGCCGGCGAGCTGCCGAAGCGCCACGGCGAGTGCGGGTCGCCCTCGCGGTCGGAGTAGGCGTGGTGCCTGCGGTGGTCGGCCACCCAGAGGATCGCCGGCCCCTGCACGGCCATCATCCCGGAGATCGCCAGCGCGATCCGGACAGCTTTGTTGGCCTTGAAGGAGCCGTGCGTGAAGTAGCGGTGGAATCCGACCGTCACACCCAGCCCGGAGACCACGTAGAACGCGAGGGCCAGACCGATGTCCAGCCAGCCCAGTCCCCACCCCCAGGCGGCGGGCACCGCCAGCAGCAGCGCGGCGAAGGGGACCAGGACGAACACGTACACCGACAGCTGGCCCAGCAACGGGCGCTGTCCCGCGGTCAGCGGTTTCGGCCCGGTCTTCTCGGAGGATGTGCTGAGAGCTTCGGCCTCGGCCACCGGCTCGGTTGCTGCGGTCATGCTCAATACCTCGAATGGCGTTGAGGAGGTGGGAAAAACTGCGGTCCTCGACCAGCGATCACGGCCCCGCAACACCTCCACCCTACGGGACCGTAACCTACGCTAGCGTAAGTAGAACGATGCGGAATCGTCACCCCCCATCGGGGGAAAACCGGCGTGTCGCTCCTTTTCGGGCGTGTCCCACCGGGGCGAGGCTCACCTGATCGGCCGACAGGGGGTTGTGCAACCGGGCTCGTTCGCGTTCCGTCCCACCCGTGTGCCCGACGGAACCACGCCCTCCGCTTCCCCGGAACCGCCGATGCGGTGCTTGAGCCGCCCGCGCGGCCACCGAGATCCGAGATCTGTGACGATGTCGGGCGGGCGGGTCCGCGCGCTCGGCCCTAGCGGTAAGCTCTGGCCGCGGTGCCGGGCCGCGCTGACCGGGGCCGCGGGCGAGCGACGTCCGATCCGCCGTGGTGTAAAGGCAGCACCTCGGATTTTGGTTCCGATGGTCCAGGTTCGAATCCTGGCGGCGGAGCGAGCAGCCCTCTCCGGCCCGGAGCGGTACGCGGCGACGCGGCCCGACCCGGGCTGCCCGGGGGCCTAGGTGAACAGGGGGTGTGCGCCGCTGCGCGACGACGCTGCCGCCATGCGCGAAGAACCGGCGACCACGCTGAGCGAGGTGTCCGACGCGTGGTTGGTCGGACGCGCGCGCGAACTCAACGCAGCCGGACAGCACGGTGAGCCGGCCAGCCAGCGCACCACCGTCCGCGAGGCGGACAGCCTGCTCATGGAGGCGCAGCGGCGGGGCGAGCCGCGGATAGTCGCCCAGCTCCTGCGGCACTGCGCTTCGATGCGGCTGGCCTGCGCCGAGCTGGCCGACGAGGCCGATCCCCTGCTCGAGGAGCTGCTGCACCACACCAAGCGGCACGGGCTGGAGGTCCTCCAGGCCGATGCCCACGCGCTGCGCGGCAAGCGGGCGCTGCTGATCGGCAGCGAGGACAGCGCGCTCACCGAGGTCGCCCAGGGCCTGGCCATGCTCGACGACGAGCTCGCCCCGGACCGCGCCCTGGGCAGGCGCTCGTGGGAGCGGCTGCTGGCCACCTCGCTGATCGACCTGGGCCTGGTGCTGACCCAGCTGGGCGTCTACGAGATGGCCGACGAGGTGATGGCCCGCGCGCACCAGCGGATCCGGGAGAGCGGCGGCCCGCACGAGATCGCGGTGCACCTGATCAACCGCTGCCGGATGCAGCTGGCCTGGGGCCTGCGCCTGGAGCGGGTGGGGCTCGCCGAGGACGCCGCCAACCAGTTCTCCACCGCCGCGGCGATCGCCGTCGCCGTGGAGGCGCCGTGGCGGGAGTCGCTGTTCCCCCGGGTGTCCAACCGCAGCGCCACCGAGCAGATGCCGGTGCTCGGCGCCGCGCACGCGCTGGACGCACCGGGTTCCGAGCACATCCCCAGGCTGGAGCAGCTGCGGCACGTGGATCGCTCGATGCACCCGCGCGAGCAGATCCTGATCGCCATCGCGCTGTCCCGCTGCCTGGTGCGCGCGGACCACCGCGACGAGGCCACCCGGGTGCTCTCCGAGACGCTCAACAACCTGGCCCAGGACACCTCCGAGCAGACCCTGCGCATCTCGCTGGCCAGGGAGTTCGCCAACCTCGCCGAACCGCAGGGCCGGCCGAGGGACTCGCTGCGCACCTACGCGCTGGAGCTGGAGAAGGAGCTCTGGGCGATGCGCGAGACGCGGGTGTCCACGCTGGCCACCCGGCTGGAGAACTCGCGGCTGAACCACAAGCACGACGCGATCACCCGGCAGGCGCACGAGGACCCGCTGACCGGGCTGTCCAACCGCCGCGCGCTCGACGGTCGGCTGGAGACGCTGCTGCACTCGGCGGGCGATCAACCGCTGGCGGTGGCGCTGGTGGACCTGGACGGGTTCAAGGGCGTCAACGACCGCTGCTCGCACGCCGAGGGCGACGACGTGCTGCGCACCGTGGCCCGCACGCTGCGGGACACGCTGCGCACCGACGACTTCCTCGCCCGCTACGGCGGCGACGAGTTCGTGGTGCTGCTGCCCGGCGCGGGCCTGGACTCCGCGGAGGCGGCGCTGACCCGGGCGGTCTCGGCGGTCGACGCGCTGCCGGGTGAGCTATCCCGCGGTGTGACGTTGTCCATCGGCGTGGTGGCGCTGCGCCGCCAGGAGTCCGCGGCCCAGGCGCTGGCGCGGGCGGACGCGGCGATGTACCAGGCCAAGCGCAACGGCGGGAACCGAGTGTCCGCACTCTCCGGAGTTGCCGACACCGAAGAGCATCACCCGACCGAGATCGATCAAGCCGTGTGGATCCCGCCGGACGCCCGGTGGTGACCGTCTCGCGCACCGTGCCCGGAGGGGTTCACCGACGCGGGCAAACTTCGCATTCAGATCACATCACCCCAGCTGGTGGGCGGTTCGCGGCGTCGTGCGCCAGCCGTTCGGCGGTACCATCACGTGCGCCGGGGAAGGCGGCAGGGGCGCGCTCATCGGAGGGCATCATGCCGGTTACCCTTCACCCGCTTGGACGCAACGAGCACGTCGGCCAACGGCGGCCGACCCTCGGATCGGCACCGGCCGAGGAGCCTCTAGAGATCAAGGGAGAGCGCTGATGCTCCAGGGCGAGAACGCCCAGCCCTCCTCCCAACGCGCTGCGGCACACCCCGAACGGGTCAGCACGGTCGTGCTGGCCGCCGGGGAGGGCACCAGGATGCGATCGGCGACACCGAAGGTGCTGCACCCGCTGGCCGGCCGCCCGCTCGTCGAGCACGCGGTGCGCGCCGCCGCGGGCGTCGACCCCGAGCAGCTGGTCGTCGTGCTCGGGCACGGGCGCGAAGCCGTCGGCGAGCACCTGAGCTCGGTCGCCGCCGCGCTGGGCCGCGAGGTCGGCACCGCCGTGCAGGAGGAGCAGCTGGGCACCGGGCACGCCGTGTCCTGCGGGCTGTCCGCCCTGCCCGCCGAGCTGACCGGGACCGTGCTGGTCAGCTACGGCGACGTGCCGCTGCTGGACGCCGAGACGCTGCGCGGCCTGCTCGCCGAGCACACCGGCTCGGGCAACGCGGTGACCGTGCTGTCCGCGGTGGTCGACGACCCCACCGGCTACGGCCGGATGCTGCGCGGCGCAGCGGGCGAGGTCACCGGCATCGTCGAGCAGAAGGACGCCACCGCCGCGCAGGCCGAGATCACCGAGATCAACTCCGGGGTCTACGCCTTCGACGCGGCGGTGCTCACCGACGCGCTGCAGCGGCTGTCCACCGACAACGCGCAGGGCGAGCTCTACCTCACCGACGTCTTGTCCATCGCGCGCGGCGACGGCCGCCCGGTGGGCGCCCTGGTCTGCGCCGACCCGTGGCTGGTCGAGGGCGTCAACGACCGCGTGCAGCTCGCCCGGCTCGGCGCCGAGCTCAACCGCCGGCTGGTGCTGGGCTGGATGCGCGAGGGCGTCACGGTCACCGACCCCGCCTCGGTCTGGCTGGACTGCGATGTGACCCTGGCCCGCGACGTGGTGCTCGAACCCGGCGTGCAGCTGCGCGCGGGCACCTCCGTCGGCGAGGGCGCCGTGATCGGACCGGACAGCACCCTGACCTCCTGCGCGGTGCGCGCGGGCGCGAAGGTGGTCCGCACCCACGGGGAGGGCGCCGAGGTGGGCGAGGGCGCGAGCGCGGGCCCGTTCGCGTACCTGCGGCCGGGCACCTCGCTGGCCGCGAACGGCAAGATCGGCACCTTCGTGGAGACCAAGAACGCGACGATCGGCGAAGGCACCAAGGTCCCGCACCTGAGCTACGTGGGCGACGCGACGATCGGCGAGCAGTCGAACATCGGCGCGGCCACGGTCTTCGTCAACTACGACGGTGTGGCCAAGCACCACACGAAGATCGGATCACACTCCAGGACGGGCGCGGACAACATGTTCGTCGCCCCGGTGGAGATCGGCGACGGCGCCTACACCGCCGCCGGTTCGGTGATCACCCATGATGTCCCGCCGGGGGCGATGGCAGTCGCCCGCGGCAGGCAACGCAACATCGAGGGCTGGGTGGCCAAGCGCCGCCCGGGAACCGCCGCAGACCAGGCCGCCCAGCAGGCCGTGGCCGAGAAACCGACCGATGACGTGCAGACGTCGAACGGGGAGGGACGATGACCGTGAGTGCCATGTCTGCCACGCCGAAGAAGAGCCTCAAGCTCTTCTCCGGTAGCAGTCACCCGGAACTTGCCGAGGAGGTGGCCAAGCAGCTCGACGTGACGGTCACGCCCCAGGCCGCCTACCAGTTCGCCAACGGCGAGATCTTCGTGCGCTACGACGAGTCGGTTCGCGGCTGCGACGCGTTCGTCATCCAGTCGCACTGCGCGCCGCTGAACGACGCCATCATGGAGCAGCTGATCATGGTGGACGCGCTCAAGCGCGCCAGCGCCAAGCGCATCACCGTGGTCATCCCGTTCTACGGCTACGCGCGCCAGGACAAGAAGCACAAGGGCCGCGAGCCGATCTCGGCGAGGCTGATGGCGGACCTGTTCAAGACCGCGGGCGCCGACCGGATCATGGTCGTGGACCTGCACACCGACCAGATCCAGGGCTTCTTCGACGGTCCGGTGGACCACCTGATGGCGCAGAAGGTCCTGGCGAACTACATCGCCGAGAACTACTCCGACGAGCGCATCACCGTGGTCTCGCCGGACTCCGGCCGCGTCCGCGTCGCCGAGAAGTGGGCCGACGACCTCGGCGGCACGCCGCTGGCGTTCATCCACAAGACCCGCGACCCCAGCAAGCCCAACCAGGTGGTCGCCAACCGCGTCGTCGGTGACGTCGAGGGCCGGCTGTGCGTGCTGGTCGACGACATGATCGACACCGGCGGCACGATCACCAAGGCCACCGAGCAGCTGCTCGAGGCCGGCGCCAAGGACGTCATCATCGCCTCCACCCACGCCGTGCTCTCCGGCCCGGCCGTGGAGCGGCTGTCCAACTGCGGCGCCAAGGAGGTCGTGCTGACCAACACGCTGCCGATCCCGGAGGAGCGCCGCTTCCCGAACCTGACGGAGCTCTCCATCGCTCCGCTGGTCGCCGAAGCGATCCACCAGGTCTTCGAGGACGGCTCGGTGACCAGCCTCTTCGACGGCCGCGCGTAACGAGAAGACCATCTCCGCTCAACCTGCGAAGCGTGCGAGCAGCGGAACCCCAGCGGCTCTCCGGACTGCGGGTGCCACTCCTGATGCATGACCGATGCGCGGCGGAGTGGCCGCCCTCGCCGGAGAGCCGCTGAGAACCCGCGGCGGTGCACGTTGCGAGGGTGGGCCGACGGCTGACGCCGTTCAAGGACGAGAACGGCCCTGGTCCGGAGGACCAGGGCCGTTTCTTCGCACCTCAGAGGGTCGTCACGACCTCTTCGTAGGCCAGTCGGGGGAGGCGGTCGAACCAGGCGTTCTCGCCGGGCTTGCCGATGTTGGCCGCCACCAGGACCTTCCGGTCGCCCTCGGGGAAGAACTCGGCGTCGATGCCCGCGGCGTCGAAGCCGGTCATCGGGCCGACGGCCAGGCCCGCGGAGCGGACGCCGAGGAAGAAGTAGCCGATCTGCAGCGTGGCGTTGAGCTTCGCGTTGGACTCGCGGAAGCCGGGGTCGGCGAAGATGTCCTTGGCGTCGGGCTTGATCGGGAAGACCTTCGGCATGTTCTGGTGGAACTCGGTGTCGGCGGCCAGCAGCGCGACCAGCGGGGCCTGCTCGGTCTTGGCCCGGTTGCCCTCCATCAGGTGCGGCAGCAGCCGGGCCCTGGCCTCCTGCGAGCGCAGCAGCACGATCCGCAGCGGCTGCTGGTTCATCGAGGTCGGACCCCACTTGACCAGCTCGTGGACGGCGCGGATCTGCTCGTCGGTGACCGGTTCGTCGCTGAAGGTGTTGGCGGTGCGGGCCTCGCGGAACAGCAGCGCCTGCGCCTCGGCGTCGAGCACCAGCTCGGACTGGGTAGCCGTCATCGTGAATCTCCTGCGGTCGGGGAAGTGCGCGCCGGCGGTGCCGACGCTCCGCCCCAACGATATTGAACGTTCAATGATTCCGACCCCGGGGTGTTGCCGGATTCACGCGCGCGCGAGCCGCCGGGCGGGAGATCTTCACCCGAAGGCCTCCCGCCCGACACCCCACCCCACCAGATGCCGTGCGCGGACGGAGACTTAAACTGTTCGGGTTGCCTCGGCGAGGTCGGGACGTTCGCCCGGCGTGATCGGCGCGGTGGCATGGTGACGACCAACCGGTCCCGGTTCGGCGCACCTATGTCGCGCATGCTCTGCGGTGCCGCTTCTTCTCGGCACCACGCCGCTCACGCCAGTTGCGCGCCCCCACCGCCACAGGCGACCCATCACGTTCCGCCCGACGTCTCAAGGAGTGCACCACCGTGTCCGAGGTACGTATCGCCGTCGAACAGCGCACCGAGTTCGGCAAGGGAGCGGCCCGCCGCACCCGTCGCGCCGGCAAGATCCCCGCGGTCCTCTACGGCCACGGCTCCGACCCGAAGCACCTGTCGCTGCCCACGATCGAGTTCGCCCGCGCGGTCCGCGAGAACGGCCAGAACGCGGTGCTGACCCTCGACGTCGAAGGCGGCAAGAGCGAGCTCGCGCTGACCAAGACGATCACCGCGCACCCGATCAAGAACTACATCGAGCACGTCGACCTGCTGCTGGTCAAGCGCGGCGAGAAGGTCACCGTCTCGGTGCCGGTCCACCTCACCGGTGAGGCCGCCTCCGGCGGCCTGGTCAGCCAGGAGCTCACCGAGGTCGAGGTCGAGGCCGAGGCCCTGCACATCCCGGAGCAGATCGAGCTGTCCATCGACGGCGCCGAGATCGGCACCCAGCTGCACGTCTCCGACATCCCGCTGCCCAAGGGCGTGACCCTGCAGGGCGACCCGGAGGCCATGGTCGTCACCGTCTCCGAGGCCTCGGCCTCGATGGAGGAGCCCGAGGAAGAGGCCGAGGAGGCCGCCGAGGGCGAGGCCTCCGAAGAGGCCTGATCCTCCCCACGTCGGGCGCTTCGCGCGCTGCCCCGCCCGCGGGCGGGGCAGCGCGCAGCGTGCCCTCGAGCAGCAGGAGACTTCGTGAGCACCGAGGACGCGGTTTCGCTGATCGTCGGCCTGGGCAACCCCGGCCCGCGCTACGCGGGCAACCGGCACAACGTCGGCTTCCTGGTGGTCGATGAGCTCGCCGACCGCGTCGGCGGGAAGTTCAAGTCGCACAAGTCCGGTGCCGACGTCGTCGAGGGCCGCCTGTCCGGGGCCCGATCCGTGCTGATCAAGCCCCGCTCCTACATGAACCTCTCCGGCGGGCCGGTCGCCGGTGCGGTCAAGTTCTACAAGACCGCGCCGGAGTCGCTCGTCGTGATCCACGACGAGCTGGACCTGCCCTACGGCACCATCCGGCTCAAGCGCGGCGGCGGCGAGAACGGCCACAACGGCCTGCGGTCGATCACCAAATCCCTCGGCACCCGCGACTACCTGCGGGTCCGCTTCGGCGTCGGCCGCCCGCCCGGGCGGATGGATCCCGCCGACTACGTGCTCAAGGACTTCTCCGGAACCGAGCGCAAGGAGCTGGCGTTCTTCGTCGACCAGTGCGCCGACGCGGTGGAAGCCCTGGTCACCAAGGGACTGGAGCAGGCCCAGAACGAGGTCCACTAGGAGCAGCGGTTCGAGGACTGCTGCGCGCAGCGGGTCCTGAGCGGCTCCGCAGCACTCCGAACAGCTCCTAGCGCGGGATCAGCTCCGCGGTCGCGGCCCGCCGCAGCTTGCCGGACGGGGTCTTGGGCAGCGAGCCCGGCTCCAGCACCACCACTTCCGCCGGCCGCGCGCCGACCGCGTCCACGATCCGCGCCGCGACGTCCTTGCGCAGCTTCTTCACCGCGCCCGCGTCGCCGGCCAGCCGGGATTCCAGCACCACCGCGAAGCGCTCGCGCCTGCTGCCCGCTTCGAGGCGGACCGCGGCGGCGTTGCCGGCGCGGACGCCCTCGACCTCGCACGCGGCCTTCTCGATGTCCACCGGGTATATGTTCCGGCCGCCCATGATGATCACGTCCTTGCGGCGCCCGCAGATCACCACCTGGCCGTCCGCCAGGTAGCCGTCGTCGCCGGTGTCCAGCCAGCCCTCGGCGTCCTGGGTCGCCAGCGGCCCGTCGACGGTCAAGTAGCCCGGGGTGACCGCCTCGCCGCGGATGCGCAGCCTGCCGACCCGGCGCTCGCCCAGCGGCGCGCCGGACTCGTCGGTCACCTCGACCTCCAGACCGGGCAGCGGCCCGCCCAGCAGCGCGAAGCGGCGGGCGTCGGAGCCCTCGGCGGGCCGGGCCTCGCGGTGCTGCTCCAGCGCCGCGGCGTCCACCGAGTCGGTCTCCAGCCCGCGGCCGAGCGGCGCGAAGGACACCGCGAGCGTCGCCTCGGCCATGCCGAAGGCGCAGACCACGCAGCTCGGGTCCATCCCGAAGCGAGCGCCCGCCCCGGTGAACGCCGCGACCGCGTCCGGGTCGATCGGCTCGGCGCCGTTGAGCGTGAAGCGCAGGCTGGACAGGTCGAAGGCGCCGTCCTCGGCGTTGGCCATCCGGCGGCCCACGATCGCGTAGGCGAAGTTCGGTGCGGCGGTCACCGTGGCCCGGTACTTGCTGATCAGCTCGGGCCACAGCAGCGGGCGCGCGAGGAAGTCGCCCGGGGTGACCTTGACGGTCGACATGCCGATGGCCATCGGCACGGTCAGGCAGCCGACCATCCCCATGTCGTGGAACAGCGGCAACCAGGAGACCGCCACGTCCCGCTCCGGGTCCAGCTCGGCCGCGGTGACCATGGCGCGCAGGTTGGCGTGCAGGTTGCGGTGGGTGATCCGAACGGCCTTCGGATCGGCGGTGGAACCGCTGGTGAGCTGCAGCAGCGCGGTGGCGTCCTCGTCGACCTCGACCGGTTCCGCGGGCGGCCCGTCGTGCGCGGCGAGCCCGACGAGATCGCGGTAGGCGATGCCGTTCTCCTCCAGCACCCCGGCCAGCTGCTCGAACGGCGGGCCGAGCAGCACCAGCCGGGCACCGATCATGCACAGCACCCGCAGCGTGTCGGTCGCCCAGTGCCCGAGGTCGGTGCGCGGGGTCGGCTGGTGCAGCATCGTGACGCTGCCACCGCCGAGCCACACCGCCTGCACCGCGGGCGCGATCAGCCCGGGGTCGGCGGCCAGGATCGCCACGGCGCTGCCGGGCGCGAGCTCGTCGCCGAGCCCGCCGGCCATCCGCAGGGCCTGCGCGTGCACCTCGCCCCAGCTGCGGAACCGCGGTTCATCGGGTTCCCCGGTGGTCAAACCGCTCGCCCGCGGCCCGGTGTTCCGCCGGGCAGAAGCGACCAAAGTCTCGCCGAACCGACTCATGTGACGCAGCCTACGACCGCGGATCTCCGCAGGCACGCCTTGAACCCGCCCGGATGGCGGTTTCGCCGGAAACCGCGCTGCGGAGCGGAACCCCTCCGCGCGCCGCTGCGCGGGCTCAGCCGAGCTGGTCGGCCAGCTCCATCCACTGCATCTCCAGGTCCTCCTTCTCCGAGCGGAGGGACTGGAGCTGCGAGTTGAGCTCGGCGAGCCGATCGGGGTCGGTGGCCGCCTCGGCGAGCTTCTCGTGCAGCGCGGCCTCCTGGTCGGCGAGCTTGTCCAGCCTGCGCTCGTAGCGGGCCAGCTCCTTGCGGGCCGCGTGCTCCTCGGCACCGGAGAGCTTGCGCGCGCCGGAGGACGCCGCCCGCTTGGCGTCGTCGGCCTGCGCGCCCGCGCTCGCCTCGGCGGCCAGCAGCGATCGCCGCCGCTGCAGGTACTCGTCGATGCCGCCGGGCAGGTGGGTCAGCCCGCCGTCGCCGAACAGCGCGTAGACCTGGTCGCAGACCCGCTCGGTGAGGTAGCGGTCGTGCGAGACCACGATCAGCGTGCCCGGCCAGCTGTCGAGCAGGTCCTCCAGCTGCTGGAGGGTGTCGATGTCCAGGTCGTTGGTCGGCTCGTCGAGGATGAGCACGTTCGGCTCGGCCATCAGCAGCCGCGCCAGCTGCAGTCGGCGGCGCTCGCCGCCGGAGAGGTCCCCGACCGGGGTCCACTGCCGCCCCTTGCCGAAGCCGAAGCGCTCCCCCAGCTGCGAGGCGCTGAGCTCGTACTTGCCCAGCTGGACGGTCTTGGCGACGTGCTCGATGGCCTCCAGCACCCGCCACTCGCCGGGCAGGTCGTGCAGCTCCTGGGTCAGGTGCGCCATCCGCACGGTCTTGCCCTCGACGCGCTTGCCCGCGTCCGGCTCGCGCTCCCCGGCGAGCAGCTTGAGCAGCGTCGTCTTGCCGGAGCCGTTGACCCCGACCAGGCCGATGCGGTCGCCGGGGCCGATCCGCCAGGTGGTCTCGGACAGCAGCGTGCGGTCGCCGACCCGCAGGTCGACGTCCTCCAGTTCGAGCACGGTCCTGCCCAGCCTGCGCTTGGCGAAGGCGAGCAGCTCGACGCTGTCCCGCGGCTCCGGCACGTCCGAGATCAGCGCCTCGGCGGCCTCCACGCGGTAGCGGGGCTTGGAGGTGCGGGCCTTCGCGCCGCGCTGCAGCCAGGCGAGCTCCTTGCGGGCGAGGTTCTGCCGCTTCTCCTCGGTGGCCTGCGCGATGCGGGCGCGCTCGGCCCGCGCGAAGATCCAGTCGGCGTACCCGCCCTCGTACTGCTCGACCCGGCCGTCGGTGACCTCCCAGGTCCGGTTGCACACCGTGTCCAGGAACCAGCGGTCGTGGGTCACGATCACCAGCGCGCACTTGCGCTCCAGCAGGTGATCGGCCAGCCAGCGGACGCCCTCGACGTCGAGGTGGTTGGTCGGCTCGTCGAGCACCAGCAGGTCCAGGTCGCGCACCAGCGCCGCGGCCAGCGCGACGCGCCGCCGCTCGCCGCCGGAGAAGTTCTCTACCGGGGTGTCCAGGCCCAGCCGGGTCATGCCCAGGCCGGTGAGCACCGAGCGCACCCGCGGATCGGCCGCCCACTCGTGCTCGGCGGTGAAGCCGTGCGGGTCGAGCACCGCGTTGCGCACCGTGGAACCCCGGGCCAGCTCGGTGCGCTGGGTCACCACGGCCATCCGCAGGTCGCGCGCGTGGCTGACCCGCCCGGTGTCGGGCTCCTCGTTGCCGGAGAGGACCTCCAGCAGGGTCGTCTTGCCGCCGCCGTTGAGCCCGACCACCCCGATCCGCTCACCGGCGGAAACGCCGAGCGACGCGCCGTCCAGCAGCGGTCGAACGCCGTAGCTCTTGTGCACCGTTTCCAGGTTGACCAGGTTCACCATCGGGTGTTCGTCTTCTCCATCAACGCGTTTCGGGGGCCGTTGGACGCGGCGCGGGATCTCAGGCGTGGACCTGCGGCGGGGTCGGCCGGTGCGCGGGCTCCTCGGAGACGATCTTGGCTCCGGGGACCGGGCCGTGCGCGACCCGGACGGTGCGGCACACGCCCGCTCCGGAGAGCTCGGCGGCCACCCGCACCGCGGAGTCCGCATCGGTGCACAGGAAGGCGCAGGTGGGTCCGGATCCGGAGACGATGCCCGCCAGCGCGCCCGCCTGCACGCCCGCGCGCAGGGTGCGCCGCAGGACCGGCTTGAGCGACACCGCAGCCGCCTGCAGGTCGTTGCCCAGCAGCAGCGCGAGCTGCCTCGGATCGCCGGAGGCCAGCGCCTCCAGCAGCGGTTCCACCTCGCCGACCCGGTTGGGCGCGTTCTCGTCGCGCAGGCGGTCCAGCTCCCCGTAGACCTCGGGCGTGCTCAGGCCGTCCTTGGCCAGGCCGATCACCCAGTGGAAGGTGTGCCGGGCCAGCACCGGGACGAGCCGCTCACCGCGGCCGGTGCCCAGCGCGGTGCCGCCCTGCAGCGAGAACGGGACGTCGCTGCCGAGCTGCCCGGCGATCTCGCCGAGCTCGTCGCGGCCGATCTCGAGCTTCCACAGCTGGTTGAGCGCCAGCAGCGTCGCGGCCGCGTCGGCGCTGCCGCCCGCCATGCCGCCGGCCACCGGGATGCCCTTGTTGATCGACACCCGCACCCCCGGCTCCTCCGGGTCCTTGCCCGCCCGCTCGGCGAGCAGCCGCACGGCCTTCCAGGCCAGGTTCTCGGGGCCGGCGGGCACCAGGTCGGCGCCCTCGCCCTGCACCTCGATCGCCGACTCCTCGGCGGTCACCACCGTGACGTCGTCGGTGAGCGACAGCGCCTGGAAGACGGTGACCAGCTCGTGGTAGCCGTCCGGACGAGCGTCACCGACCGACAGGTGGAGGTTCACCTTCGCCGGAACGCGAACGGTGATCGGAGTTGGAACCACGGAGAGCACGGTTCCAGCCTACGTGCCCGGCAAGGCGCGCCGTCCACTTACCTGTGCTCCCACCCGGACGTGGCGGCCGAGCGGCTCCCCCTCCCACATCAGAAGTCCCCACGCCTGGGCGTGGGGACTTCTGGTGAAGGAGCGATCAGGCGGCCGGGGTGACGGCCACGCCGCCCCACTTCTGCTGGATGAAGTCCTGCACCTCCGGCGAGCGCAGCAGCTCGGCGAGCTTCTGCACGCGCGGGTCCTCGGCCAGCTGCGGAGTGGTGACCAGCCCGTTGGCGTAGGGGTTGCCCTCGGACTCCTCCACCAGCAGCGGGTCGGTCATCTTGGCCTTGACCGCGTAGTTGCCGTTGACCACCGCGGCGGCGGCGTCGTCGACCGAGCGCGGCAGCTGGTCCGGCGAGAGGTCCTTGAGCTCCAGCTTCTTCGGGTTCTCCGCGATCGCCTCGGACAGCCGGGTGCCCACGCCCGCCTCGGGCTTGAGCTTGATCAACCCGCCCTGCTCCAGCAGCTTCAGACCGCGGAACTGGTTCGCCGGGTCGTTGGGCAGCGTCACGGTCGCCCCGTCGGGGATCTCCTGCGCCGACTCGTGCTGCTTGGAGTACAGCGCCAGCGGCTCCAGGTGCACCGACTGCACCCAGGCGAAGTCGCCGCCGCGCTCGCCGCGGTACTCCTCGAGGTAGGGCTTGTGCTGGAAGTAGTTCGCGTCCAGCTCGCCGTGCGCGAGGGCCTCGTTGGGGCGGATGTAGTCGTCGAACTTCTCGATCTCGATGTCGAGCCCGGCCTTCTCCGCCAGGTTCTCGTCGACGTGCTCCAGGATCTCGCCGTGCGGGGTCGGGCTGACGCCGATCCGCAGCGGCGCGTTGGGGTCCTCGGCGGCGGTCGGGCCGGAGCCGCAGGCGGCCAGCAGCACACCGGCCGAGGCGACCAGCGCGGCAAAGCGCAAACGCATCTCGAAACTTCCTTTCCGGCGCCCGGTTTCGGGCGCGTTGTGGCAACCGCGCGGGTCCTTCTGGGACGCGCGCGCTTCGATCCGGGAGGAGGAGAACTCAGCCGGCCGCTGTGCGCCGGCGATCCACCAGCTTGGCGGCCAGGTCCGTGGCCAGCTGCATCGCGTAGGCCAGCGCGCCGAGCACCACGACCGAGCCGTACAGGATCCGGCTGTCGTTGCTCTGGTAGCCGTCCTGGATCGCGGTGGTGCCCAGGCCCCCGCCGCCGATGGCACCGGCCATCGCGGCGTAGCCGATCAGCGCCACCGCGGTGACGCCGACCGCGCCGACCAGTGCCGCGCGGGCCTCGCCCAGCAGCACCGTCCACACGATCCGCAGCCTGCTCGATCCGGTCGTGATCGCCGCTTCCACCACGGTGAAGCTGACCTCGCGCAACGCGTTCTGGGTCAGCCTGGCGAAGAAGGGCACGGCTCCGATGGTCAGCGGCACGATCACCGCGGTGCTGCCGATCGAGGTCCCGACCAGCAACCGGGTGAACGAGGCCAGCACCACCAGCAGCACCACGAAGGGCACCGAGCGCACCACGTCCACGATCACGCCGAGCACCCGGTACAGCGCCGGTCGCGGGTTCAGCCCGACCGGCGAGGACAGGTGCAGCAGCACGCCGAGCGGCAACCCGCCGGCCACCGCCAGCAGGGTCGACACCAGCACCATGTACAGCGTTTGGAGCGTTGCCTCGCCCAGTAGTTCTCCGACCTCCGACCAGGGGGTCACATCAGTCACGCAGCAGCAACTCCGTCAACGCACACCGGGGCGCGCCGGACATGCGCGTCCCGCTCGATCATCCAATTCAGCGCCGCCTCGGAGCGCTCCCCGGTCAGGCCGATGCGGAACTTGGCGACCGGGGTGTCGCCGAGGCGGGTCAAACCGCCGCCCAGGATCGCCAGGTCGACGCCGAAGCGGTTGCCCGCTTCCGGCAGCAGCGCCCCGACGGCGGCGAAACCGACCAGCACGACCTCGGCGACCACGTCGTGGCCGCCGCCCGCGGCCGGCCGCAGCGGCTCGGCCTGGTCGGTCGCGGGCAGCAGGGTCGACGAGACCTGGCTGCCCGGCTCGGCCACCAGGTCGAGCACCTTGCCGTGCTCGGCCACGCGGCCGTCCTCCAGCACCGCGACGTCGTCGGCGATCTTGCGGACCACCGCCATGTCGTGGGTGACCACCAGGACGGTGACGCCCAGCTCGGACCGCGCGCGGTCCAGGACGGTCAGCACCGAATCGGTGGTGCCCGGGTCCAGCGCGGAGGTCGGCTCGTCGGCCAGCAGCACCGAGGGCTTGGCGGCCAGCGCGCGGGCCACCGCGATGCGCTGGCGCTGCCCGCCGGAGAGCTGGTCGGGGTAGACCGACGCCTTGTCGGTCAGGCCCACCAGGTCCAGCAGCTCGCCGACGCGAGCGCGCCGGTGCGGGCCGCTGATCCCGGCCGCCTCCAGCGGCAGCGCCACGTTGCCCGCGGCGGTGCGCTGGCGGAGCAGCGAATCGCCCTGCGGCACCACGCCGATCTGCTGGCGGGCGGCGCGCAGCGCCCTGCCCTCCAGGGCGACCAGGTCGGTGCCGTCCACCCGGATGGCACCGCTGTCCGGCTTCTCCAGCAGCGCGATGCAGCGCGCCAGAGTCGACTTGCCCGCCCCGCTCGGACCCACCACGCCGCACACGGAGCCGGGGTTGACCTCCATCGAGACGCCGTCGAGGGCGCGCACGGTGGAACCGTTGTGCTGGAAGGACTTGGTCAGGTTCTCAACAGAGATCACGATCTGCTCCACATCAGCTCGCGACGACCGCGCCCGCGTCGCGCGGGCAGCAGGTCAGGGTGAACTTCGAAGGCGTTGACGAGGGGGAGGTTCCGGGTCACATCGCCCGGCGACAGGCCGTGGTGGTGCGCCGCCCGTGGTCGATGACCCGGCGCTGCGTGAGCAGCTCCCGGACGTGGGCGGGCTGCGTGCGCGGTACTCGCGTCCGCTGCGGCACGGCCTGGGAAGGCAGCACGAGCAGTGCGGAGGACGCCCGGGCCCGGTGGTCGCCGGCGGGCAGAGTCGCTAACAGCGCGTTTGAATCCACGATCGCTCCATCGCTCCTGGCGTTAGCACCTGCCCATCGGGTGGTTGCTGCGGCGTCAACAAGCCAGGTCTCTCAGCCGCTCGGGATGGATTTCTCGAATAGTAGACCCCACTGGCGCACCCCTGCGCAAGTTGATAGCGGTCACTATCCGAAGTTTGTTTGTCTTGTCACACACCCAGCGGAGCGGGAATTCCCGGACACAGCGGGGTGTTGGAGCTAACCCTCAGTAGCAAGTTCACTCGAGTTGGCAAGCCACCGGACGGGTGATCAGCGCTGCTTGGCCTCGGCGATGCGGGCGAAGTCCGCGATGGTGAGCTGCTCACCGCGAGCGGTCGGCTCGACACCGGCCGCCCGCAGGTAGTCCTCGGCCAGCGCCGCCGAACCGGCCCAACCGGCCAGCGCGCCGCGCAGCACCTTGCGCCGCTGCGCGAACGCCGCGTCCACGACCCGGAAGACCTCCTCGCGCGGTGCGCTCGAAGGCGGATCCACGCGGTGGAAGGCCACCAACCCGGAGTCCACGTTGGGCACCGGCCAGAACACCTTGCGCGGCACCGGTCCCGCGCGCCGCACGTCGGCGAACCAGCCCGCCTTGGCGCTCGGCACGCCGTAGGTCCGGCTGCCCGGCTCGGCCGACATCCGATCGGCCACTTCGGACTGCACCATCACCAGGCCGTGCCGCAGGCTCGGCAGCTCGGCGAGCAGGTGCAGCACGACCGGCACCGCGACGTTGTAGGGCAGGTTGGCCACCAGGGCCGTCGGCGGCTCGGGGAAGTCCGCGGCGCGCACCCGGAGCGCGTCCGCCTCCAGGACGGTCAGCCGAGCGGCCGAGTTCGGCGCGAACTCGGCGGCGGTGGCGGGCAGCTTGGCCGCCAGCACCGGATCGACCTCCACGGCGATGACCGAGCCGGCCTCCGGCAGCAGGGCCAGCGTCAGCGAGCCGAGCCCCGGGCCGACCTCCAGCACCACGTCGTCCGCGGTGACCTCGGCGGTCGACACGATGCGGCGCACGGTGTTGGGGTCGTGCACGAAGTTCTGGCCGAGCTTCTTCGTCGGCCGGACGTCGAGCTCGGCGGCCAACCGGCGCACATCGCCCGGTCCAAGCAGCTGGTCATCCACGGCTCAAACCCTAGACCGCCCACCACCGGCGTTCTCACCAGGGCGAACAACGAAGGACTCCCATCACCGGACGGAGCGGTCCCCGCCCGCGCGCGAACGGTCCCCGCACGCCGAGCGCGCGGGGACCGTTCGTACGAGGAGGACCGGGAGATCCGGATCAGGTCGGCAGGCCGAGCTTGGAGGCGCAGGCCGGCCAGGCCCCGTAGGAGCCGCCGCGGGCGTCGCGCACCTTCTCCGCGACCGCGATCTGCTGCTCCCGGCTGGCCTGGTGCGGGTACTCGGCGTACTGGTCGCCGCCGTAGGCGTCCCAGGTCTGCTTGTCGAACTGCAGTCCGCCGTAGTAGCCGTTGCCGCTGTTGATCGACCAGTTGCCGGTCGACTCGCACTGGACCAGCTTGTCCCAGACGCCGCTGTTCGGCGGCTCCTTGCCGCCGACGCGGACGACCTTCTCGCGCGCCTGCTTGGTGATCTTCTCGTCGACCACGTCCCGGGAGTCTTCCTCGCCGTTGACCGTGGTGATCCGGGTGAACTGGATCTTCTCGCCGGCCTCGCCCGGGTCGACGACCTTCTCCTCACCCTTGAGCATGTTCTCGTCGACGATCTCCTTGACCGGCGGCTCCACCGGGATGGTGAGGCTGACGACCTTGCTGGAGATCCGGTCGACGTCGATCTGCGCGCCGTCGACGATCTTGGCGTCCCCGCCCGGGGTGATCTTGTCCTGCGGGCCGAGGTCGAGCTTGAGCTCCTTGACGAGCTCGCCGATGTTCGCGGCGTGCGTGGTGAGCTGCTTGGGCTCACCGGCGCCGTCGGTGACGGTGACGTCCTTGAGCGTCCGGACCTTGAGCTCCATGCCGTCTTCCGGCACGGCCGTGGAGCGGTCCGCGGAGATCCACGCGCCCTCGGTGTTGACGTTCAGCGCGCTCAGCGCCTGGCCGACCGTCCCGGAGCGCACCCACTCCTCGCGGACCTCGCCGTCGATGTTGAGCTTCAGCAGCCGGCCGCGGTCGAGCGTGATCTTGTCGCCGTGGCCGACCTCGGCCTGCGGCGACGGGCTCAGCGCGTCGTGCGGACCGACGTTGATGCCCTCGTCCTTGAGCACCTCGCCGACGGTGTCGTCGTAGGTGCTGACGGTCTTCTCCTTGCCGTCCACCTCGACGGTGACCGACTTGTCCATCGCGGCTGCCGCGGCCCCGGAGCCGGTGAGGCTCAGCAGGACGCCCGCGACGGCACCCTTGAGGAAGCGGCGCTTCCAGGCGGTGATGGCCTCGGTCTGGGTCCGCTGGGGCTGCAGCCCGGGCTCCGCCTCGGGCTCGAGCTCGGTGAAGTCCAGCGGGGGGAGGACCACCGTCTCGGCGTTGAGGAGAGCGATGACCTCGTTTACATCGACCTCGGCGGTCGCCAGCATGTCCTCGGCGTCCGGGCCGAGCGCCTCGTAGACGTCGGCCGCGGTGATGTCGAGGGCCCCTGGCGGGAAGCTGGGGTGCTCCTCGGCGTCCCAGGTCTGAGCCTGGCCGTCCGGGGCGTCGAGCAGCCCGACCATGGTGTGCTGCTGGGTCGGCTGCACCGGGGTGAACCAGTCCGTCGACGCGTCGAAGGAATCGGCCCAGTAGCCGTTGTCTTGCTGCGGAGCAAGACCCGAATGACTGGGCTCGCCTCGTCCGTTCACAGGGTCGCTACCTCCCGAAGGCGGAAGTCGCGCTCACGTGCTCCGACCGGAGGCGCGTCGGGCGAGTTCATCGCTCGCTCAACCCCTCTCCGTGCCGCTCGCGCGCGCACAACCTTCGTGCTTCGTGTCTGTATCCGACTCCCGTAAGCCAAGCGCCGTCCTAACCATCGGCGAGCCTCTTTCCGCTCGCTTCCGGTTTCCCCGACGTACACCGGCGAGACTTCCGGGGCGTCCCCCATGACTGGTTGTCATCGGTTACGGCGCCGAGACTCTACCGTGATCCCCATAGGCGGCCAAGCACCGAATTCCAGCGTGTGACCTGGGTTACATCACGTTGCCACACAACCCTGCACGGTCAGTGATCAATACCCGAAAATGCTAGTCCGTTTGGGGGGCAGTTCCGGGCTTCGTTAGCAGCGCCCCCCAGGCGCTTCAGTGACATATCGCACGGGCCGGAGCAGGCGTAACGCGCGCTCAACGGCGATTCGCGCAGGCTGGGCCGGCCACTCAGCGATCCGGCCCGAGCACGCAGCGCGCTCGGGCCGGATCCCCTCCCCTCGCACGGGGGAACCTCGGCACCCCCGTCACGACCGATCAGCTCATCGCGGCAGACCCAGCTCGCGCGCGCAGGCCGGCCAGGCGCCGTAGTCGCCGCGCGCGTCGCGCAGCCGCTCGGCGATGGCGATCTGCTGCGCGCGCGACGCGTGGTGCGGGTAGCTGCTGTACCGGTCACCGCCGTAGGCGTCCCACGTGCTGCGGCTGAACTGCAGTCCGCCGTAGTAGCCGTTGCCGGTGTTGGCGGCCCAGTTGCCGCTCGACTCGCACTCGGCGAGTCGTTCCCACACGGCCGATCGGTCGGTTGCCGCGGCGTTCGGGGCCACCGCGACCGAGGCAGCGGCACTGAGCACGACGGCCGCCGCCAGCGTCCACCTGGTACTTCTCTGAATCCGCAATTCCTCGCCTAACTCCGCAGGTCCGGAGTCGAGGACCTCCGCCGGTTCGGGCCGGTGGAGTTCGGGGTGCCCCCGCTCCGGCTTCCACAATGGACGCTAGGAGCCCTCGCGGAGCGCGCAAGCGGGCGCTGATCGACTGCCTTTACCAGTGTTCGGGCAGTGAGGAGAAGCGGGGTTCGTTCACACCTGGTCGAGCGCGAAGACTCGCTCGGCCGTGGCATTGACCGACACGGCGAGTTCCTCGACCGTCATGCCACGGAGTTCGGCAAGCCCACGAAGGGTGTAATTGGCGCAATATGGCTGGTTCGGCCGTCCCCGGAACGGGTGCGGCGTCAGGAACGGCGCGTCGGTCTCCACCAGGTACTGGCCCTCCGGGACCAGTTCGGCGGCCGCCCGCAGACCCTCGGCGTTCCGGAAGGTCACGGTACCGGCGAAGGAGAGCACGTAGCCCTCCGCCACGCAGGCCTTCGCGAATTCGGCGTCCCCGGAGAAGCAGTGGAAGATCACCTTCTCCGGCGCGCCCTCCTCGTCGAGGATGCGCAGGATGTCCTCGTGCGCCTCGCGGTCGTGGATCATCAGCGGCTTGCCGGTGCGCTTGGCCAGCTCGATGTGCCAGCGGAACGCCTCCTGCTGCGGCTCCGGCGGCGAGTAGTCCCAGTAGTAGTCCAAGCCGGTCTCGCCGACGGCCACCACGCGCGGGTGCGCGGCGAGCTCGGTGAGGACCTCCCGATCGGCGGCGGAGAAGTCCTTGGTTCGGGTCGGGTGCAGGGCGACCGCGGCGAACACCCGGTCGTCCCAGGTCGCGGCCTCGACGGCCCAGCGGGCCGCGGCGATGTCGTCGGCCACGGTGACCACCCGCGCCACGCCCGCGGAGGCCGCGCGGTCGACCAACGCGCGCACGTCCTCGGCGGTCTTCGCGCCGCAGGCGTCCAGGTGCGTGTGCGCGTCGACGAACGGAGCCGGCGTCGGCTCCGGCACCGGCGGCAGCTCGCGCTTCTTGTCGCCCTTGCTCATCGCACTGCTCCCCTGGACATGACCGAGCCGGCCGGGCGGTCCCGGCCGGCTCGGCGCGCTGGACGGTCAGGACTGCTGGATCGGCGCCCATTCCGGGCCGGTCTCGCCGAGCGAGGCGTCGAGCTTGGCGAACAGCGGCTTGGGCTTGTTCAGCGGGCGACCGACCTCGATCTCGGTCGACTCCCACTTGGCCTGCTCGTCGGCGTACTCGCCCATCAGCACCGGGTAGGACCGCTCGGGCGCGTCGAGGTCGTCGACCTCGCGGATCTCCGGCTGCGCGGCCCACACCCCGTCGCCGCCGAGCAGCTCGTGCACCTTCTGCGCCGAGTGCGGCAGGAACGGGGTCAGCAGCGTGTTCGCGTCGGAGACCACCTGCAGCGCGGTGTGCAGCACCGCGTCGCGCCGGTCCGGGTCCTCCTTGAGCTTCCACGGCTCCTGGTCGGACAGGTACTTGTTGGCCGCCGAGACGACCCGCATGGCCTCCTGGGTCGCCTGCTTGAACCGGGAGCGCTGCAGGTGGTCGCCGACGGTGTCGAACGCGCCGCGGGCCATCGCCTTGAGCTCCTCGTCGGCCGGGGCGGGCGAGGTGGGGGCGGGAACCGCGCCGTTGTTCTTGGCCGCCATCGAGATCGAGCGGTTGACCAGGTTGCCCCACTCGTTGGCGAGCTCGAAGTTGGTCCGGCGGACGAACTCGTCCCAGGTGAAGTCCGCGTCCTGGTTCTCCGGACCCGCCACCGAGATGAAGTAGCGCAGGGTGTCCGGGCCGAACTCCTCCAGGAAGTCGCGCACGTAGATCACGGTGCCGCGGGAGGTGGAGAACTTCGACCCGCTCATGGTCAGGAACTCGCTGGAGACGATCTGCTCCGGCAGGTTCAGCTCGCCGTACGGGCCGGGGGTGCCGCCCTTGTCGCCCTGGCCGTTGTGGCCCATCAGCAGCGTCGGCCAGATCTGGGCGTGGAAGGTGATGTTGTCCTTGCCCATGAAGTAGTAGCCGTGCGCGGCCGGGTCGGTCCAGAACTCCTTCCAGGCGTCCGGCTGCCCGATGCGGCGGGCCCACTCGACGCTGGCCGAGAAGTAGCCGATCACCGCGTCGAACCAGACGTAGAAGCGCTTCATCGGCTGGTCGCGCCAGCCGTCCAGCGGGATCGGCACGCCCCAGTCGAGGTCGCGGCTGATCGCGCGCGGGCGCATGTCCTCGACCAGGTTCTGCGCGAACTTGAGCACGTTCGGCCGCCACCCGGTGCGGGTGGACAGCCACTTGCCAAGCGACTCGGTGAACGCGGGCAGGTCCAGGAACAGGTGCTCGGTCTCGACGAACTCCGGGGTCTCGCCGTTGATCCGGGAGACCGGGTTGCGCAGCTCGGCCGGGTCGAGCTGGTTGCCGCAGTTGTCGCACTGGTCGCCGCGCGCGCCGTCGTAACCGCAGATCGGGCAGGTTCCCTCGATGTAGCGGTCGGGCAGCGTGCGGCCGGTGGACGGGCTGATCGCGCCGGTGGTGGTCTTCGGCAGCACGTAGCCGTTGCGGTGCATCGCCAGGAACAGGTCCTGGACCACCTGGTAGTGGTTGCCGGTGGTGGTGCGGGTGAACAGGTCGTAGGACAGGCCGAGGCCCTGCAGGTCCTCGGTGATCACCCGGTTGTACTTGTCGGCGAGCTCGCGGGTGGACAACCCCTCGTTCTCGGCCTGGACCGAGATCGGCGTGCCGTGCTCGTCGGTACCGGACACCATGAGCACCCGGTTGCCGGCCATTCGCTGGTAGCGCGAGAAGACGTCCGAGGGCACACCGAAGCCGGAGACATGGCCGATGTGCCGCGGACCGTTGGCATAGGGCCAGGCCACAGCGGTCAGCACAGAGGCGCTCATGCCTGTCAGCGTAATGCGTCCGCCCACCGGCCCTGCGCGGCGGTGCGCCGAGCGCGGCCCGCGCGCGAGCCGCTCCGAACCGCATCCCGATCACGCCCGTTTCGCCCGAACGGCTTTCGGCGCGACCGCGCGGGTCAGGCGCGGGAGTTGAGCACGGCGTCGTAGAGCTCCTTCTTGCGGACGCCCGCGAGCTCGGCGACCTCGGCGACCGCGTCCTTGAGGCGGACGCCCTCGGCGGCCCGCTGCTCGACCTGCTCCACCAGGGACTCCGGATCGGCGCTCGCGGGCGGCTCGGCACCGGCCAGCACGATGGTGATCTCCCCGCGCACGCCCTCGGCCGCCCACTCGGCCAGCTCGCCGAGGGTGCCGCGCTCGACCTCCTCGTAGGTCTTGGTCAGCTCCCGGCACACAGCGGCGCGCCGCTGCGGGCCCAGCACCTCGGCGGCGTCCGCCAGCGCGTCGGCCAGCCGGTGCGGGGCCTCGAAGAGCACGCTGGTGCGCTCCTCGGCGACCAGCCGGGCGAAGAAGCGCTTGCGCTCGCCGCTCTTGCGCGGCGGGAACCCCTCGAAGCAGAACCGGTCCGAGGGCAGCCCGGACAGCGCCAGCGCGGTGGTCACCGCGGACGGACCCGGCAGGCAGGTCACCGGCAGCCCCTCGCCGATGCACGCCGAGACCAGCCGGTAGCCGGGATCGGACACGCTGGGCATGCCTGCATCGGTGACCAGCAGCACGGTGCGCCCCTCGCGCAGCGCGTCGAGCAGCATCGGGGCGCGCGCGGACTCCACGGCCTCGTAGTAGCTGACCACCTTGCCGGTGATCGCCACGTCCAGCGCGCTCGCCAGGGACTTCACCCGGCGGGTGTCCTCGGCGGCCACCAGCTCGGCCGAGCCGAGGGCGTCGACGAGCCGTTGCGAGGCGTCGCGGGCGTCGCCGAGCGGGGTCGCGGCGAGCAGCAGGGTGCCGGAGTCCATGGCCACGAGCCTAGGCCGCCGGTGGCGGCGGGCGGTGCCCGGTCGGCGGGGGCACCAGCCTTACGATCGGTGTCGTGAGCGCCCCAGTCCGCAACACCGGCGGTTCCGACGAGCTCGTCCAGGTCGGACGCCGCCCAGCGGCCCGGCCACCGGGCGCGACGGATCGGCTGCCCCTGCTGGACGTCTCGATGCCCACCGACCGGATGCGCGGTTGGCTGGTCACCGGGGTGATCGCGCTGGTCGCCGCGCTGGTGCGGTTCTGGAACCTGGGGCAGGCCACCGACGACGGCACCCCGGTGTTCGACGAGAAGCACTACGTCCCGCAGGCCTGGCAGATGCTGCGCAACGGCGGCTACGAGGACAACCCCGGCTACGAGCTGGTGGCGCACCCGCCGGTGGGCAAGCAGATGATCGCCCTCGGCGAGTGGCTGCTGGGCTACAACCCGTGGGGCTGGCGCGTGGTGGCCGCGCTGTGCGGCGCGCTGATGGTGCTGCTGATCGTGCGCATCGCCCGCCGGATGACCCGGTCGACGATGCTCGGCGCGATCGCGGGGATCCTGCTGATCTGCGACGGCCTCAGCCACGTGCAGTCCCGCGTCGGGATGCTGGACATCTTCCAGGCGTTCTTCCTGCTGGCGGCGTTCTCCTGCTTGCTGGTCGACCGCGACCAGGTGCGCGAGCGGATGTGGCACGTGGTCGCCGAGGGCAGGCTCGATCCAGCGGGCTGGGGGCCGCGGCTGGGCTTCCGCTGGTGGCGCTTCGGCGCGGGCCTGCTGATCGGCCTGGCCTGCGCGACGAAGTGGAACGGCATCTACTTCATCATGGCCTTCGGCCTGCTCAGCGTGTTCTGGGACGCGCTGGCCCGGCGCTCGGCCGGGGTGCGGCGGCCGTGGCGCGCCGCGCTGCTGCGCGACACCGCCCCGGCGCTGGGCTCGCTGCTGCTGCTCCCGCTGGTGGTGTACTTCGCGACCTGGACCGGCTGGTTCGCCAGCGAGACGGCCACCGACCGGCACGCGGCGCTGGTCGCCGACGACGTCGGGATGGCCTGGCTGCCGGACGTGTGGCGCTCGCTGCTCTACTACCAGTTCAACGTGCTGGACTTCCACACCAACCTGGTCACGCCGGAGACCCCGCACCCCTGGGAGTCCAAGCCCTGGGCCTGGCCTATGGGCCTGCGCCCGATGCTCTACTACTACGAGTCCGGCGCGGGCGGCTGCGGCCGGGACAGCTGCGTGCGGGCCACGATGCTGCTGGGCACTCCGGCGATGTGGTGGCTGGCCCTGCCGGTGGCCGGCTGGTCGGTGTGGCGCGCGGTCGGCCGCACCGACTGGCGCTACGCCGCGGTGCTGGTGGGCTACTGCGCCGGTTTCCTGCCGTGGTTCATCGAGCTGGACCGGCAGATGTACTTCTTCTACATGACGCCGATCGTGCCGTTCCTGATCCTGGGCATCACGCTGGTGCTCGGCCAGGTGCTGGGCAAGGCCAGCGACCACTTCGAGCGCAGGCGCACCGGGTTGCTGGCGGTGTCGCTGTACCTCGGTCTGGTGGTGGCCAACTTCGCCTGGTTGTGGCCGATCCTCAACGGCGACCCGATCACCTACGAGCACTGGCAGTCCGAGCTCTGGCTCCCCTCCTGGCGCTAGGAACCGCTCTGCTCAGCGCAGGAGGGGGCGGAGCCTCGGCGGCTCCGCCCCCCTAGAGCGGCTGCGGGTCAGGCGAGGGCGGCCAGGGTCTTGCGCAGCGCGGCGACGGCGTCGACGAGCTCGTCCGGACGCGCCGACAGCGGCGGGCGGGCGCGCAGCGAGTCCGGCCCGGACGGCAGGAACAGCGTGCGGTGGCTGTCCCGGGCGATCGCCAGGGCGCGGTCGCGGTCGGCGGGCTCGTGGAAGCTGATCGCGCACATCAGGCCCCGGCCGCGGGGCGAGTGCACCCGCTGCGGGAACTCCGCGGCCAGCTCGCGCAGCTCGGCCAGCAGCAGCTCGCCCATCGCGCGGCTGTGCTCGAAGAGCCCCTCCTCCTCGATCACCTCCAGGATCCGGGTCGCGCGGACCATGTCGGTCAGCGATCCGCCCCAGGTGGAGCTGATCCGGCTGGGCTCGCGGAAGGCGTTGTCGGCGATCTCCAGCACCCGGCGGCCGCCCATCACGCCGCAGACCTGCATCCGCTTGCCGAAGGCGACCAGGTCGGGTTCCAGCCCGAGCGCCTGGTGCGCCCAGGCCTGCCCGGTCAGCGCGCCGGTCTGCACCTCGTCGGCGACGGTGAGCACGTCGTGCTCGCGGCAGAGGTCCTGCACCGCCCGCAGGAACCGGGGCCGCAGGTGCCGGTCGCCGCCCTCGCCCTGGATCGGCTCGTAGACGAAGCAGGCGATCTCGGTTCCGTAGCGGCGCAGCGCGGCGCGGGCGGCGTCCAGCGCGACCTGCTCCTCCGGCAGCAGCTCGGCGACGTCCCAGCGCTCGCCGGGCTCGACGGCCGGGCTGGGGATGCGCGGCCAGTCGAACATCGGGTAGTCGCGGACCTTGTTCGGGTCGGTGTTGGTCAGCGATGTGGTGTAGCCGCTGCGCCCGTGGAAGGCCCGCTCCAGGTGCAGCACCCGGCTGCCGCGCACGGCGACGCCGCGGCGGGCGTTGAGCTTGGTCTTCCAGTCGAAGGCGACCTTGAGCGCGTTCTCCACCGCGAGCGTCCCGCCGTCGATGAAGAACAGCAGCGGCAGCTCGTCGACGCCCACCACGCGGCGGAAGGTGGTGGCGAAGCGGGCCTGCTCGACGGTGGCGAAGTCCGGGTTGGAGGGTTTGACCCGGCCGACGCGCACCAGAGCGGCCTCGAAGTCGGGCGTCCGCAGGCCGGGGTGGCCGTGGCCGAGCGGCGCCGAGCTGAAGTACATCGTCAGGTCGAGGTAGCGCGTGCCGTCGCGCGCGTCGCGCAGTCGGCAGCCGTCGCCCGCGTCGAGATCGGCCACGATGTCCATCAGGTCACCCGTGACCTGCGACTTCAACGTGCTGACGGGGTCGGCGGCGCGCTGGTCGGGTACGGCGGTCGGCTGCTGAACGGTCTCCTGCTGAGCGGTCATGTTTCGGCCTCCCGGCTGCGATGTGCGCGTGCGTCACGCACAACAAGAATTACAGCAGATTCGGCTCCATAAGCAATATGCTTCTTGTGATCGACCGGCCAGCAACAAAATCTTTTTGGCTGGGGCCGGCGGGTGCGGCGTCTTCCGGCGCGGGAGCTCCGGGCGCGCGGTCAGTCGAGGCGGCCGACGCCGCCGAAGAGGTGGACCGGGCGCGGGGTGCGGATGCCGTCGTCCGGCCGCCACAGCGAGCAGGTCACCACGCCCGGCTCCAGCAGCGTCGTGCCCTTGAAGAACTCCTCGATCTCCGCGGCCGTGCGCGGCCGGATCGGGGTGCCGCCGCGCTCGGTGATCTCGCGCATCGCCTCGCGCATCGGCTCCCCGTGGATCTCCGCGGTGGAGTGGGTCAGCACCAGGTAGCTGCCCGGGGCCAGCCCCGCGAGCAGGTCGGCCACGGCCGCGTGCGCCTCGGCGTCGTCCACGACGTGGTTGACCACGCCGAGCAGCATCAGCCCGACCGGCTGGTCGAAGTCCAGCGTGCGCTCGGCCTCGGGCAGGATCTCGTCCGGCCGGCGCAGGTCGGCGTCGAGGTAGTCGGTCCGCCCCTCGGGCGTGCTGGTCAGCAGCGCGCGGGCGTGCGCGAGCACGATCGGGTCGTTGTCGACGTAGACCACGCGGCTCTCCGGCGCGAGCCGCTGCGCGACCTCGTGGGTGTTGTTCGCCGTGGGCAGCCCCGTGCCGACGTCCAGGAACTGCCGCACGCCCCGGTCGACGAGGTGCCGGACCGCGCGCACCAGGAACGCCCGCTCGGCGCGGGCGCCCTCCGGGATGTCCGGGATCTGCGCGGCCGCGGCGTCGCCGGCCTCCCGATCGACCGCGTAGTTGTCCGCGCCGCCCAGCCAGTAGTTCCAGATCCGCGCCGACTGCGGCGTGCTGATGTCGAAGTCGGGCACGTGAACCACTCCTCGCTGGACCGGGCGCTCGGCGATCACACCGTACCGTCGATCTCGGCCGGGAGGGCCCGCGTCGAGGGAGGCCCTCGCGGGCCGGGGTTCACTGCACCGACCAGCCCCCGTCGGTCGGCGCGACCACGCCGTTGAGGTTGACCGCGTCGTCGCTGAGCAGGAAGCAGATCGCGGCCGCCTGCATCTCGGCGGTGGCCACCGGCGGCATCGTGCCCATGAAGGGCCCGGTGCGCCCCATCCCGAACTCGGAGATCTCGGACGGGAGCTGGATCCCGGTGGCCACCCCGCCGGGCGCCACCGCGTTGACCCGAATTCCCCTGTCCCCGTACATGAACGCGGAACTGCGGGTGATCCCCACGATCGCGTGCTTCGCCGCGGTGTAGGCGACCCCGGCGGCGTTGCCGCGCAGCGCGGCCTCGGAGGCGACGTTGACGATCGACCCGCGCCCCGCGGCCAGCATCGCGGGCACGATCGCGCGGGTCAGCCGCATCACCCCGTCGACGTCGATCCGGAAGACCCGCTCCCAGACCTCGTCGGAGATCTCGTGCACCGGGCTGAAGTCGTCCATCACGCCGGCGATGTTGGCCAGCCCGTCGACCCGCTCGCCGGCCCGCTCGGCGACGCGCGCCACGTCGTCGGCGCTGGAGATGTCCCCGACCACCGGTTCGATCCCCGGGACCTCCTCGGCCAGCTCGCCCAGCGCCCCCTCGACGAGGTCGGTGGCGATCACCCGCCCGCCCTCGCGCGCGATCCGCGAAGCGGTGGCCCGCCCGATCCCGGACGCAGCCCCGGTCACCACCACCGACCGCCCGGAGAACCGCCCCTCCGCGATCCGCTCCACCCACTCGCCCACAACGCCCTCCTCAGAAATCTAAGTCGCTTGACTTAACGGTACCGCAGGGCGTTGGAGGCGTCGCAGTTTGGCCGGAAACCGCACCCCCTCTGGGGGTGCGGTTTCCGGCCAAACTGCTAGTGCTCATCGGAGAGGTGTTGGGCTCGGTCGGCCAGTTCGACCTTGCGGACCTTGCCGGTGGTGGTCATCGGGAACTCCTCGACGATCTCGACCAGCGGGACCTTGTAGGTGGCCATCTGCTCGGCCGCCCAGGTGCGCAGCGCCGCGGAGTCAAGGGCGTCGTCGGTCGCGCGGACGAAGGCGACCGGCTGCTGGCCCTTCTCCGGGTGCGAAGCGGCCACCACGGCCACCGAGTGCACCGCGGGATGCCTGCTGAGCAGGATCTCCACCTCCGCAGGGAAGACGCTCATCCCCTTGACCTTGATCAGGTCCTTGTTCCGGCCGAGGTAGTGCAGGTAGCCGTGCTCGTCGATGCGGCCCAGGTCCCCGGTGCGCAACCACCCGTCGCGGAGCTGGCGCGCGGTCGCCTCGGGCTGCTTCCAGTACCCGGTCATGACCGACGGGCTGCGCACGACGATCTCGCCCTCCTCGCCCAGCGGCAGCGGTTCGCCGGTTTCGAAGGACACCACGGCGATGTCGGTCCCCGGCACCGGCAGCCCGCAGAAGACCGGCTCGGCCCGGAGGTCCATGTCGTCCTCGGCCAGCGCGTACGGCGTCGCGTCGAAGGTGTGCGTCTCGGTCATGCCGTAGGCGCCCTCGCGCAGCAGCGAACCGGGACCCACCGCCGCCGACCAGCGGTGGCGGACCTCGGTGTCGAGCTTGCGCACGAACGAGACCGCCATCGGGTCGGTCAGCGAGCTCAGGTCGTGCTCGGCGAAGCGCGGGTGGTCCAGCAGCTCCAGGTAGTTCTCCACGGTGCCGACCGTGGTCGTGGCCCGGTGGCGGTCGATCGCTTCGAGGACCTCGGTCGCGTCCCACCTGGGCAGCAGCACCGAGGTGCCGCCCAGCACCAGCGGTCCGAGCACGCCCAGGTTCTCGCCCGCGATCCAGAAGATCGGGATGTAGCACAGCGCCACGAACCCGCCGTCGGAGCGCTGCTGGGTGGCACCGGCGGTCGAGGCCGCGGTGTAGAGCATGTGGCGCTGGGTGTGCTCGCAGCCCTTCGGCAAGCCCGTCGTGCCGCCGGTGTAGTTCAGCGCGGCCAGCGCGTCGAGGTCGCGCTCCAGCACCGCGGTCGGCGGGTGCGCCGCCGCGTCGGCCCACGGCGACGCAGCCCCGGCCTCGGGCGGGATCTCCGGTGCCGCCAGGTCGTCGCCGCGCAGCGGGTCGGCGGTCACCAGGACTTCCCGCACGGGGGTCTCGTCGCGCACCTGCGCCAGCACCGGGAGCAGCGAATCGGCGGTGATCACCACCTCGGCGCCGCTGTCGCGCAGCTCGTGCGCGAGCTCCGGGCCGCGGAACATCGGGTTGACCGGAACGTGCACCGCCCCGATCCGCAGGGCCGCCGCCATGGCGACGACGAACTGCGGGCAGTTCGGCAGGTGCACGGCGACCCGGTCGCCCGCGCGCACGCCCGCCGAGGAGAGCCACCCGCCGACCCGCTTGATCAGCTCGTCCAGCTCGCGGTAGGTGATCGTTCGCTGCCGGAAGACGATCGCGGGGTGCTCCGGCCGGTGCGCGGCCCAGTGCTCCACGTGCTCCGGGATGGTGATCTCGCCCAGCGGGTGGACGACCTCGTGCGGGGTCCCGGCCGGCCTCGCGCGGGTTTGGCGTGCTCGGAGGTCCTGGAGGTAACGGGTGAGATCCACGCCCACTTCCTTTCGCCGTGCGCGTCACCAGGTGTCGATGAAACCGCGGTGGGTGGTTCGGTCGCCGTTCGTCGTGGCGGTCGTGGTGATCCAGCTCCGGGTGTCGGCCGGGTCGATGACGTCGTCCAGCTCGAAGACGGCAGCGGCGTTGACCGCCTTGCCCTTGTCGTAGGCCTCGGCCAGCAGTTCGTCGAAGCGGGCCCGCCGCTGGTCCGGATCGGCGATCGCCTCCAGCTCGCGGCGGTAGCCGAGGCGCACCGCGCCTTCCAGGCCCATGGCGCCGATTTCGCCCGTCGGCCAGGCCGCCGTCGCCACCGGCGCGCGGAAGTGGCCGCCTGCCATCGCCTGCGCGCCCAGCCCGTAGCCCTTGCGCAGCACCACGCAGAACACCGGCACGCCCAGGTTCGCCCCGGTGACGAACAGGCGGCTGAAATGCCGCACGCCCGCGTCCTTCTCGGCCTCCGGGCCGACCATGAACCCCGGCGTGTCGCACAGCGAGAGCACCGGGAGCCCGTGCGCGTCGCACAGCTGCAGGAAGCGGGCCGTCTTGTCGGCCGCCTCGCTGTCGATCGCGCCGCCGAGGTGCTTCGGGTTGTTCGCGACCAGCCCCATCGGCCTGCCCTCCACCCGGACCAGCGCGGTGATGACCCCGACGCCGAAGTCGCGCCGCAGTTCGAGCACCGACCCGGTGTCGGCCAGTCCGCGCACCACCTCGCGCACGTCGTAGGCGCGCACCCGGTTCTCCGGGATCGCGTGGCGCAGCACCCGCTGATCGGCGCAGTCCCAGTCGTCGCGGTCGCCCTGGAAGTAGGAGAGGTAGGCCTGCGCGACGCGCACCGCCTCGGCCTCGTCGTCCACCAGCACGTCGATGACCCCGTTGGGCGCCTGCGTCGTGACCGGCCCGACCTCCTCCGGGCGGAACGAGCCGAGGCCACCGCCCTCGATCATCGCCGGTCCGGCCATCCCGATGGTCGAGTCGCGGGTGGCGATGATGACGTCGCAGCAGCCGAGCAGCGCGGCGTTCCCGGCGAAGCAGCGCCCCGCGGCGATGCCGATCGTGGGAACCTTCCCGCTGAGCCGCCCCATCGCCGCGAACGTCGTGACGTCCAATCCGGACGCCGAGGTGGTGTCGGTGTCGCCCGGACGACCGCCGCCGCCCTCGGCGAACAGCACGACCGGCATCCGCTGCCGCTCGGCCAGCTCCAGCATCCGGTCGGTCTTGCGGTGGTTGAGCAGCCCCTGGGTCCCGGCGAGCACCGTGTAGTCGTAGGACATCACGACGCACCGGCCGCGCCGGGCCCCGAACAGCTCGCCGTTGACCTCGCCGATGCCGGTGACCATGCCGTCGGCCGGCGTGTTCGCGACCAGGTCCTCCAGCGAGCGGCGCCGCCGCTGCGCGGCGATGGCCAGCGCACCGTACTCGGTGAACGTGCCCGCGTCGCAGAGGTCCTCGACGTTCTCCCGCGCGGTGCGGTGGCCGACCCCGCGGCGCCGCTCGACGGCCTGCGGCCGGGCCGCGTCCAGGCCGATCTCGTGCCGCTCGCGCACCGCGGCCAGGTCCGGCCGGATCTCCTCGAGGTTCACCGGAACCTCCTGCGGCGCGGCCGTTTCCGTCCCGCCGTCGGCCGACAGCCGGATCAGCTCCTCGTCCTCGGCGACGGTTTCCCCTTCCGCGACCCGGATCTCGGACACCGATCCGCTCACCGGCGCGGTCAGCACGTGCTCCATCTTCATCGCCTCGAGCACCACCAGCTGCTGCCCGGCGGCCACCTCGTCGCCCGCGGCGACCTCGACCGAGACCGCGGTTCCGGCGAAGGGCGCGCGCAGCGAGTCCTCGCACCCCGCGGAGCCCTCGTCCGGGACCAGCTCACCGGCGCGGTCCTCGACGAAGGTGGTGGTGAACTTGCCCGCGCGGAACTCCGGGTGGTTGAGCACCGCCCGCAGGAAGGGCAGGTTCGTGTCGACCCCGGCGATCGCGAACTCGCCGAGCGCGGCCTCCGCCTGGGCCGCGGCCGAGGCGAACTCGCCGCGCGGCCGGTGCGCGATCACCTTGGCGAGCAGCGAGTCGAACCGGCCGTCCGCGGCGAAACCGGTGCGACCGTGGGTGTCCACCCGGACGCCCGGCCCGGACGGCGGTTCGAACGTCGTCGCGGTGCCGGTCGCGGGCCTGGCCGAGCCGTCGGCCCCGATCGACTCGGCGTTGACCCTGGCCTGGACGGCGAACCCGCGGGGCTCGGGGACGTCCTGCTGGGACAGCCCGAGCTCGGGCAGCGACGCGCCCCGCGCGACCTCGATCTGCGCGGCGACCAGGTCGATCCCGGTGACCTCCTCGGTGACCGTGTGCTCCACCTGCAGGCGCGGGTTGGCCTCGATGAAGTGGAACGCGCCGGATTCCTCCACCAGGAACTCGAAGGTGCCCAGGCTCGCGTAGTCCGTCGCGCGCGCCAGCGTCAGCGCCGACTCGATCAGGTCCTGCCGAACCTGCCGCGGCACCCCCGGGCTGGGCGCGATCTCGATCAGCTTCTGGTGGCGCCGCTGGATGGTGCACTCGCGGTCCCACAGGTGGATCAGGTCGCCCCGCCCGTCGCCCAGCACTTGCACCTCGACGTGCCGGACGCTGCGGAACAGCTGCTCGACGTAGACCGATCCGTCGCCGAACGCGCGCTCGGCCTCCGACCGGCAGCGCTCGAAGGCCTCCGGCAGCTCCGATTCCTCGAACACCGCGCGGATGCCCCGCCCGCCCCCGCCGGACACCGCCTTGACCACGACGCCGCTGCCCGCTGGCAGGTCGGCGAAGAACGCGCGCGCCTCCTCGACCGTGGTCGCCCGCGAGGTCGCGCGCGGCACCGGAACGCCGTGCCGGCGAGCCAGTTCGCGCGAGCGCACCTTGTCCCCGAACAGCTCCAGCAGCTCCGGCGACGGCCCCGCGAAGACCAGGCCCTCCTTCCCGCAGAGCTCGGCGAATCCGGGGTTCTCGCTGAGGAATCCGTAGCCGGGATGCACCAGCGAGCACCCGGCGCGCCGCCCGATGGCGGCGATCCGCTCGGCGTCCAGGTAGGCCGCGGCGCCCTGCCCGTCCAGCGCGTGCGCCGCGTCCGCGCGCCGCACGTGCGGGGCGTCCCGGTCCTCCGGTGCGTACACGGCGACGGTGCCCAGGCCCAGCCCGGCCGCCGCGCGCTGGATCCGGACCGCGATCTCGCCCCGGTTGGCGATCAGCACGCTGGACATCGGGCCACCTCCTGGTCAGCGCTGACGAGAGCTCCCGCGTGACCGGCGCAACACCACCGCCCACGGCCGGGACATTAGGTTGACGCTGACGTCAATGTCAACGCCGTGCGAGAATGCCCCGCATGGCAGGTGCGACCAAGGGGTGGGCGACCAGGGAGAAGCTGGACCGCAGCGACAGCGCGACCCGGGCCGGGCTGCTGGAAGCGGCGCGCGACGAGTTCGCGCAGCGGGGGTACGCGCGCACCACGATCGCCGGCATCACCGAGCGCGCCGAGGTCGGCCGCGCGACGTTCTACGTCTACTTCGCGTCCAAGGAGGACGTCTTCGCCGTGCTCGCCGCCGAGGTCCGCGACCGCTTCGTGCGCAGCCAGGACCTCTCCGGAGTGGACGCCGACGACCCGCGCGCGGTGGCCGCGGCCACGACCGCCGCCTGCCTGGACGCCTACGCCGAGAACCTCGCGCTGATCACGGTTCTCGAGCACCAGGCGATCACCGACCCGCACATGTACGCGCTGTGGGAGGAGATCCACGACCGTCCCCGCGAGCGCAGCGCCCGCTACGTGGAGCGCCTGGTGCGGCGCGGCCTGGCCAACCCCGCGGCATCGCCCGAGGCCGTGGCCACCGCCGCGGGCGGCATGATCGCCAGCTTCGCGCCCCGCGTGGTCAACGATCCCCGCGCCCGCGACCGAGCGGTCGCCGATCTCACCGAGATGTTCCTGCGCCTGCTGGGCGCCGGCTGACGAGAGGTGCCGGGCGGAACCGACGAGCGGTTCCGCCCGGCACCGGGCGATCGCGGCTTCCTACCGGAAGAGCTCGGCGATCGAGCCGGGCAGCTGCGCCTCGGTGTCGCCGGTCTCGCCTTCCGGAGCCCAGTCGCGCAACGTGGTCAGCACCGCGCGCACCTGCTGCTCGGTCGTCTCGAGATCCGTGGTGGCGATCTCACCGCTGACGCGGTCGAGGAACGCCGCCTTGTCCAGCGCGCGGGCCTGCCCGCCGCGCTGGGACAGCTCGTGCTGCAGTTCCGGCGGGAGCCCCTGCGTCAGGTCGTCGACCTGCCCTCCGCTGACGCTCTCGGCCAGCGTGGTCAGCGCGGCCCGCGACACGCGCGAGGCCTCGTCGGCGGACAGGCCGGTCTTGGACTGCACCTGTTCGACGAACGAACGCATCGTCGAGCTCTCCCAAACCGCTTCCATCGCAGTTCGTCTCCTTCCGCGCCCTCGAGCGCACCGCGCTTCGGCGGTGGAGCTGCGGACGCCGGTGGCGGTAGCGCCGCGGAGCTCGGCCGCGGTGCGGTCAGCTCTTCTTGTCGTCGCCGGTGAAGGCGTCCTTGACCTTGTCGACGGCCTGCTTGAGCTTGCCGCTCGTCTGCTCGGCCTTGCCCTCGGCCTGCCACTGCTCGTTGCCGGTGGCTTCACCGACCTTCTCCTTGGCCTTGCCCTTGAACTCCTCGGCCTTGTTCTCGGGCTTGTCGGTCACGGCCATCCCCTCCTAGGCGTCGAAGACCGGGCTCGGGCTCCGGCGTGCTTTTCCGGGCCCGTTCGCCGCGTACCCGCCGGACCGCCCACCTATGCACCAAACCCCCGATCCAACCCCGACCTCCACCCCCGAACCCCGAATCACCTCCCAATCCGCACCCCGAATCACCTCCCAATCCGCACCCCGAATCACCTCCCAATCCGGGTGCGGAATCACCTCCCAATCGGGGGGTCGAATTCGAGGGTTTTTGCAGGATTGCCCGAACGGGTGAAGCGGGGCTGCGCCGCCTAGCCGGAGGGTGGGGGCTCTGTTGGCGAGAGGGCCCCTCGCGGTTTTTCGCGCGAGGGGCCCTTCTCGGTGGTGGTGGGGGGTCAGCTGGTGGGGACGAGTTCGGCGAGCAGCTCGCGGACCCTGCGGTCGATGTCGTCGCGGATCTCGCGGACCGCTTCGACGCCCTTGCCCGCGGGATCGGTGAGCTCCCAGTCGAGGTAGCGCTTGCCGGGGAAGACCGGGCAGGCGTCGCCGCAGCCCATGGTGATCACCACGTCGGAGGCCTCGACGGCCTCGGTGCTCAGCTTCTTCGGGGCTTCCCGGGAGAGGTCCAGGCCGAGTTCGGCCATCGCCTCGACCACGGCGGGGTTGATCATCTCCGCGGGCGCCGAACCGGCCGAGTGGACGGCGACCGCGCCGCGGGCGTGGTGCTGCAGCAGCGCCGCGGCCATCTGGGAGCGGCCCGCGTTGTGCACGCAGACGAACAGGACTTCGGGGGTGGGCACGTTGATTCCTCCAGCTACCGACTGCTCGGGAACGCGGCGGTGCCGCCGCTTCAGGTGCGGGACTCGGCCGACGCCGCCGACGGGGCGAACCAGCGGCGGGCGGCCAGGGACACGTAGACCAGGGCGACCAGCACCGGCACCTCGATCAGGGGGCCGACGACGCCGGCCAGGGCCTGGCCGCTGGTGACGCCGAAGGTGGCGATCGCGACCGCGATGGCGAGCTCGAAGTTGTTGCCCGCGGCGGTGAACGCCAGCGTCGCCGAGCGCTCGTAGTTCAGCCCGATGGCCTTGCCCAGCGCGAACGAACCGGCCCACATGAGCGCGAAGTAGGCCAGCAGCGGCAGCGCGATGCGCGCGACGTCCAGCGGGTTCGAGGTGATCGCCTCGCCCTGCAGGGCGAACAGGATCACGATGGTGAACAGCAGGCCGTACAGCGCGACCGGGCCGATGCGGGGCAGGAAGCGCGACTCGTACCACTCGCGCCCCTTGGCCCGCTCGCCCAACCTGCGGGTCAGGTAACCGGCCAGCAGCGGGATGCCGAGGAAGATCAGCACGTTCTTGGCGATCTCCCACGCGGAGACCTCCAGCCCCGTGACCGGCAGACCTAGCCACCCGGGCAGCACCGACAGGTAGAACCAGCCGAGCGCGGCGAAGGCGATCACCTGGAACACCGAGTTCAGCGCCACCAGAACCGCGGCCGCCTCGCGATCCCCGCAGGCCAGGTCGTTCCAGATGATGACCATCGCGATGCAGCGCGCCAGGCCGACGATGATCAGCCCGGTGCGGTACTCCGGGAGGTCGGGCAGGAAGACCCACGCCAGCGCGAACATCAGCGCCGGGCCCAGCACCCAGTTCAGCAGGATCGAGGAGGCCATCAGCCGCTTGTCGCCGGTGACGGTGTCCAGCCGGTCGTAGCGGACCTTGGCCAGCACCGGGTACATCATCACCAGCAGGCCCACCGCGATCGGCAGCGAGATCCCGTCGACCTGCACCGAGTCCAATGCCGGCCCCAGGCCCGGGATCCAGCGCCCGGCCAGCAGGCCGAGCAGCATCGCCGCGCCGATCCACACCGGCAGCAGGCGGTCCAAGGTGGACAGCTTCGCCCCGACGGCGTCGGTCCGCGGAGCTTCCGCCAGCTCGCTCATGCGCTCACCACCGCGCCCTCGGCCGGCGCCAGGGCGTCGGAGACCACGCCCAGGGTCTCGGGCTTCACGCGGTAGTAGATCCAGGTCCCGCGCCGCTCGCCCTCGATCACCCCGGCCTCGCGCAGCACCTTGAGGTGGTGCGAGATGGTGGGCCCGGACAGCTCGAAGGCCCCGGTCAGGTCGCACACGCACGCCTCCCCGCCGGCGTGCGAGGCGATCAACGACAGCAGGCGCAGCCGCACGGGCTCACCGATCGCCTTGAACACCCGGGCCAGCTCGCCCGCCCGCTCGGCGCTCAGCGGCTCGCGCATCACGGGCGAGCAGCACAGGTCCGCTTCCCGATCCCCTTGATTCGACATTCTTCTATATTGACATCCGTCGAAAACAGGAGCAAGCTGCAGGGGTCGACTGATTCGACAACCATCTAAACAGGGGGTGTGCGATGTCACGCGCGCAATTGGCCCTGCGGGTCGGCGACCTGGAGAGCTCCATCGCGTTCTACTCGAAGCTCCTCGGCGTCGAGCCGGCCAAGCTGCGGCCCGGTTACGCCAACTTCGCCGTCGCCGAGCCACCGCTCAAGCTCGTGCTCATCGAGGGCGAGGCCGGTCAGGACACCGCGATCGACCACCTCGGGGTCGAGGTCGAGAGCACCGAGCAGGTCGACGCGGCCACCGAGCGGCTCGCGGCGCTGGGCCTGTTCACCGAGACCGAGCAGGACACCACCTGCTGCTACGCCCGCCAGGACAAGGTCTGGGTGCACGGTCCCGGCCGGGAGGCCTGGGAGGTCTACGTCGTCAAGGCCGACTCCGCGATCTTCGGCGCGGAGGCCGAGGACGCGCCGTGCTGCACCACCGCAGCAGCGGAGACGTGATCCAGAACGACGAAAACCCGCCGACGGCTCGTCGGCGGGTTTTCGAGCCAGCGACCGCGTTGCGGTCCCGCGGCGGCGCGGGACCCGCCCAGCGGACAGGGCGATCGGCCGGCTCTCGACCGGTTGTTCCGAAGCGCGGGACCTACGGATCGTCCGCTCGCAGTCGGTCGCCGCGAGTCCAGGAGCGCGGCGGAGATGCCATCAATTCCTCGATCGCGATGGGTTTGCTCAGGTAGTAGCCCTGGACGCGGTCGCAGCCGATGCTTCCGAGGAAGTCGAGTTGTTGAGCGGTTTCGACACCTTCTGCCACGACCTCGAGCCCGATCCCGTGGGCCATGGTGACGACGCTGGTGACGATGATCCGGAGTTCGTCGGACGCACCCAGGTCGGTGATGAACGAACGGTCGATCTTAAGAGTGTCCAGGGGGAGCCGTCGCAGCTGAGCCAGCGAGGAATATCCGGTGCCGAAGTCGTCGATTGCGAGTGACACGTCCAGCTCGCGCAAGGCGTGGAGCACCCGCGCTGCCGCCGTCGGGTCCTGCATGATCGCTTCCTCGGTGATCTCGAGGCACAGCGCCCGGCCGGGCAGGCCCGAATCCGCGAGGGCGCGCTGCACGAGAGCGCGCAGGCCGGGATCGTCGAGCTGGCGCGGCGAGAGGTTCGCGTTGAGCCCCAGGTCGAGCTGGTGCCGCTCGCGTTCGGCGGCGACTTGGCGGGTCGCCGTGCGCAACATGTGCGCGCTGACGGAATTGATCAGGTCGCTTTCCTCCGCCACCGGGATGAATTCGCCGGGTGGGATCGACCCGTGGGCCGGGTGCCGCCACCTCAGCAATCCCTCCACCGCCACCGTGCTGCCGGTGCCCAGATCGACGACGGGCTGGTAGGCCACCCAGAGCTGTTCCTGGTGCACGGCGCGGCGGAGGTCCTGCTCCAGATCCATGTGCCGCTGCACGCGTTTGCGGAGGTCCACGTCGAAGTACGCCGAGCATCCACCACCTCGCGCCTTCGCCTGGTACATGGCCACATCGGCGTCGCGCAGGAGGTCCTGGCCGGTTCGATCATCTCCGGGTTCGGAGACGACCATCCCGATGCTGCCGTTGACGTGGAGCTGCCTGCCGTCCACTCGGATCGGTTCGGCCAGGGCGGCGAGCAGGATCTTGCTTCGTTCGCCGAGGCTGTCGTCATCGATGTCGTCGTGGGCGAGGACCACGAACTCGTCCCCGCCGAGTCGGCCGACCAGGTCATCGGGGGGTGTTGCGCGCACCAGCTGCTGCCCGGCATTGCGCAACACCTCGTCGCCGACCGCGTGCCCGAGGGAGTCGTTGATGATCTTGAAGTTGTCCAGATCCAGGAACAGCACGGCCGTCGACTGCTGGCCCTGCCGGGCGTGCTCGAGGTGCCGGAGCACCAGCGTGCGGTTGGCCAGACCGGTGAGCGGGTCATGAGTAGCCTCGTGCTCCAAGCGGTTCTGGGCGGTCCGGGCCTCGGTGATGTCGGCGAACGACATGACGACCTTGTAGGGAGCACCTGCGGCGGTGTGCAACGCGCGAGTGGTGACCGCCAGCCACACGCTGCGGCCGTCGGCACCCTCAAAGCGGACCACCTCGGCGTTCACCAGATTTCCCGGCCACGGGGGCCGGAGAGTCTCCTCGCTCAGCGCCATCCCTTCTTGGTCGAACAGGCGCCAGGACATGGGTGTAGAACCGACGAGCTCGGACTCGGTCACACCGAGGATGTGGTGGGCAGCGGGGTTGGCCGACTCGATCACGCCCGACGAACTGAGCACGAGGACCCCCTCGCCGAGCGCATCGACCACAGTCGCGAAATCCTGCTCAGCTCGGTGGCGCTCGTCCTTCTCGTGACGAGCCAGCTCCTCCTGCATCTGCGCTGTGCGACGGGTTTCGCTCAGGATCCGCGCGCGCATCGCCTCCACTGCGCGCGCGACTGTCCTCAATTCAGGTGGACCTGCTGCTTGCACGGGGCGATCGAGATCGCCCTCCGACACGTGGTTGACCTGAAACACGAGGGTGCGCAACGGGCGTGTGAGGGAGTTGCGGAGCAGGAGGATCGCCGCTGCCCAGAAGAGGAGACCTACTACGACGAGGCTCCCGTTGAGCCAGATCGCGACGTTGCGGGCCGCATCGGCTTGAGCCGTTTTCGCGGCCGCGATCCCGTCGACTCGCGTGCGCAGCTCGATCAACGCGCTCCGCAGCGCGTTGGCCCGCTGCTCTTCGGACTGCCTCGCCGCGGCCGACAGGGTCGTCGGGCCGGGTTCGCCGCTGCGTGCGATCAGCGGCTCGACGGACTCGCGCCTCCAGGCTGCCGCGATTGCAGCGACCTGGTGCTCCAGCTCCTGCACAACCGGGTCGCTAGCCAGATGACGACGAATGGTTTCCCGGAGTTTGACGGCGTTGTTCTGTTCAGCCTCGTACGCCTCGAGGAAGAAGGGGTCATCGGTCAACAGGAACGCGCGCACGCGGTTCTCCTGTTCGGAATAGGACGTGCTCAAATGAGCGATAGCGTTCTGCGCCGGCACGACCTTGGTGACCAGGTCCGTCGTCGAGTCCACAGCTCGATTTCGCAGAGCGAACATCGCTCCGGCGATCATCGCGGTCACCACGATCAGGACCCCGACGAGCAGGTATATGCGTCCCAGCAGGGGGAATCGCCCTCGCCATCGCACAGCCATCCGACGAGTATGCGAGTTACCACTGCGGGCGACACTTCTGCGCAGGAGGTCGCATCGAGGCGGCTCGGCCGGCTGACGACTCCGCCGCTGGACGGGCGCAGCGCTTTGTCGCGGATCCCGCGGCTCCGTGCCGTCTCCACGGCTGATGCAGGTCGCATCACCACATCATCGCCGGTTGCAAGCTGAAAACGGCCCGCCCCGTGGAGGAGCAAGGCCGCTGACCTGCATAAACAGTTGGTGCGCGATACTGGGATCGAACCAGTGACCTCTACCGTGTCAAGGTAGCGCTCTCCCGCTGAGCTAATCGCGCTTCGCGGCGTCCCGCGTTGCTGCGATCAGTTTAGCGAACGGGCTCGCGGCCACCGGCAAGGGGCCTACGGCGCGCAGTCGCTCCCGGGAACCGGGGCGAGGAACTCCGCGGCGGCCCAGCTCCCCGGGTCGAGCTCCCGGAAGCCCTCGACCACGTTGGGCGTGGCCTCGACCTCCTCGCGGTGGCCGAGACCGCCGATGCGGGTGGCGCTCTCGCTCGGGCCGGAGCGGACGTTGAGGACGTCCGCGGTGACCTCGAACGAGCAGTCCGGGGCGGCGGATCCGCTGCCCTCCTGGTCGTTGCCGATCAGGTAGACCGCCCCGATGAGGCCGGCACCCGCGAGCAGCATCGGTCTGGGAAGTGGAACGGGAAGCACGGCGAACCTCCAGGTCAGGCACGTCGTACCCAGCTATAGCCGGAGCAGTTCGCCGGTGAGAAGCCGCGCCACCCGCTCGGGCCGCTGCTTCAGCTCCCCGTGGGTCGCCCGCCCGAGGGTCGTGCGCGTGCAGTAGTCGCCGAAATCCGCATCGCGTTTCTCCCCGCGCACGGAAATGCCGCGGGCGGATCGCGCGTTGGCCCCCGGCGGAGCCGCACCGGAGCGGGTCCGCCCGGGGTGGTCTAAATCGCACCGCCCGGGGCGGGCGCGGGGCCGGGTGCGTCATCTAATCTCCCGGGACGTCCTTCGACACCGCCCCCGGGTCGCCAACCCGGCCGGGCACCCCGCTACCGTCGTCGACTCCGTCTTGCGGCAGCGCTCGCCGCCGAACTCCTCTCACGCAGAAAATCGCGCCGCGCGGCGTCGTCCCGTGCTGCCCGGCGGCGCCCGAGCACGTCCAGGTGGTGCAAGTGCCGAAGTTCCCAGCTCTCACGCGTCCGGCGTGGCTGTCGCCGAAGGTCGCGCGCACCGAGATCCTCGCCGGGCTCGTAGTCGCGTTCGCACTGGTGCCCTCGGCGATCTCGTTCGCGATCATCGCCGGGCTCGACCCCGCCGTCGGGCTGTTCGCCTCGTTCACGATGGCGGTGGTGACCTCGATCGTCGGCGGGCGCCCCGCGATGATCTCCGGCGCGACCGGGGCGGTCGCGCTGGTCGTCGCGCCGCTGGCCAGGGAGCACGGATTCGGCTACCTGGTCGCCGCGATCATCCTCGGCGGGCTGATCCAGATCGCGCTGGGCGCGCTCGGCGTGGCGCGGCTGATGCGGTTCATCCCGCACAGCGTGATGGTCGGCTTCGTCAACGGGCTGGCCATCATCATCTTCCTCAGCCAGGTCCCCGACCTGGTCGGCGTGCCCTGGCAGGTCTACCCGCTGTTCGCCGCCGGGCTGCTGATCATGGTGCTGTTCCCCAGGATCAGCAAGGTCGTCCCGGCGCCGCTGGTGGCGATCGTGGCGCTGACCGCGTTCACCATCGCCGCGGGCATCTCGGTGCCCACCGTGGGCGACCGGGGCGCGCTGCCGTCCTCGCTGCCCACGCCGGGACTCCCGGAGGTGCCGCTGAGCCCGGCGTCGCTGGTGCTCGTCGCCCCGTACGCGCTGGCCTTCGCCGTGGTCGGGCTGATGGAGTCGCTGATGACGGCCAAGCTGGTCGACGACATCACCGCCACCCCCTCGAACAAGACCCGCGAGTCGGTCGGCCAGGGCGTGGCCAACGTGGTGACCGGCGTGTTCGGCGGCATGGGCGGCTGCGCGATGATCGGTCAGACGATGATCAACGTGCGGGTCTCGGGCGCGCGCTCGCGGCTGTCGACCTTCCTGTCCGGCGTGTTCCTGATGCTGATGTGCATCGCGCTGGGGCCGTGGTTCTCCCGGATCCCGATGGCCGCGCTGGTCGCGGTGATGGTGCTGGTCGCCTTCTGGACCTTCGACTGGAACAGCGTCCGGCCGGAGACGCTCAAGCGGCTGCCCGCCGGGGAGCTCGTCGTGATGGCGCTGACCGTGACCGTGGTGGTGGCCACCGACAACCTGGCCATCGGGGTGCCGGTCGGCATCATCGCGGCGAGCCTGATCTTCGCCCGCAGGGTGGCGAAGTCGGTCGGGGTCACCTCGGTGACCGACCCGGACGGCGAGCACGTGGTCTACGCGGTCACCGGATCGCTGTTCTTCGCCTCCAGCAACGAGCTGGTCGACCGCTTCGACTACGCCGGCGACCCCGGCCACGTCTACATCGACCTCACCGACGCGCACATCTGGGACGCCTCGACGGTGGCCGCGCTGGACTCCGTCAAGTCCAAGTACGCCTCGCTGGGCAAGGCCGTCGAGATCATCGGCCTCAACCAGGACAGCGAGGAGCTGCACCGCAGGTTGACCGGGGCCCTCAGCGAAGCCCACTGAGCCGGGGGCGCGGAACTGCGCGCCAACGCAGAAGCGCCGCTCCCCGCGCGTTCGCGGGGGCGGCGCTTCGCGGTGGGCCGGAAGGTCAGCGCTCGGCCATCTTCTTCTGCAGGTTCTCGTCCAGGCTGGCGAGGAACTCCTCGGTGGTCTGGAAGCCCTGCTCGCCGCCGACCAGCAGCGCCAGGTCCTTGGTCATCTTGCCGCTCTCGACGGTCTCGATGACGACCTTCTCCAGGTCATCGGCGAACCCGATGACCTCGGGGGTGGAGTCCATCCGGCCGCGCGCGGCCAGGCCGCGGGTCCAGGCGAAGATCGACGCGATCGGGTTGGTCGAGGTCGGCTTGCCCTGCTGGTGCTGGCGGTAGTGCCGGGTGACCGTGCCGTGCGCGGCCTCGGCCTCGACCGTGCCGTTGGCGGTCATGAGCACCGAGGTCATCAGACCCAGCGAGCCGAAGCCCTGCGCGACCGTGTCGGACTGCACGTCACCGTCGTAGTTCTTGCAGGCCCACACGTAGCCGCCCTCCCACTTCAGGGCGGTGGCGACCATGTCGTCGATCAGCCGGTGCTCGTAGGTCAGGCCCTTGGCCTCGAACTGGGCCTTGTACTCGTTCTCGTAGATCTCCTCGAACACGTCCTTGAACATGCCGTCGTAGGACTTCAGGATCGTGTTCTTGGTGGACATGTAGACCGGGAAGCCGCGGTCCAGGCCGTACCGGAACGAGGCGTGCGCGAACTCCTCGATGGACTTGCGGTAGTTGTACATGGCCATGGCCACGCCGCCGTCCTCGCCGAACTTCGCCACCTCCATCTCGATCGGCTGGGAGCCGTCTTCCGGGGTGTAGGTGATGGTCACGGTGCCCGGGCCGGGGACCTTGAAGTCGCTGGCCTTGTACTGGTCACCGTGGGCGTGCCTGCCGATGATGATCGGCTTCGTCCAGGTCGGGACGTACCGCGGGATGTTCGAGATGACGATCGGCTCGCGGAAGATGACGCCGCCGAGGATGTTGCGGATGGTCCCGTTCGGGCTCCGCCACATCTTCTTCAGGCCGAACTCGTCGACGCGGGCCTCGTCCGGGGTGATGGTGGCGCACTTGACGCCCACCCCGTGCTTGGCGATGGCGTTGGCCGCGTCCACGGTCACCTGGTCGTCGGTGGCGTCCCGGTGCTCGATGCCCAGGTCGTAGTAGTCGAGGTCGATGTCCAGGTAGGGGTGGATCAGCTTGTCCTTGATGAAGGACCAGATGATCCGGGTCATCTCGTCGCCGTCGAGCTCGGCGACCGTGCCCTGGACCTTGATCTTGCTCATGTGGCGGGGTGCTCCTCTCGCGAGAATGCAAGCGGTACAAGCGTACTGCTATCGGATTCGATTGTGCCTTGCCCCCGTCGCCCACCACCAGAGCGACCGGGGCGCGATACGCCACTATCGACGAATGCGCCGCCCCGCCGTGATCTTCTTCTAAGGTCGAACAGCAGAACGATGATCTCGTCGAGCGACCGCTGCGACGGGCGACCCAGGAGTGAGATGGCAACCGGACCGACGCACGCGATGAGCGGGTTGGCCGCTTGGGCCGCGGTGACCGCCCTGGCCGACACGCACGCGATAGGCCAATTATCCCCGAAGACCTGGGTGGTGGGGGCCACCCTGGCGTCCGGGGCCGCGCTACTGCCCGACATCGACCACCCGAAGTCGACCGTCGCGGCCACCTTCGGCGCCATCTCGCGGGGCGCATCGGCGGCCCTCTCCGGGTTCAGCGGCGTCGTGTACCGGCTGACGCGCACCAAGAAGGACAGCGACCGGGAGGGAACGCACCGCGGCTTCACCCACACCGTGGTCTTCGCGCTGCTGGCCGGGCTCGTGACCACCGCCATCGTGCAGAGCAGCCAGGGCGGGGCCCTCGGCGTGCTGATGTTCTTCTTCGCCGGGCTGGCCGTTCGCGGGATCGCGCACACCTGGAGCGCGAAGTCCGACGCGCTGCTGATCGCGGCGACGTCGTTGCTGCTCACCGTGGCCTGCTGGGCCTGGACCGGGGACCAGCCGACCCAGGCGGCCGCCTTCGGCGTGGCGGTGATGATCGGCTGCGTGGCGCACTTCATCGGCGACGCGATCACCGAGCAGGGCTGCCCGATGCTGTGGCCGGTGCCACTCGGGGGCAAGACCTGGTACCCGGTGGCCCCGCCGAAGAAGCTGCGCATGACCACCGGGGGCACGGTCGAGATGGCGATCATCGGGCCGGGCCTGACGCTGGCCGCGGTGTGCCTGAGCTCGGTGGTGCTGTACCGCATCGGCGCCGCTCCCTGGCTGGCCGGGCTGGACCTGCCTCCCGCTGTGATGTCATGGGTGGAGAACGGCCCGTGAGCGCTCCGCCTACCGGACTAGGGTTTAGACCATTCGCAGCCAAAACAAGACAAACGGAATAAGCCTCCGGTCTACCCGATAAGGTGCAGTTGCGACACCAACGCGGTGTGGCGCGAAGCCCCGGAGGGAAGATGCGAGCTCGAATGCGGATCGCGGCCGCGGCCCTGGCCCTGCCCCTTGCGGCGGGGCTCGCCGCGTGCGGCGAACTCCAAGACGCCCAGCAGGGACTCCAGGACGCCAACCAGCGGATCCAGGACGGGCAGCGCAACCTGGACAACGCCCAGGCCTGCGTGGAAGCCCTCAGCGCGGCGAACTTCATGCCGAACTTCGCCGACCCGCAGCGGGCCCAGCAGGACGCCCAGGTCAAGGTCCGGGAGCTGCAGCAGCTGGCCGAGCGCACCCGGGACGAGGCCCTCAAGCAGGACCTGCTGGACGTGCAGCGTTCGGTGCAGCAGGTGGCCGACGGCAAGATCGACATCGAGGCCAGCGACGACTGGGTCTCCGGGCAGCTCGACAAGTACCAGGCGGTCACCACCACCTGCTCGGAGCAGGCCGGCTGAGACTGCGTGCTGTGTCGTGCGTCACCTAACCTTGGGTCGGAGGTGATGCGCGATGCGAGCAGCCGTGGGTGATCGCCTGCACGTGCACAGCAGGCACATCAACGAGGCGGAGAAGTACGGCGAGATCGTGGAGGTCCTCGGTTCCGATGGCGAACCGCCCTACAAGGTCCGCTACAACGACGGCCACGAAGGACTCGTCTTCCCCGGCAGCGACTGCGTGATCGAACCACCGGCGCCGCGGCAGGGGGACTGATCCCGGAGGCCGGCCGCCCGCGGCCGGCCTCCGGAACTCCTCACCAGCTCCCGGTGAGGATCGATTCCACCTCGGCCCGGAACAGCGGCTCCGGGTCCACTCCCATCCCGGCGAACTGGCCGGTGACCTCCAGGCTGATCATGCCGTGCAGCCGCGACCAGGCGCGGACCGCCTTCTCCAGCACCGGGGCGGGATGCCCGACCCCGCCCCTCCGCTCGCGCCAGGCGAGCAGCTGCCCGCCGAGCGCGCCGGAGCCGCCGCCGGCCGGCGGGCCGGCCTCGGCCAGGACCTCCAGGATCGGCCGGAAGGCGCGGTCGGCGAGCTCGACGGTCTCCTCCGAAGCGCGGAAGCCCGGGACCGGCGTGCCGAAGAGCAGCAGGAAGCGCTGCGGCGCGTCCAGCGCCCAGCCCCGGAAGCCCACCGCCAGCTCGCGGAACCCCTCCTCCGGCGCGCCCGGGCGGTGCTCGTCGGCGAGCCGCTCCAGGGCTTCGGCCAGATCGCGGTAGCCGTCGGCGACCAGCTCGGTCAGCAGCGCGTCGCGGTTGGCGAAGTAGCGGTAGAGCGCGGGGCCGGTGATGCCCATCCGCTTCGCGATCGCGTTCACCGAGATCCCGGCCGCCCCGGACTCGGCCAGCTGCTCCATCGCGACCTGCTTGGCCTCGTTGCGGGTCTGCTCCCGGAAGCGTTCGCGCGGGCTGCGCGGCTCTGCTGACATCGTCCCTCCTTGACGGCACCACGGTAACAGCCTCATATTGACGTTAGAAGTTCTAACTCCTGTTACTGCTTATCATGGAGGTCGTCATGCCGCTCAACGGCACCGAAGTCGTGCTCACCGGGCTCGACGAGGTCCAGCTCCGGCAGGCCGCACCACCCGCGCCCGGGCCGCACGGCGTGCTGGTCCGCACCGAGGCGACCGGCGTGGCCTTCGCCGAGGTGCAGATGCGGCGCGGGCGCTACCCGGCGCAGCCCGCCTTCCCCTTCGTCCCGGGATACGACCTGGTCGGCGAGGTCGTCGCGGTCGGGTCCGCGACCTCCTGGCGGGTCGGGCAGCGAGTGGCGGCGATGCCGCGCACCGGGGCGTGGGCCGAGTACGTCGAGATCCGGGACCGCGACCTGGTCGAGCTCCCCGCCGGGATCGATCCCGCGGAGGCGGTTTCGCTGGTGGTCAACGGGGTCACGGCGCGGCAGCTGCTGCGCGCCTCCGGCGCCGGGAGGGGACGAACCGCGCTGGTGCACGGCGCCGGCGGCGGGATCGGCACGCTGCTGACGCAGCTGGCCGCGGCCGAGGGGATCCGGGTGATCGGAACGGCTTCCGCGCGCAGGCACGCCGCCCTCGCGCACGTGGGAGCCGAGTTGATCGACCACCGCACCGAGGACGTCGCGGCGCGCGTCGCCGAGCTCGCCCCCGACGGGGTGGACGCAGTCTTCGACCCGCTGGGACCGGCGAGCCTGCCCACCTCGTGGCGGCTGCTGGCACCGGGAGGCGTGCTGCTCAGCTACGGCAGCTCGGCCACCCTGCACGACGCCGGCCCGTGGTGGCGGCCGTACGCGAGCATCGTCGGCCTGCTGGCGCGGTGGGAGCTGGCGCGGCTGCTCGGTCGGACCGGGCGGCGCCGCGCGCGGATGTACTACGTGCGGGCCGACGCGCGGTTCCGGGAGGATCTGACCGAGCTCTTCGCGATGGTCCGCGGCGGACGGCTGCGCCCGCTGATCGCCGACCGGCTCGGCCTGCAGGACGCCGAGCGGGCGCTGGACCTGCACCTCTCCGGCGAGCGGACCGGTCGCATCGTGCTGCTGCCCGGTTCCGATCGCGCCGGAGGGCCGAAATGTTAGCTGGTTTGCACCAGCCCGGGCTCCCGGTGCGCGTGCCGCGTCCTTAAGGTGTGTCGCGATGGGGTATCGCGGCTAGGAGGCGGTGAAGTGTTGCAAGACGACCGGGACGCGGGGGCACCGGCCGATCTTTCCGCCGTTTTCGGCGTGGGTTCCGGGCTGCCGGTGGAACTGCCGCCCGGCGAGGTCCTGACCGAGCAGACCGCGCTCGCCGAGGAACCGGCTCCGCTCTGCTGGATCAGCCACGACCCTCCGGAGCCGCGGCTGGTCGCGGCGCTGCGCGGCGGACACCGGCGCAGCGGGCTGTGGCCGCTGCTGCTGTGCGACAGCGACGAGACCTACGGCGAGCGCTGCACCGTCGGCGTGGTGCCGCCCGAACCGCTGGACCACATCGACCGCTGGCGGATCTACGACGTCATGCAGCGGATCTGGGACGGCCTGGTGCAGGCCGACGACGAGCTCGGCCCGGCCTACGACCTGGAAGTGCTCGCCCCCTTCGACTACACCTGCCCGGGGCCGACGCACGCGGGCGCGCTGCTGGCCGACCCGGACGTGCTGGCCAACCAGCAGCTCCCGAAGTTCGTCGACGAGGACACCCGGCTGTCGCTGGTCCCGGTGCAGCGCGGAGCCGACGTGCTCACCGTGCTGGGCTGGTCCGGCGCGGCCAACCACGTCTCCCGCACCGCGGGGCTCTCGGCGATGGTGCGCAGCTGGGAGGAGCGCTTCGGCGCGCGGATCCTGCGACTGGGCCCGGACCGCCTCGACCTCAGCGTCGCGGCGCCCCCGCAGAACCTCGACCACGCCAAGGCCGTGGCCGCGGAGCACTGGACCTTCTGCCCGGACCGGATCCTGCAGGAGACCGGTTCGATCTCCGCCTACGCGCAGGAGATCCGCGGGCGGCGAACCTGGTCCTTCTGGTGGGACTGACCGAACCACCGCTGCGCGCGCGGAGTCCCGGCGGGGCTTCGCGCGCGCGATCAGCCGAACAGGCCCCGGATGGTCATCGCCACGAAGATGATGACCACGCCGAACCCGCCGTAGAGCAGGATGTCCACCGCCCGGCTGCGGATGTTGAGCAGCCCGGTGCGTTCCTGCGGCACGACGGCGCGCAGCACCGCGGCCACCAGCAGCGCCAGGCCGAGCACGACCGTTCCCCGGCGCCAGTGCTGCAGCGCCACCAGCAGGAAGCCGATCATCCCGATCCCCAGGACCAGGCCGAACGGCACGTGGATGGACAGGCGGGACCTGTCCGGCAACCGCTCCATCACGCTCCTGCTCTCCACCGCGCTTCAGTCCGATTCGCGCTCGGCGGCCTCGACGACGTTGCTCAGCAGCATCGCCCTGGTCATCGGCCCGACGCCACCGGGGTTCGGCGAGATGAAGCCCGCGACCTCGCCCACGTCCGGGTGCACGTCACCGGAAAGCCCGTCGTCGGTGCGGGTCACGCCGACGTCCAGCACCGCGGCGCCCGGCTTGACCATTTCCGGGGTGATCAGACCCGGCTTGCCCGCGGCGGCGATCACCACGTCCGCGCGGGAGACCTCGGCGGCCAGGTCCCGGGTACCGGTGTGGCACAGGGTCACCGTGGCGTTCTCGCTGCGGCGGGTCAGCAGCAGACCCATCGGGCGACCCACGGTGATGCCGCGGCCGACGACCGCGACGTGCGCGCCGTCGAGCTCCACGCCGTGCCGGCGCAGCAGCGCGATGATGCCGTTGGGCGTGCACGGCAGCGGACCGTCCTCGCCGAGCACCAGCTTGCCGAGGCTGGCCGGGTGCAGGCCGTCGGCGTCCTTGGCCGGGTCGATGCGCTCCAGCAGCGCGCCGGAGTCCAGGTGGTCCGGCAGCGGCAGCTGCACGATGTAGCCGGTGCAGGCCGGGTCGGCGTTGAGCTCGTCGAGCACCGCCTCCAGCTCGCCCTGGGTGCTGGAGGCCGGCAGGTCCCGGCGGATCGAGTTGATGCCGACCTTGGCGCAGTCGTTGTGCTTGGCGCGCACGTACGAGTGCGAGCCGGGATCGTCGCCGACCAGCACCGTGGCCAGGCCCGGAGCCCTGCCCCGCTCGGCGAGCTCAGCGACCCGCGGCCGCAGCTCCTCGAAGATCGCGTCCTTGGTCGCCCTGCCGTCGAGAATCTTCGCGCTCACAGTCGTTCATCGTGGCAGATCGCCCGCGACGTCGGCGGGGCGGTCCGACGAGCCCACCGCCGCGACCGGCGACGGCGCACCCCGCGTCCGGTGCAGGTGCCAGGCCACCAGCAGGGCGGCCGCCACCGCCAGCCCGGCCAGCACCGCAGCACCGGCGGCGGGCCCGGAGAGGTCCAGCATCGCCCCCACCAGCGGGGAGGACGCCGAGCCGCCGAGCGTCATCGCGGTGCCCGCCCAGCCGAACGCCTCGCCCCTCCGGTGCGCCGGGGTGAGCTCGGCCAGCCTGCTGTTGGAGGCGGCGAAGGTCGGCGCGATGGCGAACCCGCCCGCGAGCAGGATCACCCCGACCAGCAGCGGCGAGCCCGGATCGGACACCGGCGGCAGCACCGGGACCAGCGCGCACATGCCCAGCGCCACCAGCGCCGATCGCCGCCCCAGGCGCGGCTTGCCGGTCAACCCGCCCGCCACCAGGCCGCCGGCCAGCGATCCCACCGCCCACACCGCGGCCAGCAGCCCGGCCAGCTCGGGCTGCCCCCGCTCGCGCGCCCAGCCGACCAGCAGCACGTCGGCGGCGATCAGCGCGCCCGCGATCAGGCAGCAGAAGCCCAGCAGCGAGACGAACCCGGGCAACCGCCACAACCGGGGCCCGCGGCCGGTGACCTCGCCACCGCCCATGCCCCCGCGCAGCCCCGCGCGCCACAGCGCGGCGGCGAAGGCGGTGGTGCCCAGCAGCGCCCACCCGGCGCAGCCCAGCATCGCGACCTTCGGGCCCCAGGCGGCGACGACGAACGCGGCCAGCACCGGGCCGGTGACGAACAGCAGCTCCTGCAGCGTGGCCTCCACCGCGTAGGCCGCCTCGCGGGCCTCGCCGTCGGCCAGCCGCGGCCACATGGCCCGACCCACCTGGCCCAGCGGCGGGCTCATCAACCCCGTGCCCAGCGCGACCGGCACGATCAGCCACCACCGCGCGGGGTCGACCCAGTGCGCGACCGCGGCCATGGCGGTGAAGCCCAGCGCGGCGCCCGCCCCGGTGAGCACCAGGACCTTCGGCGCCGAGCGGCGGTCGATCTGCCGTCCGCGCACCGGACTGGCGATCGCCTGCCCGACCGTCTTGGCCGCCGCAGCGGCGCCACCGGCCGCGTAGGAACCGGTCCAGCCCGCGACCAGGAACGTCAGCACGATGATCTGCGCGGGCTGGTAGAGCCGGGCCGCGAGGCAGGCGGTCAGCACGCTCGGGACGTGCGGGACCGAGGCCAGGAGTCGGTAGGGGCGGAGCACCGGATCACTGTGTCGTTCCACACCGCCGTACCGCCATCGATTTTCGAGGTCGATGACTGATCCAATACACCTGGTGGTGTGATGTTCATACGCCCCGCGAGCGGGCAAGCTCTGGGGCGATAACACCGATCGTGTCCGGACGATCTTGAAAAGCTTGATCAACGAGGCCGGAAGTGCAAACCAGCGCACATGGCCGGACCCGCGTCGAGTAGCGTTTCGACGGGGTGGAGTCGGGTTGCCTCGTCGAGAGGGGGAGGATGTCACCCATGTCGCGTCCGACAGCGATCAGTCCGGAAGAGCAGGAGCAGATCGCCCGCAAGATCGGGGTTCTGCTGTTACAGGGTGCTCCCGAGGACTGGCAGGAGATCACGGTCGAGTACCGCGCCACCGGTGAGTACACCGACCTGCTGGGTGAGATGTCCGCCCAGGACGGCAGTTCGCGCCGGCTCGAACCGCCGGACGAGCTGCGGGAGATCTTCGAGCGCCTGCGCGAGGGCATGTACCGGCCCGACGTGGGCACCTGGCTGAGCGCCCTCTACGTGGTCGAGCGCCCGTCCAGCTACCGCATCGACATCAACTTCGACACCGAACCGCAGTGGCAGCGCTCGCTGCCCCGCGCGGCCTACGTCGACGAGCTGCGCCGCTACCCGCGCGCCGAGGAGAACATCCCGGACTGGATGCGGGAGCGCATCGAGGGCGCCGAGCCCGAGGCCGAGGTCCCGGACTCGCCCGCGGGCGTCTCCGCCGAGCCGGCGGCCGAGCCCGCCGCGGAGCAGGCCGACGGCTTCCGCTTCGCCAACGTCTTCGACGGCGTCGACGACGAGGGCAGGCCGGTGGTCGCCGAGCGCAGGCCGGTCCCGGGCGACGAGGTCTCCGCGCTGCGGCAGTACCTGGAGAGCGCTCCGGTCGTGCTGTCCGCGCGGGAGAACGAGGAAGACCTGCTGGCCTCGGACCGGGACCGCTCGGTGCCGAGCAGCTGGCACACCGACGGCACCTGGGTGTGGGCCGGTGCCGTGGCGTACTACCTGGCGCAGTACGGGCTGCCGCCGGAGACCGCGCTGGTCGACCACGCGCGCAGCCGCGGCTTCCAGCTCGGCGAGGTCGACGACGCGACCCGCGACGCCGTCGTGCGCGAGCTCACCGAGCAGCCCGCCGACGAGGGGCAGGCCGAGGAGCCGCAGCAGGACGACCTGGCGGAGTCCTCCGTCGAGGAGGCCGAGATCGACGAGCAGCTCGCGGACGTGCCCGCTGAAGTTCCCGCGGCCACCGGTTCGCGGCACGTCCTCGACTCCAGCGACGAGGTGCCGGACACCCAGGCGGTGCTGGCCGAGCTGCACGACAGGCTGACCGGCTACCGGGTGGACAGCTCCGAGTACCGGATCGGCAGCACGGCCGAAGGCGCCCGCTGCCTGGTGCAGGACGGCGAGGACTGGGCGGTCGTCGGCGACGGCGAGGACGTGCGCTTCGCGCGCGTCGACCACGCCGCGTCGTTCCTGCTCGGCCGCCTGCTGCTGGACCTCCCGGTGGCCGAGGGCACCGCGGCGTCGGCCGCTCCGGCCGACCCGGTCGTCGAGAGCACCACCGCTCCCGAGCCCGCGGTGGAGGTTCCCGAACCCGCCGCGGAGATCGAGGACGCCGAGCCGACCGCCGCGCAGGACGAGCCCGTCGTTCAGGAGATCGCCGAGCCGCAGAGCCCCGCGGAGCCGGAGCTGCCGCAGCGCGGCGCCCCGCAGGAGCCCGCCGCGGAGCTGCCGCAGCGCTCGGAGCCCGCCTCCGACCTGCCGAAGCGGACTCCGCAGGAGCCCATGCCGAAGCCGTCCTCGTCCGGTCCCTCGACCGGCGGGAACCCGCTGTTCACCGCGAACCAGGAACCGGGTGCCCCGGTGCCCGAGCCGCCGGCGGCCGAGGCCCCGCAGCAGCCGCCGATGGACCGGCCGCTGCCCCCGCAGGCCCCGCCGTCGCCGCCCGCCGGTCAGCCCGCGCAGCCGCCGAACGGCGCCGCGCCGGGTGCCGGTGAGCTGCCCAAGCGCCAGCCGCGCCGGGACAGCGGTGCTCCGGTGCCGCCTCCGGGCGCTCCCGGCGCGCAGGGCGGCCAGCCGCAAGGCGGTCCGGCCCAGGGCGGTCAGGCCCAGGGCGGTCAGGCCCAGCAGGGCGGTCCGGCGCGACCCGCGCCGAACGCCCCTGGCGCGACCGGTCCGAACCGCCAGGGCCCGCCACCCGCGCCGCCGCGTCCGCCGCAGGGCGGCCAGCCGCCCGCGGGCCAGCCGCAGCAGCCGCCGCAGACCCAGGGCCAGCCGGCTCAGCAGGGGCAGCAGATCCAGCCGCTCAACGGCGAGCCCCCGCTGACGCTGTACCGGGACCGGCGGATCGTGATGCTGCAGCCGGGCACCGAGCTGGACCGCTTCGGCGAGCCGAACGGCAACGTGCTCTACACGGCCCGCACGCCGTACACGCACCGGTCGCTGCCGCCGCAGTGGTCGAACCGCGCGTACGTGGCCTACCGGGTGCAGCGCCCGATCCAGGCGCTGCGCGGCACCGCGGTCCCGTGGTTCGAGCAGCCCGGCGGTGGCACGGCTTTCGTGCTCCCCGGCGCGGTTTCGGACCTCCTGGCCGACGGCACGCTGGCGGAGATGCCCGCCAACGAGCGCCCGCCCATGGAGTGATCAGCACGTTCTCGATCGAGAGGGGCCCTGCGAGCTTCGGCCGCAGGGCCCTTCTCGTCCGCGGGGCAGGAACTGCTCGAGCGAGCATCAGGGCTGCGGCGGGCACGCGGCGACGCCGTGGGCGCATCTGGAGCGGAGCCGCTCGGGTCCGCGCCCGCTCAGTCGACGTGCAAGCCGTGCGCCGCGGCGAACGCGAGGGCCTGCGCGGCGTCCACCGTGGCGCCGCGGAGATCGGCCTGCACCAGCGCGTCGGCGTCCAGGCGCGCGTCCCGCAGATCGGTTCCGGTCAGCCGGGCGCCCAGCAGGCGCGCCCCGGTGAAGTCGCACTCGCGCAGGTCGCAATCGCGCAGATCGCACTCGGTGAGGTTGGCCTCGCGGAACCGGGTGCCGCGCAGGTCCACCTCGCGCAGGCTGACCCGTCCCATCCCGACCAGGGTGAGGTCGGTGTCGACGATCCGCACCGAGCGCATCCGGACGTCGACGAAACCGGACCCGAGCAGGGTGCATCCCTCGAAGCGGCTCTTGCCGAACACCGTCCGCTCGAAGGTGCAGGACCGGAACGCGGTGGCGAAGTGCTGCGAACCGTTGAGGTCGGTCCCGGTGAAGGTGCAGTCGGTGAACGAGCAGTGCCGGGTGCTCAACCCGGACAGGTCGGCATCGGTGAAATCGCACCGCTCGAAGGCGCGTCCCGCCCACTCCTGATCGGGCAGGACTGCATCCTGGAAGTCCTCGTCGACCGCGCTCGTCATGCTCGACACCCTGGCACGCCCCACCGACCGCCCCCGGAGGCGACATGCAGATCCACCGGATCATGCCGATCATCCAGTCCGAGGACATCACCGCCACCCGCGACCACTACGTCGAGCTGCTCGGGTTCGAGGTGGTCATGGACATGGACTGGATCGTCACGCTGGTCGCCCCCGGGGACCCGAAGCGCCAGATCAGCGTCATGTCCCAGGACGCCACCGCCCCGATGTGCCCGGACATCTCCATCGAGGTCGACGACGTCGACGCCGCGCACGCCACCGCGGTGGAGCAGGGCCGGGTGATCGTGCACCCGCTGACCGACGAGCCCTGGGGCGTGCGCCGCTTCTTCTGCCTGGATCCCAGCGGCACGGTGCTCAACATCCTGGCCCACGCGGCGTAGCTCGCCCGAAAACCGCTCGCCCGCACCGGTCCACCCCGGCATCCTGCCGGGATGGACCCGATCGCGCTCGCCCACGCCGATCTCGACTTCAACGCGCCGCTGTCCACCGCCAGAGCTGCGGAGCTGGTCGCGTCCCTGGAACCTGCTCCCGGCGCCGAAGCCGTCGATCTCGGCTGCGGGTGGGGAGAGCTGCTGCTGCAGCTGCTCGCCGCGTACCCGCGGGTGCGCGGCGTCGGGGTGGACCTCGACGCCGCGGAGCTGGACCGCGGCAGGCGCAACGCCGAGGCGCGCGGCCTCGCCGACCGGGTCCGGTTCGTCATGGCGGACGCTGCAAGGTGGTCCGGTGCCGCGGAAGCGGTGATCGCGGTCGGCAGCAGCCACGCCTGGGACGGCGCGGATCGGGCGCTGAGCGCGCTGCGCGGTCTGCTGCGCCCGGGCGGGCGGGTGCTGTTCGGCGAGGGGTTCCGGGAGGGACCGCTGCCGCAGCACTTCGACGTGCCGCTGTCGCTGGCCGAGCTCGTGGAGCTGGCCGAGCGCCGGGGGTTCCGGGTGCTGAAGCTGAGCACCGCCAACAGCGACGAGTGGGACGACTTCGAGTCGCGCTGGTGCGGCGCGCTGGAGAAGTGGCTGCTGGCCAACCCGGACGCGCCGGAGCGGTGCGAGGTGCGGGAGCTGGTCGACGAGCACCGCTCGACGTGGCTCCGCGAGGTGCGCGGCGCGCTCGGGTTCGCCTACCTCGTGCTCGCGCGGGAGTCCGGGAGTTCGGCGTGAAGCCCCGGAGGAGGGGGCTTTCAGGCCGAGCTCCTCACGGCACCACCACGACCGGGCGCACCGCCTCGACGACGAGCGTCGCGGGGACGGTGCCCAGCAGGCCGCCCCGGCGACGCGACCGGCCCACCACGATGAGGTCGGCGCGGTACTGCTCGGCGACCTGCTCGAGGCCCACCGCGGGATCGCCCCGGTGGTGGACGAAGTCCCAGTCGATGTCGACCCACGCCAGGTGCGAGACGACCTCGCCGCGGAGTTCCTCGACCAGGCTCTCGGCGGCCTCGCTGGCCACCGCGACCCCCATCGGCGACCAGTAGGCGACCCCGCCCACCGCTTCCACGTAGACCAGCACCAGGCGGGCGCGCTCCCGCCGGGCGAGGCCGGCCGCCCAGGCCGCGGCGTTGAAGCTCGCGGGGCTGCCGTCCATCCCGACGACGATGCCGCCCAGGCCGTCCTTGCCGATCTCGAATCCGCGCTCGGTGCTGCTGTCGTCGTCGACCACGCGGCGATGGTAGTCGGCCGGGCATCGCGGCACTGACGCGCGCGTCGCAGTCGAGACCGAAGTGGTCCGCACCGGCGGAGGTTCCGCTGAGCGCGTCGCCGAGTTAAGTTGCCCGGGTGAACGCCGCACAGCCCCGCTCCGAAGCCGAACGCCGCGCGCTGGATGCCGTCGACATCGACGGGATCGTCTCCGACCTGCGCGAACTCGTCGCCATCCCCAGCGTCGGAGGCACCACGGCCGAGCACGACGCGCAGCAGTGGACCGCCGACCGGCTGGCCTCCCTCGGCCACCGGCTGGATCACTGGCGCTTCGACGTCGACGAGCTGTCCCGGGTCGAGGGCTTCCCCGGACAGGAGGCCGATCGCGACGAGGGCTACGGCCTCGTCGGAACCAGCGGCGAGGGCGATCCCGCGCTGGTGTTCTGCGGGCACACCGACGTGGTCCCGCCCGGCGACCTGGACCGGTGGCCCGACCGCGACCCGTACGCGCTGCGGGTGGCCGACGGGATCGCCGCCGGGCGCGGCACCTGCGACATGAAGGGAGGCGTGGTCGCCTTCCTCGGTGCGCTGCAGGCGCTGCGCACCGCCGGGATCGAGCTGGCCCGCCCGGTGGCCGTGCACGCGGTCATCGGCGAGGAGGACGGCGGAGTCGGCGCGTTCGCCACCCTGCAGCGCGGGCACCGCGGCGAGGCCTGCGTGATCGGCGAGCCGAGCCTCGACACGATCGTGGCGGCCAACGGCGGTTCGCTGACCTTCCGGCTGGAGATCCCCGGCCAGGGAACCCACGGCTCGACCCGCTACCGCGGGGTGAGCGCCCTGGACAAGCTCGCCGAGCTGCTGCCGGTGCTGCGCGAGCTGGAGAGCCGCCGCAACGCCGATCCGGACCCCCTGGTCAAGCACCTGGAGATCCCGTTCCCGCTGTCGGTGGGCATGGCCCGCGTCGGCGACTGGGCGAGCACGGTGCCGGACCTCGCGATCGCCGAGGGCCGCTACGGCGTGCGGCTGGGCGAGCCCGTCGAGGACGCCAAGGCGGAGTTCGCGGCGGCAGTCGCCGACGCCTGCTCGGCAGACCCGTGGTTGGCCGAGCACCCGGTGCGGGTCAGCTGGCCGGGAGGCATGTTCGCCTCCGGCCGCTTCCAGGAGGGGCACCCGCTGCTGTCCCAGACCCGCGACGCGGTGGTGGACGCCGGTGGCGCGGAGCCCGAGGCCGTGGGTGCTCCCTACGGCACCGACCTGCGGCAGTACGCGAGCGCGGGGATCCCAACGCTGCAGTACGGCCCTGGCGACGTCCAGTACGCGCACGCCCACGACGAGCACGTGGCCATCGCGGACCTGGAGCAGTGCGCGCGCACCTACGCCTTGCTGGCCATCCGCCGCTGCGGAGTTCGCTGACCCCCTCAGTGGAAGTCGCGGGACTCGGACGGCACCCGGATGTCCAGCTTCTGGAGCCGGTCGGCGCGCAGGTTGACCACCTCCCCCGCGCGTTCCACCACGCCGCGCACCAGCAGCGCGGCGCTGGTGCGGCCGATCTTGCGGTAGCGGGACCACAGCCCCGGGGAGCAGACGACGTTGACCATGCCGGTCTCGTCCTCGAGGTTGAGGAACGTGATGCCGCCCGCGGTTCCCGGCCGCTGCCGATGCGTCACCGCCCCACCGACCAGCACCCGGGTGCCGTGCTCCACTTCGGACAGCCGGTCGGCCGGGAGCGCCCCCAGCTCGTCGAGCCTGCCGCGCACGAACTGAACCGGGAAGCTGTCCGGGGAAACCCCGGTCGCCCACACATCGGCCGCGGCCAGCTCCACGCCGTCCATGCCCGGCAGCTCCGGCGCCGGGGCCGATGCGGTGGTACCGGGCAAGCGGTCCGGCCGGTCGGCGGCCGCGGCCGCCGCGTTCCACAACGCCGCCCGCCTGGTCAGCCCGAAGCAGTCGAAGGCGCCTCCGGTGGCCAGGGCTTCCATCTGCGGGGCGGTCAGCTGCGCGCGCCGCGCCGCGTCGGCCATGTCGGCGAACGGCCCGTCCGCCGCGCGCGCGTCCACCAGCCGCTCGGCGACCTCCTCGCCGAGGTTGCGCACCGAGGACAACCCGAGCCGCACCGCTCGCCCGCCGGTGCTCTCCGGGTCCGGTTCCAGGTCGGCGTGCACCCGGCTGGCGTTGATGTCGGGGCTGCGCACCCGCACCCCGTGCCTGCGGGCATCGGTTACCAGCGACTGCGGTGAGTAGAAGCCCATCGGCTGGGCCTTGAGCAGCGCCGCGCAGAAGGCGGCCGGGTAGTGGCGCTTGAACCAGGCGCTGGCGAACACCAGCAGCGCGAAGCTCAGCGCGTGGCTCTCCGGGAATCCGTAGTTGGCGAAGGCCAGCATCCGGTGGTAGATCCGCTCGCCCAGCTCCTCGCCGATGCCGTTGGCCGCCATGCCCTCGAACAGCCGCCCCCGGAGCCGCTCCATCCGCTCCGCGGAGCGCTTGGCGCCCATCGCGCGGCGCAGCTCGTCGGCCTCGGCCGGGCTGAACCCGGCGACGTCCACGGCGAGCTGCATCAGCTGCTCCTGGAACAGCGGCACGCCGTACGTCTTCGCCAGAGCGCCGGCCATCAGCGGATGTTCGTAGTCCCAGTCCTCCTCGCCGTTGCGGCGGCGGATGTAGGGGTGCACCGAACCGCCCTGGATCGGGCCTGGCCGGATCAGCGCGACCTCGACCACGAGGTCGTAGAACTCGCGCGGCTTCAGCCGCGGCAGGGTGGCCAGCTGCGCGCGGCTCTCCACCTGGAAGACCCCGACCGCGTCGGCGCGCCGCAGCATCTCGTAGACCTCGGGATCGGTGAGGTCCAGCTCGCCGAGGTCGACCTCGCGGCCGTGGTGCTCGGCGACCATGTCCATCGCGTAGTGCAGCGCGGAGAGCATGCCCAGGCCCAGCAGGTCGAACTTGACCAGACCCACCGCGGCGCAGTCGTCCTTGTCCCACTGCAGCACGGTGCGGCCGGGCATCCGCGCCCACTCCACCGGGCACACCTCGCTGACCGGCTGGTGGCAGATCACCATCCCGCCGGAGTGGATCCCGAGGTGCCGCGGGAAACCCATCAGCTCGTCCGCCAGCTCCCGCACCGGGTCGGGGATCTCGGAGTCCTCGGGCAGCGGACCCCAGTGCTCGATCTCCTTGCTCCAGGCGTCCTGCTGCCCCGGCGAGTAGCCCAGCGCCCTGGCCACGTCGCGCACCGCCGAGCGGGGCCGGTAGCTGATCACGTTGGCCACCTGGGCGGCGTGCGTGCGGCCGTACTTGGCGTAGACGTACTGGATGACCTCCTCGCGCCGGTCGGACTCGATGTCCATGTCGATGTCCGGCGGGCCGTCCCGCTCCGGGGCGAGGAACCGCTCGAACAGCAGCCGGTAGCGCACCGGGTCGGCGTTGGTGATCCGCAGCGCGAAGCACACCGCCGAGTTGGCCGCCGAACCGCGGCCCTGGCACAGGATCCCCTCCCGGCGGCAGAAGTCCACGATGTCGTGCACCACCAGGAAGTAACCGGGGAATTCCAGCTTCTCGATGATCGCCAGCTCGCGCTCGATCTGCCGGTAGGGCTCCGGGTTCTGCAGCGGTGGGCCGTAGCGCTCCAGCGCGCCCAGGTAGGTCAGCTCGCGCAGGTGGGCGGCCTCGGTGTAGCCCGGCGGCACGTCGAACGGCGGGAGCTGCGGGGCGACCAAGCTCAGGTCGAAGGCGCAGGACTTGCCCACCTCGGCGGCGCGCTGCACCGCACCCGGGTAGCGCTCGAAGATCCGCTCCATCTCGGCGCCGGAGCGCAGGTGGCTGCCCGCCCACGCGGGCAACCAGCCGTCCATCTCGTCCAGGCTGCGCCGGGCCCGGATCGCGGCCTGCACGCTCGCCAGCCGCGCCCGGTCCGGCCGTGCCAGGTGCGCCCCGGTGGTGGCCACCACGGGCAGACCCGCGCGATCGGCGAGCTCGGCCAGCGCGTCGTTGCGCGCCGAATCGGTCGGCAGGCCGTGGTCGGTCAGCTCGACCGCGACGTGCTCGCTGCCGAAGAGCCCGACCAGCCGGTCGAGCTCGGCCGCTGCCGCTTCCGCCCCGCCGGCCTCCAGCGCGGCGCGGACCGCGCCCTTGCGGCAGCCGGTGAGCACCTGCCAGTGCCCGTCGGCGGCCTCGGCGAGCTCCTCCAGCCGGTAGACCGGGCGACCCTTCTCCTCCCCGCGCAGCTGGGCGGTGCTGATCGAGCGGCACAGCGAGGCGTAGCCGGCCGGATCGCGGGCGAGCACCAGCAGGTGCGTGCCCTCCGGGTCGGCGACGCCGTTCTGCGAACCGGGCAGCCCCAGGCTCAGCTCGGCGCCGAAGACCGTGCGCACGTCGTGCTCCTTGGCCGCCTCGGCGAAGCGCACCACGCCGTGCAGCCCGTCGTGGTCGGTCAGCGCGACCGCCTCCAGGCCGAGCCGCGCGGCCTCGGCGACCAGCTCCTCGGGGTGGCAGGCGCCGTCGAGGAAGCTGAAGTTGGAGTGGGCGTGCAGCTCGACGTAGGGCACCGTCCCCGGCGGGGACGAACCGGTGCCCCGCGCTCGGTACCGGGCGCGCCGGCGCGTCCACGCGGGACTGTCGTCACCGGTGCCCGGGAACCGCTCGTCGCGCGGCCCGCGCGCGTTCTCCGGCAGCGGCTTGCCGGAGAGGACCCTCTCCAGCTCGGACCAGCTCTGGGGCGGGTTGAACCAACTCATGGAACCAGTGAACTCCCGTTCGAAACACCTTCGCCAGCAATTGAACTCGACTCCACTCGAACGTGTGTTCGCCGAATGGGCAGGTCGCCGGGACCGGCCGGACCCGGCCACCCGCACCGCCGGGCGCGGAGCTCCGCCCGCTCAGCGGTAGACGCCCTGGACCCACCAGTCGCCGCGCTCGTGGATCAGCAGCAGCGCGACTTCGCCCTCCTCGGAGCCGGTTTCGGCCTCCAGGACCACCTGCAACCGGGCCAGCGCGCGCGGGCGAGCCCGCGACTCCGGGGCGGTCCGACCGGCCCCGCGGGCCAGCAGGTCGATCCACCAGCGCTCGGCGACCGGCCAGGGCCCGGCCCAGCCGACCACCGCGCGGGATCGGCCGCCGGAGACCTCGACCCGGCTCGGAGCGCCGGAGAGCGCCCCGCGCTCGGTCAGCCGCACCGGATCGCCCTCCGCATCGCGCACCCCGGCCGGCCACGGCTCGTCGGGAACCACGGTGGGCGAGGGCGCCGGGACCCGCCCCGGCCACGGGGCGTCGTCGGGCAGCGCGGGGCTGCGCTCGTCCCCCCAGGGCACCAGGCGAACCCGGTCGCGCAGGTCCCGCCCACCACCGAGCACCCCGGTCAGCACCGCCTCCGGGCCGAGCATGCCCTGCACCCGGGCGAAGGCCCGCGCCGCCCGGGAAGCCGCCTCGCCGGTGGCCGAGTCGAGCAGGTCCAGCTGCAGCCCGCCGGAACCGACGACCTCCGCGGGCAGCAGGCTCAGCTCGCCGAGCCCGGCGGTGGGGCGCTGCCGATCCCCCCTGCCGCCCAGCCAGCCGTCGAGCTGCCAGCGCACCCGGTCCGCGGTGGCGGCGGGGGTGAGCGGCTCGGCGCAGCGCCAGACGCGGTGCAGCTCCTCGCCGTTGGCGGTGCGCGCCGAGATGCCCAGCCGGGTGCAGGCCAGCCCGCGGGAGTCGAGCTTGGCGTGCAGCTCGTCGGCGAGCGCCTTGGCCGCGAACGCGGCGCGGTCCACCCGGTCCACCGGCGGGTCGAGCTCCTCGGTGACCGCCAGCTCCGGAGGCGGCTGCCGCCGCTCGACCGGCCGCTCCTCCAACCCCCGGGCGGCGCGGTGCGCCAGCAGCGCGCCGCTGCCGAACCGGGTGCTCACCTCCGAGGCCCCCAGCGCGGCGAACTCGCCGAGCGCGCGAATGCCCAAGCGACGCAGCAGATCCACCAGCTCCGCCTGCGCGGAGCGCTTCGGCCCGAGCAGGTCGCCGAGCTGCTCGACCTCCTCGACCGGCAGCGGGGCCAGGAACTCCGCGCTCGCCCCCGGCGGGACGTGCCGGGCGCGGCGGGCGGCCAGGATCGCCGCGAACAGCCCGTCGGCGACGCCGATCCGGCACTCCACCCCGGTCTGCGCGTCGACCTGGTCGAGCAGCCGCTCGGCCGCGAGCTCCTCGCCGCCGAAGTAGCGGGCGGGCCCCCTCGCGGGGACCGCGATCAAACCGGGACGCACAACCTCCACGCCGGGCACGAGCTCCTCGACCGCGCCCACGACCGGCTCGAAGAGCCGGGCGTCGCGGGACGGATCGTGGTCGAACACGACGAGCTCCGGACAGCGGCCCTGCGCCTCGCGGCGGCGCATGCCGCGCCGGACCCCGCTCTCCCTGGCGGTCGCCGAGCAGGCCACCACCCGGTTGGCGAGGAAGACCGCCGCCGGCACCAGGGGCCCCAGCTCGGCCGCCCGGGCGGCGGCGACCACCGGCCAGTCCGGGCACCACAGGACGAGACGACGCGCGGGCACCGCCATCACCCCGCCACCGGGCGCAGGTGCGCCCGCCCCGCCGGGCGGGCCTCGGCGACCGAACCGTCGCGCGCGGGCAGCAGCAGACCGCAGGTGCGCGGCCGGGACGCCGCGCCGCGCCCGCTCGCGTGCACCGCGACGGAGCGTTCCCGCAGGTGACCGTGGCCCTGCCCGAGCCCGCTCCAGGTGGCACCGGTGCAGCGCAGCTGCACCTCCGCGCCCGGCCAGCGGCCGAGCGGCAGCAGCACCGAGCCGCGGTTGCGCGCCCGCGCGGAGAGCCTGCGCGCGTCGGAGTCGGGCAGCCGCCCGGTCCCACCGACCGCGACGAGGTCCACGCCGTCGAGCAGCGCGGCGATCACCCCGGCGGGATCCGAGCCGGGGCGCGGCACCACCGCGAGCCGTTCCAGCTCGACCCCGGCCTCGGCAGCCGCGACCAGGTTGATCCCGGGGAGCCCGACCACGGCTCCCCAGGAGCCGCTCGCCGTCGCCTCGGCCAGCAGCGCGAACAGCAGGGAGACCGAACCGCGCACCGCCACCGTGCTGCCACGGCGCAACCCGGGCCATGGCAGCACGGTGGCCAGTTCCGCCCGCGTGGGCAGCACCCGGCCCGCTCCCGGGACACCACCCGCCTCGACCTCCGGAACGCCCGCGGACACCCCGTCAACCGCGGACATGTCCGGCGCCGAAGACACCATCGCGGACATCGCCACCCTCCCCACGTACGCGAGAACCGCGGTGGGTGCCCGACCCCGGCGCGGGCACCCACCTGCACAGTCCGCCGCGGGGAAGGCAGCGGTGGAGCCGAACGCTGCGCCTGCACCCGGAACACAGCGCCCGCCTCCATCGGAGCGGCCGACCCCGACACCGGCCGTTTCCGATCAATCGAACCTCAGTTCGAACAGGTCCAAGTAAACCCCCACCCCCAGGGGGCCGTCAAGACGCATGACCGAAATGGGTGAACATTCGTTCGAACACGTGCGGTGAGCTGCCCTTTTTCATCAAAAGTCCCCTGCGAGCCCGGAGCTCGCAGGGGACTTTTGATGAGAGGAGAGCCCGCTCAGTGCGCGAAGTGGCGGGTGCCGGTCAGGTAGACCGGGATGCCCGCGGCCTCGGCGGCGGCGATGACCTGCTCGTCGCGGACCGAGCCGCCCGGCTGCACGACCGCGCGCACGCCCGCGTCCAGCAGCACCTGCAGGCCGTCCGGGAACGGGAAGAACGCGTCCGAGGCCGCCACCGAGCCCCCGGCCCGGTCCCCGGCGCGGGAGACCGCCAGGCGGGCCGCGTCGACCCGGTTCACCTGGCCCATGCCCACGCCGACCGTGGCCTGCTGATCGGCCAGCAGGATCGCGTTGGACTTCACCGCGCGGCAGGTGCGCCAGGCGAACTTCAGGTCCGCCAGGGTCTGCTCGTCGGCGGCAGCGCCGGTGGCCAGCGTCCAGTTGGCCGGGTCGTCGCCCTCGGCGTCGATCTCGTCGGAGCCCTGCACCAGCACGCCGCCGGAGATCGCGCGCATCTCCACGCGGCCGGACTTCGGCGGCTGGGCGGTGAGCAGCCGGATGTTCTTCTTCTTGTTCAGCACGTCGACCGCGCCCTCGGCGTAGCCGGGGGCCACCACGACCTCGGTGAAGATCTCCGCGACCTGCTCGGCCATCGCGACGGTGACCTCGCGGTTGGTGGCGATCACGCCGCCGAAGGCGCTGACCGGGTCGCACTCGTGCGCCTTGCGGTGCGCCTCGGCGAGGTCGCCGGCCACGGCGATGCCGCACGGGTTGGCGTGCTTGATGATCGCCACGCACGGCTCGTCGTGGTCGTGCGCCGCGCGCCAGGCGGCGTCGGCGTCGACGTAGTTGTTGTAGGACATCTCCTTGCCGTGCAGCTGCGCGGCGGCGGCCAGACCGGTGGCCTCTCCGCCGGAGACGTACAGCGCGGCCGGCTGGTGCGGGTTCTCGCCGTAGCGCAGCGCCGAGCGGCGCTCCCAGGTCTCCCCGATCCAGCCGGGGAAGGCCGACTCGTCGCCGACCGGGACCTTGCTCATCCAGGACGCCACCGCCACGTCGTAGGACGCGGTGTGCCGGAACGCGGCGGCGGCCAGCTCGACGCGGTCGGCCAGCGTGAAGCCGCCCGCCCGGACCTCCTCCAGGGCCCACTCGTAGCGGCTGGGGTCGACCACGACGGCGACGTTGGCGTGGTTCTTCGCCGAGGCGCGCACCATCGCCGGGCCGCCGATGTCGATCTGCTCGATGACCTCGTCCTGCCCGGCGCCGGAGGCGACCGTCTGCACGAACGGGTAGAGGTTGACCACCAGCAGGTCGAACGGCGCGATCTCCAGCTCCCCGAGCTGCTGGGCGTGGGCGTCCTTGCGCAGGTCGGCCAGCAGACCGGCGTGCACCCGCGGGTGCAGGGTCTTGACCCGGCCGTCGAGCGCCTCCGGGAAGCCGGTGACCTCCTCGACCGGGGTGACCGGGACTCCGGCGTCCGCGATCGCGCGGGCCGTGCCGCCGGTGGAGACGATCTCCACCCCCGCGGCGTGCAGCCCGGTGGCCAGCTCCAGCAGGCCCGACTTGTCCGAGACGCCGATCAGCGCGCGGCGAACCGGGCGCCGCTCCTGCGAGTTCGCGGTCACGGGATACTCACCTTCCGTCCCTGCACGGTCCAACCGTGCAACGCCAGCTGTTCCAGGGTGCCGACCAGCAAACGCCGCTCGACCTCCTTGATCCGCTCGTGGAGGCTCGCTTCGTCGTCGGTGGGCAGCACCTCGACGGCCTCCTGGGCCAGGATCGGCCCGGTGTCCACGCCGGCATCCACCACGAACAGCGTGCAGCCGGTGACGCGGACCCCATAGTCCAGCGCGTCCCGCACCCCGTGCATGCCGGGGAACGCGGGGAGCAGCGCGGGATGGCTGTTGAGGTAGCGCCCGTCGAAGCGGGCCAGGAAGTCGGTGCCGACGAGCTTCATGAACCCGGCGGAGACCACCAGGTCCGGCTCGTGCTCGGCGCAGGCCTCGGTCAGCGCCCGGTCCCACTCCTCGCGGCTGGCGTGGTCGGACACCTTGCGCACGAAGGTCGGGATCCCGGCGCGCTCGGCGCGGGCCAGCCCTTCGATGCCGTCGCGGTCGGCGCCCACCGCCACCACCTGGACCGGGTAGCCGGGGGCGTCGGTGGCGTCGAGCAGGGACTGCAGCAGGGTTCCGGAACCGGACACCAGGACGACCACGCGCGCGGGATCCGCGGTGGTGTGGCGGGCGGACCGCGCGGCGGTGCTCGGCTGCTCGGGCGTACTCGGGTTCAGCGTTCGCTCCTGACATGCCTCGGCACGATCTCCCCCGCAGCGTAAGGCCCGGTGGCGCGACGTGGACCGTCAGGGGCCCGGCGAGTGGCGCAGCACTCACCGCCGATCGGGGTCGGCGGACTGCTCCGCGGAGTCGGCCTCGAACTCCCCGGCCAGCTCAGCGTCCTCCGGCTGGTCGGATTCGCCTCGGGCGACCGGGATCTCGGCGATCAGGTCGGCGAGGTCGGTGTACTCGAAGTCGTCGAACTCGTCCTCGCCGTCCGCGCCGTCCGCGGCGCGTTCGCCGTCCACGGCGTCGCCGTCGTCCGCGCGGTCGTCGACGTCGTCGAACTCCTCGGAGTCCTCCTCGGCGAAGTCGAACTCGTCCTCGCCGCCGAGCCAGATCAGCCCGGCGGCCGGGATCGCCAGCCAGCACAGCGTCGCGACGGCCAGCCCCAGCGGGTGGAACGACACCGCGCGGTCGCCCAGCTGCCCTCCCGCGAGCAGCGCGAGCAGCAGGACCGCGAGGGCGGCCACCGCAGCGGCCACCCCGGCCACCAGGAACCGACGGGAGATCGTGCCGGGCACCCGCCGCACCGCCAGCCCGAGGAACAGGCCGGCCAGCAGCGGGAGCAGCAGCGCGGAGGCCCACCAGACCGCGGGCCCGTCGGCGGGCAGCACGGCCAGCAGCGGCAGGTCCGGGATCTGCCCTCGGGTCTCCCGCAGCGGCTGGATCGCCAGGTCGCCCAGCGAGAAGCCGGTGCCCGCCGCGAAGGACCAGCAGGCCAGGATCGCGTGCGGCAGGTACAGCAGCGACAGCACGGTGGCTCCGATGGAGTCGCCCGCGTGCCCCATCCGCGCCATCGACTCGGCCATCCCGCCCGCCGACAGCACGATCGCGATCAGCAGCACGGCGCTCCCGAGGGCGATCAGCGAGGCCGCGGCCAGCAGTCCGAAGCGCAGCCCGGTCCACACGTCGGCACCGATGCGCTCCCACACCAGGTAGATCAGGCCGCAGCGGTTGGCCACCCCGACGGTGGCGGCGAACGCGGCGGTCAGGCCGCAGCCCAGGAAGGCCTCGACCGGCACCACGCTGAACGGCAGGGGCAGCAGCATCGCGAAGCCCGCGCCGACGAAGCCGTGCGCCAGGCCCATGGCGCCGATCACCGGCCATGCCTGGTCCGGGCGGCGGAGCCGGCAGCGGCGGGCCACCAGCGCGGAGGCGAGCGCGATCAGCAGCACCTCGGCGATCGTGGGCAGCAGCGGCGGCACGCTCAGCGGCGCCCCGGCGATCAGCAGCGGCACCTGGTGCAGCGCGAGCCAACCGGGCAGCGCGGCGGCCAGCAGTGCCAGCGGTCCGGGGGACCCGTCGCTGGCGATGCCCGCGGTCAGGGCCAGCAGAGCGGCGGTGAGCAGGTAGCCGAGCAGCAGCACGCCGCCGACGGCCAGGGTCAGCAGCAGCCTGCGCACGCCGGAACGGCGGTCGTCCGGTTTCCCGACGATGGCTTGGGAGATCGGCTCGAACAGCGGCACGGAGCCGAATGTCGCACCAACACCGTCCCGATCAGCTCACCACACGCCAGCCCGTCCCCCCAACGGGTGGCTTTCCGCGAGGCCGCTAGAAGCCCTGCGGGCCGGCTCCGGGATGCGGCATCTGCCGGGTGCCCTGGGGCCCGCCGCTGCTGTCGGGCTGGTCGGGCTTGCCCGCGGCCTGCGGCCCCGACTGCGGCCCCGACTGCGGTGCCGACTGCGGCGATTCGGGCTGCGGTCCGCCCGGGACCGGAACGCCGTCCGAGGACGGCGGGCGCGCACCCGGCTGCTGGGCCTGCGCCCACGGCGGGTTCGGCGGGCCGGGCTGGCCCGGATGCGCGGGCGGGCCCTGGGCCGGTTGCCCCTGCGGGTTCCAGGCCCCGCCGGGACCGAAGCGCGGTCCACCGGGTCCTCCGGGACCGCGGGGAGCACCGGGCTGCGGCGGCTGCTGCGGCTGGCGCCGAGCTCCCGCGGCCGAGCCGCCGAGGCGGAGGAGGCCGCCGTCGGCCAGCAGCACCGCCAGCACCGCGGCGAGCTGCGCGACCGCCAGCAGCACGAGCACCGCGCCCATGCCGCCCGCGGTGCCGCGGATCAGCTGCTGCAGCATCGCCAGCGCCGCGTAGGCCGCCAGCGGCGCGGCGGCGAACAGGCCGTTGGGCGTGCGCGGGACGAACCGCAGCCCGGCCAGCGCGGCCGCCGCGATCAGCGCGAAGCCCGCGTTGCTGCCCAGCACGACCACCGCGGTCTCGTCGAAGAACCCCAGCAGGTAGCCGACCGCACCGGCCCCGGCCGCCACCAGGGTCAGGATCTCTCTCAGCTCTAAGGAGGGGCGAGCCGAATCCCTCTGCGGTTGCTGCGGATGAGGCGCGGACATCGTTGGATCGGACTCCTCGAGGCCACTCGATCGGGGGGGAGCAAGACCGACGGTACCGAACGATCAGCGCGCGGCGGGCGGCGAACCCGCCGGAAACCGCTTCGGGGCCGGACCCCCGGTGGGAGTCCGGCCCCGAGAAGCGCGTCGGAAGAGCTCAGCCCTTGACGATCTCGCGCATGAGGTTGGCGGTCTCGCTCGGCGTCTTGCCGACCTTGACGCCCGCGGCCTCCAGGGCTTCCTTCTTCGCCGAGGCGGTGCCCGACGAACCGGAGACGATGGCGCCCGCGTGACCCATGGTCTTGCCCTCCGGCGCGGTGAAGCCCGCGACGTAGCCGACCACCGGCTTGGAGATGTTGGCCTTGACGTAGTCGGCCGCGCGCTCCTCGGCGTCGCCGCCGATCTCGCCGATCATCACGATGGCCTCGGTCTCCGGGTCGTCCTCGAAGGCCTGCAGCGCATCGATGTGCGTGGTGCCGATGATCGGGTCACCACCGATGCCGACGCAGGTGGAGAAGCCGATGTCGCGCAGCTCGTACATCATCTGGTAGGTCAGCGTGCCCGACTTGGACACCAGGCCGATCTTGCCCGAGCCGGTGATGTCGGCCGGGATGATGCCCGCGTTGGACTTGCCGGGCGAGATGATGCCCGGGCAGTTCGGCCCGATGATCCGGGTCTTGTTGCCGGTGGCGTTGGCGTGCGCCCAGAAGTAGGCGGAGTCGTGCACCGGGATGCCCTCGGTGATGACCACGGCCAGCCCGATCTCGGCGTCGATGGCCTCGATCACGGCGTCCTTGGCGAACTTCGGCGGCACGAAGACGACCGACACGTCGGCGCCGGTCTCCTTCATGGCCTCCTGGACGCTGCCGTAGACCGCGAGCTCCTTGCCCTCGATCTCGACGGTCTGCCCCGCCTTGCGGGCGTTGACGCCGCCGACGACGTTGGTGCCGGAGCGCAGCATGCGGGCGGTGTGCTTGGTGCCCTCAGAGCCGGTGATGCCCTGAACGATCACCTTGCTGTTCTCGTTGAGGAAGATAGCCATGATCGCCTCACGCCCCCGCAGCCAGCTCGGCGGCCTTGTCGGCCGCGCCGTCCATCGTGTCCACCATGGTGACGACCGGGTGGTTGGCCTCGGCCAGGATGCGGCGCCCCTCCTCTACGTTGTTGCCGTCGAGGCGGACGATCAGCGGCTTGGTGGCCTCGTCACCGAGGATCTCCAGCGCCTGCACGATGCCGTTGGCCACGGCGTCGCAGGCGGTGATGCCGCCGAAGACGTTGACGAACACCGACTTCACGTCCTGGTCGCCCAGGATGACGTCCAGACCGGCGGCCATGACCTCGGCGGAGGCGCCGCCGCCGATGTCGAGGAAGTTCGCCGGCTTCACGCCGCCGTGGTCCTCCCCGGCGTAGGCCACGACGTCCAGAGTGGACATGACCAGACCGGCACCGTTGCCGATGATGCCGACCTCGCCGTCCAGCTTGACGTAGTTGAGGCCCTTGGCCTTGGCCTTGGCCTCCAGCGGGTTCTCCGCTTCCTTGTCGACCAGCTCGGCCTGCTTGTCCTGGCGGAAGGCCGCGTTCTCGTCGAGGGTGACCTTGCCGTCCAGCGCGATGACCTTGCCCTGCGGGTCCTTGACCAGCGGGTTGATCTCGACGAGGGTGGCGTCCTCGGCGACGAAGGTCTCCCAGAGCTGGACGATCACCTCGGCGACCTGGTCGGCGACCTCGGCCGGGAACTTGGCGGCGGCGACGATCTCCTTCGCCTTGGCCAGGTCCACGCCCTCGATCGGGTCGATCGCGATCTTGGCCAGGGCCTCCGGCTTGGTCGCCGCGACCTCCTCGATCTCCATGCCGCCCTCGACCGAGGCCATCGCGAGGAAGTTGCGATTGGTGCGGTCGAGCAGGAAGGAGAAGTAGTACTCCTCGGCGATGTCGGAGGCGGAGGTGACCAGCACCTTGTTGGTGATGTGGCCCTTGATGTCCAGCCCGAGGATGGCCTCGGCCTTGGTCTGGGCCTCATCTGCGTTCTCGGCCAGCTTCACGCCGCCGGCCTTGCCACGGCCCCCGGTCTTGACCTGGGCCTTGATCACTACGGGCCCGCCCAGTTCTTCGGCGGCTGCCTTGGCCCCTTGCGGATCGGTTGCCACGGAGCCGGGCAGCGTCGGCACTCCGTGGGAGGCGAAGAGCTCCTTCGCCTGGTACTCGTACAGGTCCACTCGACTCTCCTGCGACGTCGGTGTCGGACGCGGGTGACGATATCGACCTGCGATGACGCGTGGGGCGGTGCACCTGGTGAACTGCCTCACCTGAGGTAAGCGTCAACCCTGGTCGGCCCGTCCAACACGGGGTTTCACCCCGCTCGGCAGGAGCGATAACGGCGTTCGCGTGACGAACGGAACAGCCGCGCCGTAACGGCGCACCCGGGAATTCTCGATCAGGAGACCGGCCGCCGCACTCACCGAAACGTGTGACGCAGCCGTGCTCAGGACGTCGGCTTCGGCGCGCGGGACGCCGCCGCCGCGGTGCCGAGGAGCACCAGCAGGCAGCCGATGCCGAACCACAGCCCGAGCCCGGGGGCGGACTCCGGCAGCCGGTCGGAGGTCAGCGGGTACTGCACGACGCGCACCGCGACGACCACCGCCGCCCCGCACAGCAGCGCCGCCGCGCGCTGCGGGCGGCACATCGGCGCGAGCACGGTGGCGCCGACCACCGCGGCCATCGCCAGCACCAGGCCCCACGAGGTGGTGCCGAAGGCGGTGAACACGCCCGGCGCCGTGTAGTCCGGCGCGGTCAGCACCGGGAGGCTGAACGCGCCCGCGCCGAGCACCAGGGCAAGCAGCGACGGGCCGAGCACCGAGCGGCGCATGGCCATCTCGGTGAGGTCGACGTCGTCGCGCTCCACCGCGCCGGCGATCGCCGCCAGCACCGCGGCGACGGCCGCGGGCAGCACTGCCAGCCCGGACGCCCAGGCGCCGATCCCGACCTGCGCACCGGCCGCCTGCACCGCGGTGAACACGGCGTCCAGCGAACCGGCCGCGGCCAGCGGCAGCACCACCCAGACCACGGGCAGCACGGGGCGCAGCCGCAGCGCCGCCGAGGGCACCAGCAGCCCGGCGCCGACGACCAGCAGCACCGAGCCCGCGGGCCAGAGCATCCGGGCCGGGTAGGTCGAGGGGTCGCGCAGGCCGAAGGGCATCGACACGTGCGGGGCGATCGCGGCCAGCACCGCGATGGCCCCGGCCACCAGCGCGAACACCCCGGCCAGGGTGAGCAGCCGGGTCAGCGCGGGGAGCCGCAGGTCCTGCGGGTCGGCCTCGGCCGCGGCCCGGCCCGCGGGCACGCCCAGCGCCGCGAGCGCGACCGCGGCGACGAGCATGAGCACCGGGCCCCACTCGAAGCGCAGGTCGTCGAGCACGAGCACGGACACCAGCGGCGGCACGGCCACCGCGGCCAGCCCGGAGGCGACGCCGAACAGCCCACCGCGGGCGATCTCCGGGTCGGCCGACCCGGCCAGCAGTCCCGCACCGCCCGCGGCCGCGATGGCCAGCAGCGCGCTGCCGACCAGCACCGGCAGCGGGCCGTCCAGCGCGGGTTCGGCCACCAGGAAGGGGTCCTCGGAGCGGAAGGGGGCCATCAGCACGCCGATCGCGCCGAGCGCCCCGACGCACAGGACCATGGCCAGCACGCCCTGGCGCTGCGTGCCCGCGCCGCTCTCGTGACCGCTGCGGCGCAGCGCGAACAGACCCGCGAGCAGCACCGCGAGGTGCCCGGTCATCAGCAGCCAGAAGCCCAGCGCGGGGGTGAAGTGCGCGAGCTCGTGCAGCTCCAGCACCTCGGGGCGCGCCGCACCGCCCGGGTCGACGGCGAACTGCAGGTCCGTGCCGACCCGCCCGGGCACCAGCACGGCCGCGCCCACCAGCACCGCGGCACCGGCGGCGGGCTCGCCGCGGCGGATCAGCGCCACCGCGAGCGCGGGCGGGAGCAGGGCGAGCACGAGCAGCAGCGGCCAGGACGGGTAGGCCGCGGGCGCCCCGGGAGCGACCAGACCGGGCAGCGGCCCGAGTCCGGTGAGCAGGGCACCGAGGAAGGCGAGCGCGAGTGCGACGCGGAGTCGCATCGGCGCGGGCTGTGGGTCCGTGGCCGGAGTCGGCGAGTCGGACGGGAGGTCTGGCCGCGCAGTCACCGCGCCGACGCTAGCAACCGCGCGCCGCCGGGCGGACACCACCCGCGCGCGCAGGGGACCCTCCCGACACGCCGGATAACCGCCCGGATGGAGCATTTTCAACGGGCCATCAAGCCGCTCTTGCGGTGTGACTCGCAACACAGATCAGCACTCCGGGGTCTCCTGATCGGTTCCGCGCGGACCGCCCGCTGGGCCGAACGGATTGCCTGGTCACGATCACGAACCCGCAGGTGGCTCCGCTCCGCGACGGTCACCGCGGGTGGCCGCGAGCACTGGGCCGAACGTGCGCGCGCGAGCGCTCCGGACACACCCCGTATTGGTGAAGTGACTGATCGAGATTTGCTCTCGGTGGATCAGCTTCGCTACTGTCCCCCGGTCCGTTGTCACGGTCTGATCACGAAGGCAACCTCGCCGGTTCCCCGACCGGCGCCCCGGAAAACCCCGCTCCGGAAACGTGGTCGGACTCCCCGAGACGGAAGGGCAAGCATTGGCTCACCACCGCTCCCCCGGCGGCGAACGCACCACTCCGGGGCATGTGGAGGCGTCCCCCGACGACCCCTCCAGCAGTAGTCCGGGCAACCGAGCCCAGTCCACCGCGGCGCGGTGGCGCGGCCGCGTGGTCGTCGCCGCGGTCGCCGCGGGCGCATTCGCCGCCGCCGGCCAGTCGCTCGCGGCGGGCGAGGGAAGCGCCTCCCCCGACGAGGACTTCAGCGCCGGAGACGCGGCGGGCTCGCTGAACACCGCGATGGCCGCCGACGAGCAGCAGCAACAGCCGACCCACCAGGGCGTCGGCGGCAGCGCCCCGGCTCCCGCGATGCTCCCGGTCGCCAAGTCGACCGACGTCAGCGACGAGATCGAGAAGATCACCAAGAGCGAGCAGATCAGCGCCGCTCGCGAAGCCGCCCGCAAGGCCGCCGAGGCCGAGGCGATGCGCCCCAAGTACCACCTCCCGGCGCTGGGCAACTTCACCTCCGGGTTCGGTGGCCGCTGGGGCACCACGCACTACGGCATCGACATCGCCAACTCCAAGGGCGCCCCGATCTACTCCGCCGCCGACGGCGTGGTGATCGAGGCGGGCCCGGCCAGCGGCTTCGGCATGTGGGTGCGCGTGCAGCACGACGACGGCTACATCTCCGTCTACGGCCACGTGAACTCGATCCTGGTCAGCGAGGGCGAGCGGGTGAAGGCGGGCGAGGAGATCGCCACGATGGGCAACCGCGGCTTCTCCACCGGCCCGCACCTGCACTTCGAGATCTGGAACTCCAACGGCAAGAAGATCAACCCGTTGCCGTGGATGCGCGAGCACGACATCGATCCGACGAGCTGATCGTCCGAATCGACGAGAGAGCCCCGGAACCTCAAGGCTCCGGGGCTCTCTCGCGCGCGGGCCCGCGACGCCGCGGGATCAGAGCTTGGTCATCGGGACGCTGCCGATGAGCATGAGCTTGACCGTGCCCGCGGCTCCGAAGTCGATGGTCGCCGTTGCCCGCGGGCCCTCGCCCTCGGCCGAGACCACGGTGCCCAGGCCGTACTTGTCGTGGGTGACCTTGTCACCCGCCTCCAGCTTGAGCGCGACGGTGTCCTTCCAGCCCTTGGCCGGCGTCGAGCGCATCCCGCGCTCGGAGACCCGCGCCTGCGCCGAGTCGCCCCCGGTGCGGTCGAAGCCGCCACCCCGGCTGCCCCAGGTGCTGCGGACCTGCGGCGCGGCGCGGTCGGCGGGCTCGACCCGGCGCCAGTCCAGCAGCTCCTCCGGGATCTCGGTGAGGAACCGCGACGCCGGGTTGGTCATCGGCTGGCCCCACGCCGAGCGCATCATCGCGCGCGAGAGGTACAGCCGCTGCTGCGCGCGGGTGATGCACACGTAGGCCAGCCGCCGCTCCTCGGCGAGCTCGGTGGGGTCGCCCAGCGCGCGGTTGTGCGGGAAGACGCCGTCCTCCCAACCGCCGCTGAACACCACGGGGAACTCCAGCCCCTTGGCGCTGTGCAGGGTCATCAGGGTCACCACGCCGTCGCCGGACTCGGGCAGCGAGTCGGCGTCGGCCACCAGGGACACCCGCTCCAGGAAGGCCGACAGCGAGTCGTCGGCGGGCAGGTCGTCGTCGTCCTCCTCGGTGGGCGCGGCGCTGGCGACCACGGCCGCTGCCGAGGGCGAGACCTCCTCGTCGGCAGGCACCTCGGCACCAGCCCTGGCCTCGGTGAACTCGCGGGCGACGGTGATCAGCTCGGTGAGGTTCTCCAACCGGGTGGCGTCCTGCGGATCGTCGCTGGCCTCCAGCTCACCGCGGTAGCCGGTGCGCTCCAGCACCGCGTCCAGGGTCTCGGCCACGTCGTTCTCCGCGGCGATGCCGCGCAGCTCGTCGAGCAGCTCGACGAAGCCGGAGATCGCGTTGCGCGCGCGGGTGTTGAGCATCGGGACCTCGCCCACGGCCGCCCTGCGCAGCGCGGAGCCGAAGGAGATCCGCTCCTGCTCGGCGTGCGCCGCCACCACGGCCTCGGCGCGGTCGCCGATGCCGCGCTTGGGCACGTTGAGGATCCGCCGCAGGCTGACGGTGTCGTCCGGGTTGTCCAGCACCCGCAGGTAGGCAAGCGCGTCGCGCACCTCGCGCCGCTCGTAGAAGCGGACCCCGCCGACGACCCGGTAGGGCAGGCCGAGGCGGATGAACACCTCCTCGAACACGCGCGACTGGTTGTTGGTCCGGTAGAACACCGCGATGTCGTTGAACGTGGCCTCGCCGCGGTCCACCAGCGAGTCGATCTCGCTGGCCACGAACGCGGCCTCGTCGTGCTCGTTGTCGGCGACGTAGCCGACGACGCGCTCGCCCTCGCCGGATTCGCTCCACAGCCGCTTGTCCCGGCGGTTCGGGTTCTGCCGGATCACCGCGTTGGCCGCCGAGAGGATGGTCTGGGTGGAGCGGTAGTTCTGCTCCAGCAGGATCGAGCGGGCCTGCGGGTAGTCCCGCTCGAACTCCTCGATGTTGCGGATCGTGGCCCCGCGGAAGGCGTAGATCGACTGGTCGGCGTCGCCCACCACGCAGAGCTCGGCGGGCGGCACGCCGCTCTCGGTCGTCCCGGTGCCGACCAGCTCGCGCACCAGCACGTACTGCGCGTGGTTGGTGTCCTGGTACTCGTCGACGAGCACGTGCCGGAAGCGGCGGCGGTAGTGCTCCGCCACCGCCGGGTGGTCCTGCAGCAGCTCGACCGTGCGCATGATCAGGTCGTCGAAGTCCATCGCGTTGGAGTCGACGAGCCTGCGCCGGTAGGCGGCGTAGACCTGGGCGACCTTGCGCTCCATGTCGTTGCCGGCCTGCTCCGCGGCCTCCTCGGGCCCGATGAGCTCGTTCTTCAGGTTCGAGATGTGGATGCCCAGCTGCTTGGCCGGGTAGCGCTTGGAGTCCAGGTCCTGCTCGCGGGCGATCATGGTGATCAACCGCTTGGAGTCGTCGGCGTCGTAGATCGAGAAGTTCGACGACAGCCCCAGCGTCTTGGCCTCGCGGCGCAGCACCCGCACGCACATCGAGTGGAAGGTGGAGACCCACATCGCGTTCGCCCGGCGGCCGACCAGGTCGACCACGCGCTCCCTCATCTCGGCCGCGGCCTTGTTGGTGAAGGTGATGGCCATGATCTGGCCGGGGTGGGCCCCGGTGGCCAGCAGGTGGGCGATGCGGCTGGTCAGCACCCTGGTCTTGCCCGATCCCGCACCCGCGACGACCAGCAGCGGCGACCCGCTGTGCGTCACCGCCTCGCGCTGCTGCGGGTTGAGACCGGCCAGCAGGGCCTCCGGATCCGGGCCGGAGCGCGCGGGCGCGTCGGCGTTCGGCTGGTCGCCGTGGAATTCGAGATCGAGTGGGGCGCTCATCGTCCATCCACGTTACCGCCGCCCCCGGACAGTCCCCGAATCGCTCGTTCCCGACCACGTGGTGAGACGCACGGCCCAGGTGGTGGTCCGCCCTCCGGTGCTGTGGCAGACTGGTGTCGTGCTAGCGCAGACCTACGAGTTTTACTACGGGCTCCGGACTCCGGCGCCCGTGGCTGCGTGAGCTCTCAACCACTACGACGCCCCGGAGTCCGCGGACTCGGGGCGTTTCGCGTTCCGGGCCCGCGGAGGGGCCGAAGCCGGAGGAACCCTTCCGATGAACGCCACTGTGGACGGTGACCAACCGCAGCCCGAGCAGCCCTCGACTGAGCAGGCCGCCGCGGAGGCCATCAGCGACTTCCGCGACGAGATCGACTACCTGGACGCCGAGATCCTGCGGCTGATCAAGCGCCGCGCCGAGGTCTCCCGCCAGGTGGGACAGGAGCGCATGGCCGCAGGCGGCCCGCGCATCGTCTACAACCGCGAGATGGACGTCCTGGCCCGCTACCGCGAACTCGGCCCGGAGGGCCGGGAGCTCGCCATGATCCTCCTCCGCCTCGGCCGCGGCCGCCTCGGGCACTAGGCAGTTCGACCCACCCGCGCGTCCGCGGACGCGCGGGTGGGTCGGCGAGGTCAGACCGCGTGGTCCTCGGTGAGGGCTCGGGTCCTGGTCTCCGGCGAGCGCCACACCGCGATGAAGGTGACCACCGCGCACAGCCCCACGTAGATCGAGATCGGCACCGAGGAGCCGAACGCGGCCAGCAGGCCGGTCGCGATGATCGGCGCCAGCGAACCGGCCACGATCGAGGCGAGCTGGTAGCCGATCGAGGCGCCCGAGTAGCGGACCCGGGTGCCGAACAGCTCGGAGAAGTACGCCGCCTGCGGGCCGTACATCGCCCCGTGCAGGATCAGGCCGATGGTGATGGCCACGATCATGACGCCGAAGGACTTCGTGTCCAGCATCGCGAAGAACGCGAACGCCCACAGCCCGGTTCCGACCGTGCCGATCAGGTACACCGGCCGCCGCCCGATGCGGTCGGACAGCGCTCCCCACACCGGGATGCTCGCGAAGTGCACCACCGAGGCGATCAGCGCGGCGTTGAGCGCCATCCCGCGCGGCAGGCCCAGGAACGTGGTCACGTAGGTGAGCACGAACGAGGTCAGCACGTAGTAGACGACGTTCTCGGCGAACCGGGCGCCCATCGCGGTGAGCACCTCGCTGCGGTAGTGGCGCAGCACCTCCAGGATCGGCGGCTTCTGCTCGGCGCCCTCCTCGACGGCCTTGCGCTGGGCGTCCTCGAAGACCGGGGATTCGCTGACGGCCAGCCGCACCCACAGACCGATCAGCACCAGCACGCCGGAGAGCAGGAAGGCGATCCGCCATCCCCAGGCCAGGAAGGCCTCGTCGGACTGCACGGCGGCCAGCAGCGCCAGCACCGCGGTGCCGAACACGTTGCCCAGCGGCACCCCGGCCTGCGGCCAGGACGCCCAGAAGCCGCGGCGCGCGCCGTCGGTGTGCTCGGAGACGATGAGCACCGCACCGCCCCACTCGCCGCCGATGGCGAAGCCCTGGACGACCCGCAGCAGGGTCAGCAGCAGCGGTGCCACCAGGCCCACGGACTGGTAGGTGGGCAGCAGGCCGATCAGGAAGGTCGCCCCGCCCATCAGCAGCAGGCTCAGCACCAGCAGCTTCTTGCGGCCGATCCGGTCGCCGAAGTGGCCGAACACCAGCCCGCCGAGCGGGCGGGCGACGAAGCCGACCGCGTAGGTGACGAACGCCAGCAAGGTGCCCACCAGCGGGTCCTGCGCCGGGAAGTACAGCTTGTTGAACACCAGCGCGGCGGCGGATCCGTAGAGGAAGAAGTCGTACCACTCGACCGTGGTGCCGACGAGGCCCGCCAGCACCACCCGGGCTTTCGACGTGGGACTCGAGACCGACTCGGTGGCCATGCGCAACGTCCTCCTTGACGAAACGTGATGCGGACAAACCTGGGTCAGCCGGCGGTCCAGCCCCCGTCCATGGACAGCGAGGCGCCGGTGATCGAAGCCGTGCCCGGCCCGCACAGCCAGGTGGCCAGCTCGGCCACCTCGGCCGGTTCGACCAGGCGCTTGACCGGGGTGCGCGCGAGCAGCACGTCCTCGATCACCTGCACCTCGGGGACCCGGTGCAGCCGCGCCTGCTCGGCGACCTGCCGCTCGACCAGCGGGGTGCGGGCGAAGCCGGGGCAGATGCAGTTGGAGGTCACCCCGTGCGCGGCGCCCTCGACCGCCACGGTCTTGGAGAACCCCTCCAGGGCGTGCTTGGCGGTGACGTAGCCGCTCTTGTACGGCGAAGCGCGCAGGCCGTGGACCGAGGAGATGTTGATGACCCGCCCCCAGCCCGCCCGGTACATCCCGGGAAGCGCGGATCGGACGATGCGGAACGGCGCCTCGACCATCACCCGCAGGATCTCGGCGAAGGTCTCCGGCGGGAAGTCCTGGACCGGCGCGACGTGCTGGAACCCGGCGTTGTTGACCACCACGTCGGCGCCCGCGCCGAGCTCGCCCGCGGCGTCCAGATCGCCCAGGTCGACCACCTCGTGGTGCGCGCCGAGCCCGGCGGCGACCTCGGCGACCCGCTCGGAGCGGTCGGCCGCGACGACCTCGGCCCCGGTGGCCACCAGGCGTTCCACGACCGCGGCACCGATCCCGCTGGCCGCGCCGGTGACCACGGCCCGCTTGCCCGACAGGTCCGGTGCGGTTCCGCTCATAGCCCGAGAACCTAGGCGTGACCGCGATCTCGATCCAGCCCCGGCGAACAACCGTTTCGTACCAACACCGCTCCGATCCGGACAGGAAGGCTGGACTCAGGGTTTTCCCCCATTCCGGACAGCGGAAGCAGGGGGCAGACTGGGTGCATGGGCATTATCGGCTTGGTGGCTCTTCTGGTGACGCTGGCGGCGGTCGTGGTCGCGGGCGGGCACGCCGCGTACCTCGCGATGCTGAACTCGGCGGCGAGCAAGCGAGCGGGCGGACGACCGGCGGCCGCGTTCGCCAAGAAGCGGCTCCCGATCGCCGGCGTCGGTCTCGGCGTCTCCCTGCTCGCCCTGCTCATCAGCACCGGCGACAGCGCGGGTGCCGACGTGTTCGCCATCCTGCTCGGCGCCGGTGGTGGCGTGGGCTCGCTCAAGGCCCTGCAGTCGACCCAGCAGACCTTCCGCAAGGGCGAGTACTGACCGGAGGGCCGGGCTGCTCCGAACGGAGCAACCCGGTCGCGGCGTTGGGCGCAGCACGATCTAGGCTGTGACCATGGTCACTTTCGCGGGTTCGGGCGCGGCGATGCCGCGCCCGAACCCGCGCAGCGGACTGGCTTCACCCGAAAAGCGGATCAAGACCGCCCGCGCCGCCTCCGATTACCTCCACGCGAACTTCGCCGCGCCGACCGGTGACCGGTCTCGTTCTCCAGGCGCGACGACCACGGGGGGTTGTCGGAGAACCGTCCGCCGGTGCGGCGCGAGCGCGATCGACGAGCAGTGAACTCTCCGCGAGTCGCAGAAAGTCGAGACCTCCGATGCACAGCGGCAGAACCCTCGGCTGGAGCGGCCGGCTCGACTGGCCGCCGCCGAGCCCCGCACCGGTCGCCCAGCGGGCCACCGGCAGGCACCGCCTCGCCGCGAGCACGGCTGCCTGGACACCGGTTCCGCAGCAGCGCAGCGCCCCGCCGGTCGAACCACCGCAGCCGGCGCCGCCGGTCGAACCACCGGAGCCGGCCCCACCGGTCGATCCGCTGATCGACACCGCGGAGGTGGGCGGTCTGCACAAGTTCGACCTCGGCATGGTCCCGGCCTCGGTCACCCCGCCGCGGACCTGGCAGCGCGCCGCGTGGTTCGCCATCGGCTCCTCGGTGGCCGCGCTCGGCGGGCTGCTGTTCGTCAGCGCCATGTTCGCGGGCAGCTCCAGCCGCCTCGAAGGGCTGGAGCTGCCGAGCGCGCCGCGCGGTGACGAGCACCCGCCGCTGCCGGACCCGTACTTCCTCACCGGTGATCCGACCCGCCCGCAGGCCTCCGCGGAGTCCGCCGCGCCGAGCTCGGCAGGACCGGCTCCGCAGATGGTGCTGCCCGAACCGACCACCACCGCCGCCCCGGAGGGCATCAGCGGCGCGCCGGGCACCGACGCGCCCCGGCCGAGCGAGACCGCTCCGCCGAACCGGCCGGCGCCGCCGAACGGCACGACCTCCCCGCCGACGCACGAGCCCCCCGCGCTGCTGCGGCTGACCGACACCGAGGCGATGAAGCGGGCCGGGGAGCGCTACTACTCGGCGATCGCCTCCGGCGACCTGCCCGGCGCCTACGCGATGACCGGCGGCGACCTGCGCGCCGAGGGCTACCGGTCCTTCGCCGAGCGCTACTCGTTCGCCTCGAAGGTCGAGGTGCTGCAGGTCTTCGTCTCGTCCGGCGGCACCGTCCACGAGCTGCGGCTGACCCTGCCGGACGGCTCGCAGCGCGTCGAGCGGCACGCGCTGCGCTACGACACCGCCGGGGAGCGCACCGAGATCATCTCCGACCAGCGGACGTCCTAGGAGCTGCTCGTGGACCGCTGCGCTCGGCGGTGCCCGCAGCAGACCCCGAGCGGCTCCGCCGCATGCCCGAGCAGCGCCCAGCGGCAAGCCGCCGCCGACCAGCACGAGGTGCCCGCGCCGTGGAACCCACCACGCTCACCGACCAGCCCGATCCGCTGCCCCCGGTCCCGCCCGAGCTCCGCGCGCCCGCGGGCGCGCGGCTCGGCGTCCTGCTCGGCGTCCTGCTCGTGATCAGCGCCGCGCTGGCCGGCGCGGTGGTGCTGGCCCGCACCCACGACCAGCCGCGCCCGGTCCCCGCGGCCGAGCCCATCGCCGGGACCCTCGCGCTGCGCCCGGACCTGGTGCGCGACGCGCGCTGGCCGTTCCGGGAAAACGGCGGGTTCGCCCACCCGGACGCCGGGGACGTGGACGTCAGCGGGCCGCCGCTGGACTACGAGCGCATCGCCAACCCCTCCGCGGGCAGCCCGGGCACCGCGCTGAGCCTGGTCGAGGAGTTCTACCGGCGCGCGGCATCGGATCCGGCCGGGGCCACCGAGCTGCTGGCCCCCGAACTGCTGGACGGGCACCGCGAGCGGCTCAGCGCCACGTGGTCGACCGCGGAAGCCGTGCGGCTCCTCCGCGCCGGGGTCGAGCCCGATGGCGCGGTGCGCACCGAGGTCGAGGTCACCTACCCCCGCGGCGAGCGGGTCCGGATGCAGCAGGTGCTGCGGGTGGCCACCGGCGCCGTGCCGCAGATCGTCGGTGCCGAGCTGCGCTCCGCCCGGCACCTGCCCGCAGGCTGAACCGTTCGCACAACGATGCGACAACGACCCGTATCCCCTGGGCTCCCGCCCGGCCCCGGGAGGGCATCGGTACCGTTGGCGACGACCTGCTGACCGGCCGGTCACCAAGCGTGCCGCACCGGATGGATCGCGTGACCACCACCAGCGCAAACGCGGGGGTCGCCAGGCGGCCGGAGGCGCGGGCGGCAGCTGGTCGAAACGACCGGATCCGATCTTTTCGAGTTCGGACCTACGCCGCGAGGCCGTGGGCTAGGCTGCCTTATCGCGGTTCGGGCGCAACCCGCACCGCGTGGTGAACGTGTACATGTCGGGGGGCCGATGCCGGTCCGCCAAATCCGCCGGATGTTCGGCGGGCCGCGATACCGCGGTACCGCTGGGCACCGATAGCAGTACGGGGAGACGTCGGTGAGCGACGAAGGTCGCCTGGTCGCCGGACGCTACCGGGTGCAGCGACGCATCGGCAGTGGCGCGATGGGCGTGGTGTGGGAGTGTGTCGACGAGCGCCTGCACCGCACGGTCGCGGTCAAGCAGCTGCTCCTGCAGCCAGGTCTGGATCCGGGAGAAGCCGAGGAAGCACGGCAGCGGGCGATGCGGGAAGGCAGGATCGCCGCCCGCCTCCAGCACTCCAACGCCATCTCGGTCTACGACGTGGCGGAGGACGAGGGCCAACCGGTGCTGGTCATGGAGTACCTGCCGTCCACGAGCCTGGGCTCGATGATGTCCGAGCACGGCCCGCTGCCGCCCCGCGAGGTGGCGCGCATCGGTGCCCAGGTCGCCGCGGCGCTGGGGGCCGCGCACGCCGCCGGCGTGGTGCACCGGGACATCAAGCCCGGCAACATCCTGCTCGGCGACAACGGTGACGTGAAGATCACCGACTTCGGCATCTCCAGGGCGCAGGGCGACGTGCAGGTCACCAAGACCGGCATGCTCGCGGGCACCCCGGCGTACCTGTCGCCGGACGTGGCGATGGGCCAGGAGCCGACGCCCGCCTCCGACGTGTTCTCCCTCGGCGCCACGCTGTACGCGGCGATCGAGGGCCGCCCGCCGTTCGGGCTCAACGAGAACACCCTCGCGCTGCTGCACGCGGTCGCGGCGGGCAAGGTCGATCCGCCGCAGCAGGCCGGTCCGATGGCCCAGCCGCTGATGGCGATGATGTCCGCCCGCGTCGAGGACCGCCCGGACATGGCGCAGGTCCGCGAGATGCTGCAGGCCGTGGCCGACGGCGGTTCGGTGAACTCGATCCCGACCATGGCCGCCCCGATCCCGCCCGCGCTGGCCCCCGAGCCGGGCCCGGACGACGCGACCGGCGTGATGGGCGCGCAGCAGGGCACCGCGGTCGCCTACTACGAGGACGACCCGTACAGCGAGCAGCCGTACGAGGACGCCACCTCCTACATGGGCGGCGACCCGCGCGCCGACTCCGCGCTCTACGAGGAGCCGCGGCGCAGCAAGCGCCCGCTGGTGATCACCGCGATCGCGCTGGTCGCGCTCGCCGTGATCGCGGTGCTGGTGGCTTCGGCCTTCATGGGCAACGAGGAGGAGCCGCCCGCGCGGCCGGCCCCGTCCCCGCAGATGCCGGTCCCGCCTCCGCCGGAGACCTCCAGCTCGGAGGTGCCGACCACCACGGAGGAAGAGGAGACCACCACCGAGGAGACGACCACCGAGGAGACCACCTCGGAGGTGCCGACGACGACCTCGGAGGAATCCGAGCCGACGACCAGCAGCGTCGAGTCGGAGCCGACGAGCACCGTGAGCGGCTCCGCGTCCAGCGGCACCGCCAGCACCGAGTGACCCGAATTCCCGTGCGACGGCCGGGGTGTCCAGCGCGCGCTGGGCGCCCCGGCCGTCCGCGTTCGCGGGCCCGGGGTGCGGGTGCGGAACCCCCGCCCAGTAACGTGACCCCGTTGGGTGATACCGGCTGTGGGGTCCCGGTCGGTCCTCGCCGCGAAGTGAACAGGCAGTCCGCAAACAGGCGAGCCCTGGCGGGGCGAGCCAGTACCAGGAGACACCGGTGAGCGCCGAAGGTCGTTTGATCGCGGGCCGGTACCGCTTGCAGCAAAAGATCGGCAGCGGCGCCATGGGCGTGGTGTGGCAGGCCATCGACGAGCGCCTGCACCGCACCGTCGCCGTCAAGCAGCTACTGCTCCAGCCCGGTTACACCCCGGAGGAGACCGAGGAGGCCCGGCAGCGCTCGATGCGCGAGGGCCGCATCGCCGCGCGGCTGCAGCACCAGCACGCGATCGCGGTCTTCGACGTGGCCGAGGACGAGGGCCAGCCGGTGCTCATCATGGAGTACCTGCCTTCCACCAGCCTGGCCTCGGTCATCGACGAGCACGGGGTGCAGCCCGCGCTGCGGGTGGCGCACATCGGCGTCCAGGTGGCCGGCGCGCTGGCCGCGGCGCACATGGCCGGCATCGTGCACCGCGACCTCAAGCCCGGCAACATCCTGCTCGGCGAGCAGGACCTGGCCAAGATCACCGACTTCGGCATCTCGCGGGCGATCGGCGACGTGGCCGTCACCAAGAGCGGCATCCTCGCCGGCACCCCCGCCTACCTGGCCCCGGAGGTCGCCCTCGGCCGCGACCCGGCACCGGCCTCGGACGTGTTCTCCCTGGGCTCGACGCTGTACGCGGCGATCGAGGGCGGTCCGCCGTTCGGCACCGACGAGAACGCGATCAGCCTGCTGCACCGGGTGGCGCGCGGCCAGTTCGACCCACCGCGCCAGGCCGGACCGATGACGCCGGCGCTGATGCAGATGCTGCGGCCGGACCCGGTGGATCGGCCGACCATGGCGCAGACCCGCGACCTGCTGCAGGCGGTCGTGGACGGCCGCCAGGTGCCGAACTTCGCGCCCGGCGGCGGCTGGACCCGCCCGGCCCCGCAGGCCGCGCCCGCCCCACCTGCTCCCCCGCCGCCCTCGGGCGGGGGCACGCTGCACGCGCCGCAGGGCGGCATGGGGACCAATCCGTCCCCGCCGACCCGCGTGGGCGCGGCGGCGCCGGCCGCCGCACCGGAGCGCCGCAGGAGCAAGACGGTCGCGCTGTGGTTCGTGGCGATCGCGGTCGCGGCGCTGGTCGGGATCATGGCGGTCAACGCGTTCGGCGCCTCCGGGCAGGACCGGAGCGCACCGCGGCCGTCGACCCCCGCTCCCGCGCCGCCGCCGGCCCCCTCGCCGACGACCACCTCGGCCGCGCCGACGACCAGCGCCGCGGCGACCAGTTCCGCGGAGCCCACCACCTCGAGCAGCGAGCCGACGACCACCAGCAAGGAGAAGCCGACCAAGAAGGACCTGCTCGCCACGGTCGAGAAGTACTACGAGCTGGTGCCCGACGACCTGGACGAGGCCTGGAAGCTGCTCGGCCCGAAGCTGCGCGCCCAGGGCAAGGACGACTACGAGGCGTTCTGGAAGACGATCGACGACGTCGAGATCGTCGGCGACCCGGTGCTCTCCGGCAGCAACGTGGTGGTCAAACTCCAGTTCACCAAGGACGGCAAGAAGATCAAGGAGATGCACGTCCTCGGCATGGCCCAGACCGAGGACGGCGAGGTCGTCATCAACACCGACCGCAGCACCTGAGCGGCCGGGCGGCGGCGGGGCTTCAGGCCGATCCGCTCGCCCGCGCGACCTCCTGGAGCGCGTCGACGAACGCGCGCGCCGCGGGCTGGTCGGCCACCGTCTCGCGGACCGCGGCGTAGATGTGCCGGACCGGCTCGGGCTTGGTCAGCGGGCGGACCCGCACCCCCGGGTGCACCACGTCCAGGCCCAGCTGCGGCAGCAGCGCGATCCCGGTGCCCGCGGCGACGAAGCCCTGCGCGGAGTAGCTGCCGTCGGCCTCGACGGCGACGTGCGGGCTGAACCCCGCGCTGGCGTAGGCGTCGGTGAGCAGCACCGAGCAGATGTCCCCGCTGGTGACGGCGCTGTTGACCCAGGACTCGCCGGACAGGGCGGCGAGCTCGACCCGCTCCTGCGCGATTGCCGGGTGCGATGCGGGCAGCACCACCCGGTAGGGGTCGTCGGCCAGGTGAACCAGCCGCACGCCGCGCCGCTCCGGCACCTCCTCGCCGACGACGATCACCGCGAGGTCGCCCTCCCCCGCCGCGACGTCGTCGAGCAGCTGGGTCTCCTGCATCCGCAGGTCCAGCCGCACGTCCGGGTTCTCGGCCCGGAACCGGGCCACGGCCGGCGGGATGAGCCCGACGGAGGCGGTGTGGAAGAAGCGGACCCGCAACCGTCCGGTGCGACCCGCGGAGATGTCGGCGAGCTCCACCTCGGTGGCGCTGACCAGCGCGGCGATGTCCCCGGCCCGCTCGGCGAGCAGCGAGCCCGCCGGGGTCGGCCGCAGGCCCCTGCCGACCTTCTCCAGCAGCGGCGTTCCGACCTCCCGCTCCAGGGCGGACAGCTGCTGGCTGATCGCCGAGGGCGTGTAGCCGAGGTTGGCCGCCGCCGCGCTCATCGAACCGCTGCTGACCACCGCGCGCAGCACCTGCATCCGTCGCACGTCGAGCATGCCCGCGATGATACAGCTCTGCTTAAAAATCAGTTGACGACAATTCGCTTGTCCTTATCCGAGTCGCGCTCCAGGCTGGATGGCGAGGAGATCACCGGCCTTGGGGAGATGAAGGATGGACCCGTTGAACCGCCTGCGGCGCGGCGCGGTGGCCGCGACCTGGGGCGTCGGCCTCGTGCTGGCGCTCGCGTCCTGGCACCGGGATGCCGTGCTCGCCGCGACGGCGCTCGTGGGCCTGGCCGTCGCGGGCAGCGCGGTGCTCGACCGGCGCGGGAGGCCGCGTCCGAGCGCCGAACCGGACGATCACGCCCGCGAGGCCGTGCTCAACCACCCGATGAAGTGACGGCTCAGGAGGAACGAGCGCTCGGGCGAGGCGCCCTCGCGCGGGGGCGCCTCGCCCGGAAGCGCTCGGCGCTCAGACGAGGCGGCGGTCCGAGGCCCAGCGGGAGAGCTCGTAGCGGTTGGACAGCTGGGTCTTGCGCAGCACGCTGGACACGTGGGTCTCCACCGTCTTGACCGAGATGAACAGCTCGGAGGCGATCTCCTTGTACGCGTAGCCGCGCGCCAGCAGGCGCAGCACCTCGCGTTCCCGCCGGGTGAGCTGGTCGAGCTCCGGGTCGCCGACCGGGGTCGAACCGGGGCCCTCGGAGAAGGCGTCGAGCACGAAGCCGGCCAGGCGCGGGGAGAAGACCGCGTCACCACCGCGCACCCGCACCACGGCGTCCACCAGCTCGCGACCGGAGATGGTCTTGGTGACGTAGCCGCGCGCCCCGCCGCGGATCACCGCGATGACGTCCTCGGCCGCGTCGGAGACCGACAGGGCCAGGAACACCGGTTCGCCCGCGCGGTCCTCGTCGGACTGCGCGCGCACCTGGCGCAGCACCTCGGCACCACCGCCGTCGGGCATGTGCACGTCCAGCAGCACGACCTCCGGGGCGTAGTGCCCGATGCCGGCGACCGCCTCGGCGACCGAACCGGCCTCGCCGACCACCTCGACGTCGTCGGCGGCGGCGAGCTCGGCGCGCACGCCCGAGCGGAACAGCGCGTGGTCGTCGACGAGGAACACCCGCACCGGGTGCGATTCCTCGGTGCTCTCACCGGTCACGACATCCTCCACTCTCCTGGTAGTTCTGCAGCCTACGCCGGATCAGCCCGCGGACCTCGGCATCTCCATGGCCACCTCGGTCCCCGAACCGGGCGAGGTGCGCACCCTGGCCTCGCCGCCGCGGCGGCGCATCCGGCCCCGGATCGAGTCGGCCAAGCCGTGCCGATCATCGGGGACCTCGGACTCCTCGAAGCCCGCCCCGCGATCCCGCACGAAGATCGACACCTGCTCGGGTTCCACCTCCGCGTAGAGGCTGACCTCGCTGACCCCGGCGTGCTTGGCCGCGTTGACCAGCGCCTCGCGCGCCGCGGCGAGCTGGGCGTGCAACCGCTCGTCGAGCTCGCAGTCGCCGACCACGACCTGCTGCACGGTGATCGCGAAGTGGTCCTCGACCTCACCGCAGATCTCGGCCAGCTGCGCCGCGAAGGCCTTCGGCGCGGCCCCCTCCGACTCGATGCCCTCCCGCTGGGCGCCGTACCCGTCCGGCCCGTACAGCCAGGTGCGCAGCTCGCGCTCCTGCCCGCGGGCCAGCCGCCGGACCTCCTTCTCCGCGCCCGCCTGCTTCTGGATCAGCGCGAGCGTCTGCAGCACCGAGTCGTGCAGGTGCGCGGCGATCTCGGCGCGCTCCTGGGAGCGGATCCGGCTGGCCCGCTCGGTGTTGAGATCACCCACCAGGCGGACCCACCACGGCACGGTGAGCACCGCGACGCCGATCAGCGTGGCCCCCGAGGCCAGCAGACCGGTCGGGATGTCCTCGATCGAGGTGGTGCTGCCCACCAGCAGCACCAGGCCCAGCGCCACGAGCGCCGAGCCCGCGGCCACCCGCACCCACGCCCGGTTGCCCCCGGCGAACAGCGTGCCCGCCACCCCCGAGCGGGCGCCCTGCCGCCAGCGCACCCGCTGCGACTCGTCGGCCTCCCGCCACACCAGCACCACGCCGAGCAGCGCCGCGACCAGCGGCGCGGTCACCCAGGCGGGCAGCGCCAGCACGGCACCGATGCCCACCATCGCGCCCGCGCCGAGCAGCAGCACCGCGAAGCCCTGCTGGCGCTCCCGGGCCGTGGCCGTGCGCCCGGAGCCCGGGGACTGTCGCACGAACACCCACAGCAGCGCGTAGGCGAGCAGGCCCGCCCCGCCCCCGAGGCACAGCACCGCGAACGCGATCCGCACCCACAGCACGCGCGTGCCCAGGTGCTCGGCCACGCCCGCGCACACGCCCGCGAGCAGCCGCCCGTCGCGGCTGCGGTGCAGCGGCGGGTAGGACGCTCCGGGAGCGGTCCGCTGCGGCACCGTCGGTCGCTCGGCGACGGGGTCGGTCGTCCGCTCTTCCCAGGGCATCACGTCTTCGATGGTCACACGGTCGAAGTGCGGCGGGCATCAGGGACGACCCCTGACTTTCCGCTCCGAGCGCGGTTCCGGGGCGGTCTCAGGGGCCTCCCGGATACCGGCGGAGGCGGCGGGAACGGATAGTGGTCGCCATGAACAGCACGCAGCAATCCGGTGGTGTCGAAGCCACCCTGCGCGACTTCTGGGCGAGCCGTCCGGTGCGTCCGCGCCGCGGCGGCAAGATCGCCGGGGTCTCCGCCGCGATCGGCGAGCGCTACGGCGTGGACCCGATCCTGATCCGCGTGGCCTTCGTGGTCGGCGCGTTCTACAGCGGAGCGGGGATCACGCTGTACCTGCTGGGCTGGTTGCTGTTCCCGCGGGAGGCCGAGCCGCGCCCCGAGGACACCGCACCGCGCACCGAGCCCGCGCCGACCTGGCTGGCCCTGGTCCTGATCCTGCTGCTGCTCCCCGGCGTGTTCTGGCTGACCGACTCGCTGGCGATCCTCGCGGTGGCCGCCGGTCTGGCGGCGCTGTACGGGCTGCACGTGACCCGCGGCGACCGGCCGCAGGCGCCCACCGCGGCGGCGCCTCCGGTCGAGGCGCCGACCGGGCCGATCGCCGCCGAACCGCCGTCGGAGAACACCTGGGTCTACCCGGGTCCCGAGGCGCGGCGGGAACCGCCGTCCTGGGATCCGCTGGGCGCCGTTCCGCAGGCGTGGGACCTCCCCGAGCCGCCGCCGCAGGACGAACCGGAACCACCTGGTCGCCGCTACCGCTGGTACAACCCGCTCGCGGTGCTGCTCACGCTGGCCTTCGGGCTGCTCGCGGCCGGGGCGTTCACGCCATCGACCGCGCTGGCGGGGATGCTCGGCCTGGCCGGGTTGTTCCTGATCGGCGGCGCCTTCCTGCGGGTCGGGCGGTGGCCGATCCTGCTGGCGGTGCCGCTGGCCGCGCTGGCGATGTTCTTCGCGGTCTTCTCCACCTACCCGCAGCAGGCCACCGACCTCTCGATGGGCGACCTGCGCGCCTCGCCGCAGAGCGCCGAGGAGTTGCAGCGCAACTACGGCCGCGCCGCCGGGATCGTGGACCTGGACCTCGCGGAGCTGCCGGTCGCCGAGGACCAGACCCTGCGCACCGCGGTCGACGTGGGCACCGGGCAGATCCAGGTGCGCGTGCCGCCCGAGGTCGACGTCTGGTCGGTGTGCCGCGCCGATGTCGGCGAGGTCGACTGCCTGGGCGCGACGGCCGACGGGCAGGGGGTGACCCGCACCAGGATGGACGAGGGCGCCGACGGTCCCGGTGGCGGGCGGCTGGAGCTGCACCTGACCGCCGGTGCAGGACGAGTGGAGGTCATCCGTGGCTGACGAGATCGAGCACCGCGCGCAGGGACCGGATCCCGTGCTGCTGACCGCCGGGATCATCGCCGTGGTGCTCAGCACCGTGATCATGTTCGGCCTCGCCACGAGCCTGCAGTGGATCTTCGCCGCGGGCGCGGTCGCCGCGGGCGTGACCATGCTCATCGCCTCGGTGGTGAAGAAGGCGGGGAAGTAGGTCGCCCGGTCCGGGGACGCGCCCTCGCGGGTGGCCCCGGACCGGACCGCCGCGCACCCGCAGAACGTGAAATCGACGTTCTCCGCGCGGTTCTCCGGCAAATTCCCGGAGCAGCTCGTCCGCTCCGGGAACTGGACCGTTCCAAAACTCGCCAACGGCTCCCGCGAGCGCTCGTGACGTCGCGATACTTCCGGCTTGATCGATCCCCTACAGCGCTCCCCCCACGAAGGAGCTGTCATGGCCCGAAATCGCGTGCTAGCCACCGGTGCCGCGCTCGCGCTGCTCTCCTCGCTGCCGCTCGCCCACGCGGCCGCGAGCGCGCCGCAGGAGCACACCCAGCCGAAGGCGGAGACCTTCTTCGACGACTTCTCCGGCGACCAGCTCGACCGCTCGAAGTGGGCGGTCGAGGTGACCGGTGAGAACTTCCAGACGGTCAACAGCGAGAACCAGGCCTACGTCGACTCGCCGGAGACCATCTACATCGACCACGACGACGCCGGAACCGGCGCGCAGAACGGCGCGCTCGCGCTGCACCCGCGCTTCCAGCAGGGCTTCCAGGCACCCGACGGGCAGACCTACGACTTCGTCTCCGGCCGGATCAAGACCGCGGGCAAGGTGGACTTCACCTACGGCGAGTACTCGGCGCGCATCAAGCTCCCGGAGAACGCCACCGCCAGCGGGATGTGGCCGGCCTTCTGGTCGCTGGGCTCCAGCATCGAGAGCGGCACCCCCTGGCCGGACTGCGGCGAGGTCGACGTGATGGAGCACGTCGGCGAGCCGTGGACCAGCTCGGCGATGCACGGACCGGAGTACCACGGCGACACCCCGATCACCCACCGGCAGAACTTCGAGGGCATGGACCCGGCGGGCTGGCACACCTACAGCGTGGACTGGACGCCGGAGGGCTTCACCTTCTACGTCGACGACGTGCAGACCTACCAGGTGAGCAAGGCCGAGTTCGAGCAGAACGGCTGGACCTGGGTCTTCGACGACCCGCAGCACATGATCCTCAACTTCGCGCTGGGCGGGACCTACCCGCAGGGCGTCAACGGCGTGACCGAGCCGTACCTGGGCCTGCCCCAGGAATCGGTGGACGAGGTGAGGGCGGGCAACGCCCGCTTCCTGATCGACTGGGTCCGCGTCGAGCAGTAGCACCGCCTCTTCGCGTCAGAAGTCCCCTGCGAGCGTCGCTCGCAGGGGACTTCTGGCGACGAAGGGCTCACTCCCACTCGATGGTGCCCGGGGGCTTGGACGTGACGTCCAGGGTGACCCGGTTGACGTCGGCGACCTCGTTGGTGATCCGGGTGGAGATGCGCTCCAGCACGTCGTAGGGCAACCGGGTCCAGTCCGCGGTCATCGCGTCCTCGCTGGAGACCGGGCGCAGCACCACCGGGTGCCCGTAGGTGCGGCCGTCGCCCTGCACGCCCACCGAGCGGACGTCGGCCAGCAGCACCACCGGGCACTGCCAGATGTCCCGGTCCAGCCCGGCCGCGGTGAGCTCCTCGCGCGCGATCGAGTCGGCGGCGCGCAGCGTGGACAACCGGTCCGCGGTGACCTCGCCGATGATCCGGATGCCCAGGCCCGGCCCGGGGAAGGGCTGGCGGTGCACGATCGTCTCCGGCAGGCCCAGCTCCAGACCGACCCGGCGGACCTCGTCCTTGAACAGCGCGCGCAGCGGCTCGACGAGCCCGAACTGCAGGTCGTCGGGCAGCCCGCCGACGTTGTGGTGGCTCTTGATGTTGGCCGCGCCGGAGCCGCCGCCGGACTCCACCACGTCCGGGTAGAGCGTGCCCTGCACCAGGAAGTCGATGTGCTCGCCCTCGGCGCCGGCCTCGGCCTGCAGGTCGCGGGCGGCCTGCTCGAAGACCCGGATGAACTCCCGGCCGATGATCTTGCGCTTCTCCTCGGGGTCGGCGACCCCGGACAGCGCGCCCAGGAAGCGGTCGACCGCGTCGATGGTCACCAGGTTGACGCCGGTGGCCGCCACGAAGTCCCGCTCCACCTGCGCGCGCTCGCCGGCGCGCAGCAGGCCGTGGTCGACGAACACGCAGGTCAGCTGGTCACCGATGGCGCGCTGCACGAGCGCGGCGGCGACCGCGGAGTCCACGCCGCCGGACAGGCCGCAGATGGCCCGCCGGTCGCCGATCTGCTCGCGGATCGCGGCCACGGTCTCGTCCACGATGGACGCGGTGGTCCACTGCGGGCGGATGCCCGCGATGTCGTGCAGGAACCGGCGCAGCACCTCCTGGCCGTGCGGCGAGTGCGCCACCTCGGGGTGGTACTGCACGCCGGCCAGCCGCTCGTCCACGTTCTCGTAGGCCGCGACCGGGGTGTCCTTGGTCCCCGCGGTGACGGTGAAGCCCTCCGGGGCCTTGCTCACCGAGTCGCCGTGGCTCATCCACACCGGGTGGTGGCCGGGCAGCTCGGCGTGCAGCTTGCCGCCCTCGCCGCTGATCTCCACCTCGGTGCGGCCGTACTCGCGGGTACCGGTGTGCTCGACGGTGCCGCCGAGCGCGGCGGTCATCGCCTGGAAGCCGTAGCAGATGCCGAACACCGGGACGCCCGCGCGGAACAGCTCCGGATCGACCTGCGGCGCGCCCTCGGCGTAGACGCTGGAGGGGCCGCCGGAGAGCACGATCGCCGCGGGATCGCGGGCGATCATCTCGGCCACCGGGGTGTCGTGCGGCACGACCTCGGAGTAGACCTGCGCCTCGCGGACCCGCCGAGCGATCAGCTGGGCGTACTGGGCGCCGTAGTCGACAACGAGAACAGGGCCCTGGGCACTGTTGGATGCGGAACCGGACACGTGGCCGCCGACCTCCTAGCTTCACCGGTGCGGTGCGGCCATTGTCGCAGGTAACCACGGCCACAACCGCATCACCCCGACCGCGCACCGCCCACTGCCGCCCGACACGCCGACCAACCAGCCACCCCGATCAGGTCCCCCTCGAAAAACCCTCGAACTTCACCCCCGAATGGGAGCCGATTCCAGGCCCCGAATCACCTCCCATTCGGTGTCCCGTTTCCGAGGGTTTTCCGGCGCCCGGAGGGGTGTGCGGGGGGTGGTGGGGGTGAGGAGCTGTTCGAGGATGCGGCGGAGCCGCCGTGTCAGGGAGTGGGGCTCAGCCGGGGCCGCCGCAGGTTCTCCAGCGGCGTCGGGGCGAGGACGCCCCCGACGCCGTGCGGGGCGCCGCATGAGGTGGGACCGCAGGCCGCGGAGCCGCTGGAGGTTCTGCGACCCGCATCGCTGAGCGGAACAGCCCCTCGACAGCCGCTAGACGACGGGGAGCTGGAGGGCTGCCGGGGCCGTCGGGGGGACCGCTGGGGAGTTGGGTTCCACCGGGTTGATGCGCTGGTAGCCAGCGCCCTGCCGCGGCCTGGGGTCCTGCTCGCCCTTGTTCGGCCACATCGAGAAGGCTCGCTCGGCCTGGGCGGTGATGGTCAGCGAGGGGTTCACGCCGAGGTTCGCGCTGACCGCCGAGCCGTCCACGATCGACAGGTCCGGGTGCCCCCACGCGCGGTGATAGGGGTCGATGACCCCGGACTCGGGCCCGTCGCCGATCGCGCAGCCGCCGAGGAAGTGCGCGGTCAGCGGGACGTCGAACAGCTCGCCCCAGGTGCCTCCCGCGATGCCGCCGATCTTCTCGGCGACCATCTCGTTGGCGTCCTCCCCGGCCGGGATGTAGCTCGGGTTCGGCGCGCCGTGCCCCTGCCGCGAGGTCAGGAAGGACTTGCCGAAGAACCGCTTGACCCGCGTGGTCAGCGAGTTGTCCAGGCTCTGCATGACCAGCAGGATCACCGTCCGCTCGCTCCAGTTGCGCACCGAGAGCATCCGCAGGCTCAGCAGCGGGTGGTCCTTGACGAACTTCAGGAACTGCTTGACCCGGGAGCCGTTGCCGCCCTTGGTCGCCGGGACCTGCAGCAGCCCCATCGCGTTGGCGCCCCTGGTGTAGCGCACCGGCTCGATGTGGGTGTCCTCGTCCGGGTGGAACGAGGAGGTGATGGCCACGCCCTGGGAGAAGTCGCGCTCCGGATCGACCCGGTTCATCTGCGAGCCGATGATCGCCTCGGAGTTGGTGCGGGTCAGGTGTCCCAGCCGGTCCGAGAGCCGCAGGTCGCCGCGCTGCTCGCTGCGGTGCAGCAGGTTCTGCGTGCCCCAGGTGCCCGCGGCGACCACGACCTGGTCCGCGCTGAAGATCCGCGCGTCGCGGTCGTGCTTCTTGCCGGTGCGCTTGGTCAGCAGACGCCAGCGGCCGTCCGCGCCCTTGCCCAGCCTGCTGACCGTGGTCAGCGGGAAGATCTCGGCCCCCTCGGCCTCGGCGAGGTAGAGGTAGTTCTTGACCAGCGTGTTCTTCGCCCCCACCCGGCAGCCGGTCATGCAGGCGCCGCACTCGGTGCAGCCGGTGCGGGCCGGCCCGGCGCCGCCGAAGTACGGGTCGACGTCGGTGCGGCCGGGCTCGTTGAAGTACACCCCGATCGGCGTGCGGTGGAAGGTGTCGGCCACGCCCATGTCCGAGGCGACCTGCTTCATGATCACGTCGTGCGGGGTCTCCGAGGGCTGCTCGACCACGCCCAGCATCCGGGTGGCCTGGTCGTAGTACGGCGCGAGCTCGGACTCCCAGTCGGTGATGTGCGCCCACTGCGGGTCGTTGTAGAACGGCTTGAGCGGGCGGTAGAGGGTGTTGGCGTAGTTCAGCGAACCACCGCCGACACCGGAACCGGCCAGGATCAGCACGTTGCGCAGCAGGTGGATCCGCTGGATGCCGAAGCAGCCGAGGGCCGGCGCCCACAGGAACTTCCGGAGGTCCCAGGAGGTCTTGGGCAGCTCGTCGTCGGTGAACCGCCTGCCCGCTTCCAGCACCGCCACGCGGTAGCCCTTCTCGGTCAGCCGCAGCGCCGCCACGCTGCCGCCGAACCCCGAGCCGATGACCACCACGTCGAAGTCGCTACCCGCATCACCACGCTGTGCCATGCGCAACAGCCTAAGGCAAACTACTCGCGAGTAGGAAGGCCTGGAGCGGACACCGCGTACCCGTTACCCGGAGTACGGTGATTCGACCGAGGGGCCGCACCCGCAGCGGAGCGCGGCCCCGTCCGCACCGCTCAGGACCGCAGCTGGAGGCCGACCTTCTGGAACTCCTTGAGGTCGCTGTAGCCGGTCTTGGCCATCGCGCGACGCAGGCCGCCGAAGAGGTTCAGCGTGCCGTAGGGATCGCTGCTGGGGCCGTAGAGCAGCTGCTCCAGGTCGGCGTCCGAGCCGGCGAAGCCGACGATCTCGCTGCGCGGCAGGTTCGGGTGCGCCGCCGCCGAGGTCCAGTAGTAGCCCTGGGCCGGCGCCTCGGAGGACTCCGTCATCGGCTCGCCCAGCATCACGGCGTCCGCACCGCAGGCGATGGCCTTGGCGATGTCGCCGGAGTATCCCAGCGAGCCGTCGGCGATGACGTGCACGTAGCGGCCGCCGGTCTCGTCCAGGTAGTCGCGGCGGGCTGCCGCGGCGTCGGCGATGGCCGTGGCCATCGGCACCCCGATGCCCAGCACCTGCGTGGTGGTCGAGGCGCGGGACTGGCCGAAGCCCACGATCACGCCCGCCGCGCCGGTGCGCATCAGGTGCATCGCCGTGCGGTAGTCGCCGACACCGCCCGCGACCACCGGGATGTCCAGCTCGTTGATAAAGTTCTTCAGGTTCAGCGGCTCGCCGTCGCGCGCCACGTGCTCGGCGGAGATGATCGTGCCCTGCACGAACAGCACCTCGACGCCGGCCTCCAGCAGCAGCGGGGTCAGCTCCTCGGCGTGCTGCGGGCTCACCCGCGCGGCCACGGTCAGCCCGGCGTCCTTGACCTGCTTGAGCGACTCGATCACCAGGTCGCGCTGGATCGGCGCGGCGTGCAGCTCCTGCAGCAGCTTGATCGGCGCCTCGGAGTCGCTGCTCTCCTCGGCGACCCGCACGATCTCGGCGAGCTTGGCCTCGACGTTGGCGTGCCGGGCCCACAGGCCCTCGGCGTTAAGCACGCCGAGCCCGCCCAGCTGGCCGATCCGCACCGCGGTGGCCGGCGAGACGATCGCGTCGGTCGGGTGCGTGACCAGCGGGATGTCGAACTTGTAGGCGTCGAGCTGCCAAGCCAGCGACACGTCCTGGGACGACCGGGTGCGCCGCGATGGGACGATCTCCACGTCGTCCAAGTCGTAGCCCCGCATGGCCGTCCGGCCCATGCCGATCTCAACCTGATCCCGCACCGTATGTCCTCCCTCGCGGCGCCGATGTCCAGCGCAACATTCTCTCCGCAGGTCCCGGGGCTCCGCCGACCGGGGGTGGTTGGCCTTCCCCCTTCCCAGCAGAGGTCCCGCCGCGCGGCGCGCGACGGGACCTCCGGCGGAAGCGGGCGGGCTTACCGCGAGGTGTAGTTCGGGGCCTCGACGGTCATCTGGATGTCGTGCGGGTGGGACTCCTTGAGACCCGCCGCGGTGATGCGCACCAGCTTGGCGTCCTGCATCTCCGGGATGGTGCTCGCACCCGTGTAGCCCATGCCCGAGCGCACGCCGCCGACCAGCTGGTCGACCACCTGGGCCAGCGGGCCGCGGAACGGCACCCGGCCCTCGATGCCCTCGGGAACCAGCTTGTCCTCGGAGAGCACGTCGTCCTGGAAGTAGCGGTCCTTGGAGTAGGACTTGCCCTGACCGCGGGTCTGCATCGCGCCCAGCGAGCCCATGCCCCGGTAGACCTTGAACTGCTTGCCGTTGACCAGCACCAGGTCGCCGGGCGACTCGGCGGTGCCGGCCAGCAAGCTGCCCAGCATCACGCTGCTCGCGCCCGCGGCGATGGCCTTGCCGATGTCGCCGGAGTACTGGATGCCGCCGTCGCCGATGATCGGCACACCCGCCGGGCGGCAGGCCATGCTGGCCTCGTAGATCGCGCTGATCTGCGGCACGCCGACGCCGGCGACCACGCGGGTGGTGCAGATCGAGCCCGGGCCCACGCCGACCTTGACCGCGTCCGCCCCGGCGTCGACCAGCGCCTGCGCGCCCGCGCGGGTGGCCACGTTGCCGCCGATGACGTCGACGGAGTTGCCCAGCTCCTTCTTCAGGGTGGCCACGGTGTCCACCACCGCCCGGGAGTGCCCGTGCGCGGTGTCCACGATCAGCACGTCCACGCCCGCGTCGACCAGCGCCATCGCGCGCTCGTGCGAGTCGGCGCCGACGCCGACCGCCGCGCCGCACAGCAGGCGGCCGTCCGGGTCCTTGGTCGCGTTCGGGTACTGCTCGGTCTTGACGAAGTCCTTCACCGTGATCAGGCCGCGCAGCTTGCCGGCGCCGTCCACGATCGGCAGCTTCTCGATCTTGTTGCGGCGCAGCAGGCCCAGCGCGGCGTCGGCGGTGACCCCGACCTGCGCCGTGATCAGCGGCGCAGCGGTCATCACCTCGCGCACCTTGCGGGTGTAGTCCACCTCGAAGCGCATGTCGCGGTTGGTGATGATGCCGACCAGCGTGCCGTCCGGGTCGGTCACCGGGACACCGGAGATGCGGAACCGGGCGCACAGCGCGTCGACCTCGGCGAGGGTGTCCTCCGGGGAGCAGGTCACCGGATCGGTCACCATGCCCGCCTCGGAGCGCTTCACCACCTCGGCCTGGGCGGCCTGCTCCTCGACCGACAGGTTGCGCTGCAGGATGCCGACACCGCCCTGGCGCGCCATCGCGATCGCCATCCGGGCCTCGGTCACCGTGTCCATCGCCGCCGACAGCAGCGGGATGCGCAGGCGGACGTTTCGGGAGAGCTGGGTCGACGTGTCCACCGAGCTCGGGATCACGTCCGACTCGTCGGGCAGCAGCAGAACGTCATCGAAGGTCAGACCCAGAGTCGCGAACTTCGAAGGGAGACCGGGTGCGGAGAGTTCGCTGGTCATAGCGCGGGATGTGCCCTTCCTTCACGGTGTGGCCCTCAAACCTGCTCAGGATGCGGCCAGCTGGGGGGAAACCACGGCGTGCGCGTCCTGGGTTGGCTGTGCCGGTAGCAACGCGGCGTTGAGTACAGGGATTCCCCGAATGATAGAGACCACAGGTCAGCGCCCACATGCCCCGTCCCAGCAGGGGTGTGCCACACCACGGAGCGTGCAGGCGGGCTCCGCCGCGCCCCGCGCGCGACGAGTTCAACGACACCTCCCCCGAGCGCCCCACAGCGCCGGTGCAGCCGGTACCGTGCGGTTCGTGCCGCAAGATCCGATGCCACCAGACCCGTTCGCGGGCGACCCGGAAGATCCGAGCATGGCACTCGGGGACCACGACGCCGACGACGGGCCGCCGCTCGGCGACGAGGAGCGCGCCGAGCTGCTCGCCGACCTCACCGACCTCGCCGTCTACCAGGCGCTGCTCGAACCCCGGGGCGTCCGGGGGATCGTGGTGGACTGCACGGACTGCGGCGAGTGCCACTACCACGACTGGGAGCTGCTGCGCTCCAGCCTCGCCCAGCTGCTCCACGACGGGAAGATGCGCCCGCACGAGCCGGCCTTCAACCCGGACCCCGGCCACTACGTGACCTGGGAGTACTGCCGCGGCTACGCCGACGGCGTCACGGAGAGCGAAAGCGCCCGCTGAAGCTCCCGGCTCCCGCGCGAAGGCGCGGTCCGAACGCGAAGAAGGGGTTCCCGATCGGATCGGGAACCCCTTCTTCGCGTTCGCGGGCTCACTGCTGGGAGGTGGTCTCCTGCTGACCGCTGCTGCTGCCGTCCTGCGGGAAGAAGCTCCAGCCCGAGGACGAGCTCTCCGAGCTGCTGGTCTCGCTCGGCGAGGTGGTCGGCTCCGTCGGACCGGTGGTGCTCGACGGAGGCGTCGAGCTGCCGGTCGGCGGGACCGGGGGAAGCGGCTGCGAGGGCGACGGCGGCGCGCTCGGCATCTCCGAGGTGCTCGGCGTCGAGCTCGTCGAGGAGGGCTCGCTGTCGTTCTCGCCGATCCGCTTGGTCAGCGAGGCGTGCGCGGCCCTGAGCTCGCTGAGCCCGTGCTCGGCGTCGACCTGGCCCATCCGCTCGCGGGCCGAGCGCAGTGCTTCCTCGGCCGCGGTGAGCCTGCCGTCCTCGACCGCGCCCTCGGCGGTGTTCAGGTCCTCGCGCACGTCGGTCGCGGCCTGGATGGCCTGCGTGCGGTCGGTGTAGAGCACCTTGGCCACGCCCCACAGCATGTCGCCGGGCTGCGCGTCGCGAGCGGCCACGCCGACGCCGGTGAAGGTGATCATCAGAACCGCGGCTGCGGTGGCCACCGGGACGAGGTGCCTGCGGCGCAGCCCGCGCCGCGGCCGCTTGCCCTCGGCGATCGCCGTAGCGGCGGTGTCAACGTTCACCAGATCACCGATCGGCGCGGCGTCCACGTCCTGGCGCCACGCGACCAGCAGTTCTTCGACGCTCGGACCGGAATCGCCGGTGAGAGCGGACACGTCGGGGTCGGTGCCGCCGAGCGCGTCCAGCAGGGCATCGTCGTCCTGCAACGTCGTGAGGTCGATCGGCTCGTCGTCGAACTCGGCCGCGCCGACCTCTCCCTCGTCGGCGGCCTCGGTGCGCTGCCGGAAGGCGAGCACCTCGGCGCCGGACCCAGCGCCGGCGTCGTCCTGCGGAGCCGCTGACTCGGCAGAGCCGGATTCCCGGTGCTTGTCGATCAGTTCCGTTCCCTCGTCTGCGGGCGCCGCTCCGGGATCCGCGTCCCGTTCGTCGCCATTGGTCGAACGGTCCTGGTGCAGCCCGGACTCGATCGGGTCGCCTCCTCGCTGCTCCCCTTCGGGCCCTTTCCGCTCAGCCATTCAGACCACCTCCTCCGCGGACAGCGTCTTGCGCAGCCGGGCCAGCGCGCGGTGTTGCGCCACGCGCACGGCGCCCGGCGTCGAGCCGACCGCTTCGGCGGTTTCCTCCGCCGACAGCCCGACCACCACCCGGAGCAGCAGGATCTCCCGCTGCTTGTCCGGGAGGACGCGAAGCAATTGCGCCATCCTGCCCGAGAGCTCACCCTGCATCGCCCGCTGCTCGGGTCCCGCCTCGGATTCCGGAGTGTCCGGGACGTCCGCGACGGGATCTGAGCGGTTGCGAGCCGAAGCACGGTGCGCATCAGCCACTTTGTGCGAGGCGATGCCGTACACGAACGCCAGGAACGGACGACCCTGGTCCTTGTAAGTGGGCAGCGCGGTCAGCACCGCGAGGCACACTTCCTGGGCCACGTCGTCCGCGCTCGCGAACGACCGTTCGTTTCGTCCGACCCTGGCGCGGCAGTACCGCACCACCAAAGGACGGATTTCGGCCAGCAAGCGCTCAATCGACTGACGATCGCCGTCGACGGCGGCGCTTACAAGAGCGTCCAGCCCGTCCCCCACATTGGTCATCGCAGACAGCAGCCCTGGTGTTACGCGTTCAAGCGATTCGGATTTGCCCGGCGAAACTCGCGTGCACCGCACGCTGCGCCGTGGCCACCGTACCGGGCACGGGGCGCTCGCAGAACAGGGAGTGGGAAGCGCGGGTGGAGGTCGTCACGCATCCACATCTACCAGAAGCCGGAGCCGAAGGTGTTCGCCCTGGACAACACGATCTCGCCAGGGCCGGCGCGCGGAGCTCCGCAGCTCTCGCGCGAGCCGCCCGGGAACGGCTCCGTCGGTGATTTGTCGGGGTTTTCGCGATTCCGGACGCGAAAACCCCGGCGCCGGCGAAACTATGGCTCGCGTCACACACCCGGGGTGATGCGTGACGCGAGCCTCAGTCGCCCGGTGACGTCAGCTCGCGGGGAGTCAACGTTTGAGCCGAGCGCCGGCGTCCCCCAGCGACGGCGCGCTCCGGCTCGCGGGTTCGATCGTCAGGCGACCAGACCGCGGCGGAACCCGTGCGCCACGGCCTGAGCACGGTCCCGAACGCCCAGCTTGCGGAAGAGCCGGCGCGCGTGAGTCTTGACCGTGTCCTCGGAGAGGTAGAGCTCGCGGCCGATCTGGCCGTTGCTCTTGCCCTGGCTCATGCCCCGCAGCACCTGGAGCTCGCGCTCGGTCAGCTGCACGCCCGGGTCGGACGGCTGCCGCGGAGCGGGCACCGAGGTGCTGGCCAGGGTGTGGGCCAGCGCGGCGACCAGTTCGGGGCGGGACGCGTCCCAGCGGAGGTAACCGCGGGCACCACCGGCGATGGCGGCAGCGATGCTGGCCGCGTCGTCCGGTGCACCGAACACGATCACGTTCGCTTGCGGGTGGGCCGAGACGAGCCGCCGGGTGGCCTCCACGCCGTTGGGCACCGCTCGCTGGGTACCGACCAGCACGACGTCCACGGACTGCCGCGAGAAGCGGGCCAACAGCTCGTCACCATGTGCGACGCAATCAATCCGGCTCACTCCCGGGACAGCTGACATCACACGAGTGAGCCCTTCCCGGACGCTACGTCGGTCATCGCAGATCAAGACCGTCGTCACGGGAACTCCTTCCTGCAGGCGAGTGACGTTCCATCTCCCCTATCGGACGCACAGAGCGGAACCTTGACACGATCCGGTGCTAAATCCGCACAGAAAGCTGTTCAAGTACACACGTGAGAGGTCTTCACTAGTTCGGAGCAACCGCTTGCGGCTACCCCGAGGAATCAACCGGGCGGGCCTCATACCTGCGATATTCACCCGATCGCACACCTCTCGCGGGAGACTTCGCCCGTCCGATCGACCATCCGGGCGACGGCTTCCAAGCCCTTATGTGATTTAGGTCACACATGCTCAATCTAGCCGAGCACGGTCTCCGACACCCGCGAGACGGCCGCCTCCAGCGAGCCGAGCCGTTCGGCGTGCCCCGGCAGCGCCTCGGCCGACCACCCGGCGCCGGCCACGAACGCGCGCGCCCGCTGGCGGGTGATCGGAATGTCGTCCAGGACGCGCGGAGCGGCGTAGTGCGGCTGCTCCGCCCACAGCACCACCGCCGCGGGCGCTGAGCGGCGCACAGCGGCAGCCAGGCCCTCGCGCGGCAGGGCCGCGCCGTAGAGGCGGTGCCCCACCCGGTTGACCGCCAGCGCGGCCGCCAGCGCCACCAGCTCGAGCCCCTGGGCCTCGCCGGGCACCGGGGCCAGCACCACCGGGCGCGGGTTGATCGGTGCGGGCGCGGTGGCGATCACCGAGCGCAGCGCCGTCGAGGCGCAGTCGGCGAGCAGCTGCAACACCTCCACCCCGGTCCCGGAGCGCTGACGGCGCTCGCCGACCGCGCGGAGCACCGGCTGCAGCATCTCCTGCCAGGTGGCCACCACCCCTTCGGACTCCAGCGCCTCGATCAGCAGCTGCTGCGCCGAGTAGGAGTCCAGCGCGAGCGCCGCGCGCCCCAGGCCGCGGGTGCGCGGCCCGGCGCCGGTGAGCTTGAGGCCGCGGCCACCGGTGCTCGACCCGGCGAACTTGAGCTCGTCGTCGCTGCCGTCCAGCACGCCGGACAGCAGCACGGGCTCGTCCCCACCGGTCACGCTCTCCGCCTCGGCCGACTTCGCCGACGAGGACGGGGCCGCCGACACGGTGCGGGCGTAGCGGGCGGCCTCCATCGGGGAAGCGCCGCGCAGCAGCGCCCGCTGCATCTGCTCCAGGCGGGCGATGTCGTCCGGCCCGTAGCGCCGGTGCCTGCCGCTGGTGTGGCCGCTGGGACCCAACCCGTAGCGGCGGTCCCAGGTGCGCAGCGTCGCCGGTGCCACGCCGAGCCGGCGCGCCACCGCCGCGACGCTGAGTCGCGGCTCCTCGTCGGAGCCCTCAGCGCCGCCCGAGAACTCCTCCGACCCCGGCTCCGATGCGTCGATCGGGAGCGGGGGCTCCACCTCTCGGGCTGATTCCGGCCGCGTCGTCACGCGGGACATATTCCGGTCCACGCACGCGGAGAGCAAGCCGTTGGCACTTCGATCACCCGAAACCAAAAGATCACTCCAACGATGAACAGCTTGTGACGCGAAAAGGGTTGAACAAGTTTTGACTCGGTTCTACGGTCGGATCATGCGAGGCTACGGCAGTCCCGTCGTAGCGAGGGAGGGGATCCACCGGTAGGAGGTGGTTGTCGCAATGGCAGACACTCGACGGCTTCCAGGCCCGAACGCGGACATCTGGGATTGGCAGATCCGGGGTTCGTGCCGGGGCATGGACAGCGCGTACTTCTTTCACCCGGACGGCGAGCGCGGCCCGGCACGAGCCAGGCGGGAGGCGAAGGCCAAGGAGGTGTGCCAGCACTGCCCGGTGCTCGCGCAGTGCCGGACGCACGCTCTGGCGGTTCAGGAGCCCTACGGCATCTGGGGCGGGCTGTCCGAATCGGAACGCGAAGTGATCATCAAGGCGCGCAAGCGCCAGCAGCTGGCGGTCGCGGCCAGCTGACCTGCGACGACCGCCGAGAGCGGCCGGTCTCCGGGCGCGGATGATTCGAGGGGCGTCATCCGAACCCCGGCGAGGAGACGAAGTGGGGAGAAAGAGATCGGGGCGGCACCCGCGCGGGTGCCGCCCCGATCTTCGTCGTTCGACCGGTCAGTGACCGTGGCCGTGACCGTGCCCGTGGCCGGATTCCTCGGCCTTCTCGGCCGGCTTGTCCACCACGGCGGACTCGGTGGTGAGCACCATCCGGGCGATGGACGCGGCGTTGGAGACCGCGGAGCGGGTCACCTTCAGCGGGTCCACCACACCGGCGGCGAGCAGGTCGCCGTACTCACCGGTGGCGGCGTTGTAGCCGGAGCCCCAGTCCAGGTCGCGGACCTTGGAGACCACGACCGCGCCCTCCTGGCCCGCGTTGTTGGCGATCCAGAACAGCGGGGCCTCCAGCGCGCGGCGCACCAGCTGCACACCGGTGGCCTCGTCGCCGGACAGGCCGAGGTTGCCCTCCAGGGACTTGGCGGCGTGGATCAGCGCGGAACCACCGCCGGGCACGCTGCCCTCCTCGGCGGCCGCCTTGGCGGCGGACTGGGCGTCCTCGATCCGGGACTTGCGCTCCTTGAGCTCGGTCTCGGTGGCCGCACCGACCTTGATCACCGCGACGCCGCCGGCCAGCTTGGCCAGCCGCTCCTGCAGCTTCTCGCGGTCCCAGTCGGAGTCGGTGGCCTCGATCTCCTTGCGCAGCTGCGCGGCGCGGTCGGAGACGTCCTCGGCCTTGCCCTTGCCGTCCACCACGGTGGTGTTGTCCTTGGTGACGGTGATCCGGCGCGCCGAGCCCAGCACCTCCTCGCCGACCTCGGAGAGCTTCAGGCCCAGCTCCGGCGCGATGACCTGAGCACCCGTGACCACGGCCAGGTCGTCCATGAACGCCTTGCGGCGGTCGCCGAAGTACGGGGCCTTGACCGCGGCGACCTTGAAGGTCTTGCGGACGGCGTTGACCGCCAGGGTGGACAGCGCCTCGCCCTCGACGTCCTCGGCCACGATCAGCAGCGGCTTGCCGTTCTGCGCGATCTTCTCCAGCAGCGGGAGCATCTCCTGCAGGTTGGAGATCTTCTCCCGGTGCAGCAGGATCTGCGCGTCCTCCAGGACGGCTTCCTGGCGCTCGGCGTCGGTGACGAAGTGCGGGGAGATGAAGCCCTTGTCGAACTGCACGCCCTCGGTGACGTCCAGCTCGGTGGCCAGCGTCGAGGACTCCTCGATGGTGATGACGCCGTCCTCGCCGACCCTCTCCATCGCCTCGGCGATCAGATCGCCGATGGCCTCGTCGCGCGAGGACACGGTGGCGATCTGGGCGATGTTGTCGCGGCCCTTGACCGGGGTGGCGTTGCCCTTCAGCGCCTCCACCACGGCATCCGCGGCGGCGGTGACGCCCTTGTTCAGCGCCGCCGGGTTCGCGCCGGCGGCCAGGTTGCGCAGGCCCTCCTTGACCAGCGACTGGGCCAGCACGGTGGCGGTGGTGGTGCCGTCACCGGCGACGTCGTTGGTCTTGGTCGCGACGCTCTTGGCGAGCTGCGCGCCCAGGTTCTCGAACGGGTCCTCCAGCTCGATCTCGCGAGCGATGGTGACGCCGTCGTTGGTGATCTGCGGTCCGCCGAACTGCTTGTCCAGGACGACGTGCCGGCCACGCGGACCGAGCGTGACCTTCACCGCGTCGGCGAGCTGGTTCACGCCGCTCTCGAGCGCGCGGCGCGATTCCTCGTCGAAGGTGATCTGCTTAGCCATGTTTCCAACAGCCCTTCAATGCGTGCCTGATCTGCGCGGGTTCTCACGCCGACATGCGACCGCCCCGGAGGTCCCGCGGTCGGGACCGCCGGGGCGGCACTTGCGCACGTGATGCGGAAGTCGTCAGTTGACGACGGCCAGCACGTCGCGGGCGGAGAGGATCAGGTACTCCTCGCCGTTGTACTTGACCTCGGTGCCGCCGTACTTCGAGTAGATGACGACGTCGCCTTCGTTCACATCCACCGGGATGCGGTTGCCCTTCTCGTCGATTCGACCCGGGCCGACTGCCAGGACCTTGCCCTCCTGGGGCTTTTCCTTGGCGGTGTCCGGGATAACGATGCCGGACGCAGTCGTCGTCTCGGCCTCGCTCGCCTGGACGACGATCTTGTCCTCAAGCGGCTTGATGCTCGCCACGGTGATGACCTCCACCTTCTGGGGCCTTCGAAGCGTTGGCTGGGAATCGACGGCTCCGTGGCTCCCCGCCGTCGCGGGTGCCGGGGCGCTCCGGCGCCGTTCTGCTAGCACTCTACCCAGGCGAGTGCCAACGCTCAACAACCACCCGCATCACTCGAACGCAGGATTGCTCGATTCGACCCGTCCGTCCACCTCGGAGGCGGGGCGCCGGACCGCCCGACCCCGGCCGGACGAGTCGCGGGATGCCGCCGATCTCGCGATTTCACCCGGGCGAGTCACACCCGCCGGCGCGGCCGCCGCACCCCGCGTCGACCCGGTGTCGATCACCCGCCCCGCGCTCACCTGCGGCGTCGTGAACGATGATCAGCGCAGCGTGATCATCGCAGGTAGATCGGCATGCGGTAAATCTCACCAAAGCCCCGAGGTGGTTCACACCGGCCCCATCCGGTGCCATAGGTTGCTGCCCATGCCAGCCCGCTCCAAGCCCGCGAGCCGTCCGTGGGAACGCCGCCCCCGCCCAGCGCGTCCCCCGGGCCCCTCCGGACCCCCGACCCGCTCCTCCTGGCGCCCCAAGTAACCAACCCCCGCTCTCCCCGAATCCCCTCCCGATCGACAACCCGAATCCCCTCCCAATCCGCTCACCGAATCCCCTCCCAGCCCGCGGCCCGAACGGCATGCCAGCCGGGATCGCGGCTGGGAGGGCTTCCCGGCTTCGCCCGAGCAGGTGGTGCCGTCAGGGGTCGCGGCGGCCCGTCGAGTTGACCTTGGGGTGGGCGATCGCCTCGCGCCTGGCAGACTTCGGGTCGTGCGTTTGGTTTCGGTGGCGATCGGGGTGCTGGCCGTCGCGCTCCTGCCGCCCTTCGGATGGGTCCTGACCCGCAGCGCCGGGCGGATCCGCACCGCCTCCGACGTGCCGCCCACCGACGTGGCGCTGGTGCTCGGCGCCGGGGTGCGCTGGGACGGGCTCCCCAGCCGCATCCTGCAGGGGCGGCTGAACGTCGCGCTGCAGCTCTTCCGAACGGGCGGGGTTCGCCGGATCGTCGTCAGCGGTTCACCGGAGTCCCGCGGCCACAGCGAGCCCGCCGTGATGCGGCACTACCTGCTCGACCGGGGCGTGCCGGAACGGGCGATCGTGCTCGACGAGTCGGGCGTGGACACCTGGTCGTCCTGCCGGGCCGCCGCGCAGGACTTCGGGCTCGACGCGCTCACGGTGGTCAGCACCCGCTTCCACCTGCGGCGCGCGATCGCGCTGTGCCGCCGCCGCGGCATCGACGCCTACGGCGTGGGGCACGACGCCGCGGCCGACGGCCTGCGCAGGGTCAACGCCCGCGCCACCCGCCGCGAGCTGCTGGCCACCGTCAAGGCCTTCTGGCTGCCCCGGTAGGGCATTTCCGCATCAGAAGTCCCCGAGCGCACGAGGACTTCTGATGAGAGGAGGGCGCGATCACCGCACGACGATGGTGTCCACCGGCAGACCCGGGTTCGCCGGCATGTCCAGGGGCGAGGGCTTGGCGTCGGCGCGCAGCACGTGCGCGCCGAGCGCGGCGATCATCGCGCCGTTGTCGGTGCACAGCCGGGGCCGCGGCACCCGCAGCTCGATCCCGGCCTCCGCGCAGCGCTCCCTGGCCAGCGCGGACAGCCGCGAGTTGGCCGCCACGCCGCCGGAGATCACCAGGGTGCCCACCTCCAGGTCGAGCGCGGCGCGGACCGCCTTGGCGGTGAGCACGTCGGCCACCGCCTCCTGGAAGGACGCGCACACGTCGGGCACCGAGATCTCCCGGCCCGCGCGCTGCTCGGTCTCCACGTAGCGGGCGACGGCGGTCTTCAGCCCGGAGAAGGAGAAGTCGTACTTCGCATCGCGCGGCCCGGTGAGCCCGCGCGGGAAGGCGATCGCGTTCGGGTCGCCGAGCTTGGCCTGCTTGTCGATCGGCGGCCCGCCGGGGTACGGCAGGTCGAGGATGCGCGCGACCTTGTCGTAGGCCTCCCCCGCCGCGTCGTCGATCGTGGTGCCGATCTCGGTGATCTTCTCGCCGACGCCCTCGACCAGCAGCAGCTGGCTGTGGCCGCCGGAGACGAGCAGCGCCAGGCAGCGCTCCGGCAGCGGGCCGTGCTCCAGGGTGTCCACCGCGACGTGCCCGCCGAGGTGGTTGACCCCGTAGAGCGGGACGTCCAGCGCGCTGGCGTAGGCCTTGGCCGAGGCGACGCCGACCATCAGCGCACCGGCCAGTCCCGGCCCCGCGGTCACCGCGACGGCGTCCACATCGGACAGGGCGAGGCCGGATTCGTCCAGCGCCCGCCGCATCGTCGGCGCCATCGCGGTCAGGTGCGCGCGGCTGGCGATCTCCGGCACCACGCCGCCGAACCGGGCGTGCTCGTCCACGCTGGACGCGACGGCGTCGGCCAGCAGCTCGACCCGGCCGTCGTCGGACAGCCGGACGAAGCCGACACCGGTTTCGTCGCAGGAACTCTCGATTCCGAGAACAATCCGATCGGTCATGACTGCTCCTGAGCGGGCCTGCGCATGGTGTGCGCGTCGGCACCGGACGGCTGGTAGTAGCGCTTGCGCAGGCCGACGACGTCGAAGCCGTGCTTGCGGTACATCTCGATGGCGCGCTCGTTGTCGGTGCGCACCTCGAGGAAGGTGGTCGCCCGCTGCTCGTCGGCGCGGGCCAGCAGCCTGCCCAGCAGCTGCTTGCCCACGCCGCGCCCCTGGAAGGCCGGGTCGACGGCGATGGTGTGCACCTCGGCCTCCGCGTGCGGCGGACGGCCGTTGACCGCCAGGCCCGCGTAGCCGATCAGGCGCTCGCCGAGGTAGGCGCCGAAGTAGTGGTGCCCGTGGTCGAGCTCGGACCGGAAGGCGTGCTCGGACCACGGGTCGTCGCCGGGGAAGAGCGCCTGCTCCAGCTCGACGCACCGGCGCACGTCGCTGCGGCGCAGCTTGAGCACCTGCACCTCGGTGGCCTCGGCGGTCACGTCGATCCCCCGGTGAGCACGGTCTTGCGCTTGCCGGGCTCGGCGGCGTCCGGCCTGCGCAGGTAGAGCGGGACCAGCGGTTCCGGGTCGGCGTCGAGGTCGGCCGCGGCCACCAGCCCGGCGGGCGTGGGGTAGCGCGGTTCGATCACCCGCAGCCCCAGCGACTCGGCGAGCTCCCCGGCCGCGACCTCGTAGCCGCCGGTGGGGACGTCGGCGGGCTTGGCCACGTGCGGGCCGTCGATCCGGGTGGCGCCGTCGTAGGCGGCCCAGAAGGCCTCCTTGCGGCGCGCGTCGGTGGCCACCAGCAGCGGGCCGTCGGCGTCCGCGGCGGCGGCGATCGCGTCCGAGCTGACGACCGGGTGCACCGGGATGCCCCTGGCCTGGCCGAGGGCGGTCGCGGTGGCCAGGCCGACGCGCAGGCCGGTGAACGGGCCGGGGCCGATCCCGGCCACGATCGCGCCGACGTCGGCGAAGGTGCGTCCGGTCTCGGTGAGCAGGTCGAGCACCTGCGGCATCAGCAGTTCGCCGTGCGCGCGGGGGTTGACCGCGACGCGCTCGGCGAGCACGCGAGACCGCCCGCCGTCGGTGGTGACCAGCCCGGCCGTGACCGCGGGGGTCGAGGTGTCCAGCGCAATGACGAGCACGGTTACTCAGAGTACGTCAGCGCTGGTCACGAGTATTACGCGGGCTGGTCGACGCGGCAGGTGCCGTTGCCTCTTTTCATCAGAAGTCCCCCTGAGCACGGAGCGCTCAGGGGGACTTCTGATGAAAAGAGGCCTTCCCGTTCCCGCTACACGCCGGCCTGCTGCTGAGCGCGGGTGACGGCCATGACGTGCTCCATCAGGGTCGTCAGCAGCTCCTTGTTGGAGTCGCGCCTGCGCGCGTCGCAGAGCAGGACCGGGGTGTGGTCGTCGAGGTCGAGGGCCTGGCGGACCTCGTCGGTGTTGTAGATCTGCGAACCGTTGAAGCAGTTGACCCCGACGATGAACGGCAGCCCGCGCTGCTCGAAGTAGTCGATCGCCGCGAAGCAGCTGTCCAGCCGCCGGGTGTCGGCGAGCACGATCGCACCGAGCGCCCCGTTGGCCAGCTCGTTCCACATGAACCAGAACCGCTCCTGGCCCGGCGTGCCGAACAGGTAGAGCACCAGGTCCGAGCTCAGCGTGATGCGGCCGAAGTCGAACGCGACGGTGGTGGTGGACTTCTTCTCCACGCCGCTGAGGTCGTCGACGCCCTCGCTGGCCTCGGTCAGGGTCTCCTCGGTGCGCAGCGGGACGATCTCGCTGACCGACCCGACCAGCGTGGTCTTGCCGACGCCGAACCCACCGGCGACGAGGATCTTCGCGGCGACCGCGCTGACGGAAACTTGCTCAGAGTTTGCGGATCCCATCCAGCACCTTCTGCATCATGTCGAGATTCAGGCCGCCCGCCGGGGACGAATCCGGCCCGAAGACCACGTACTCCCGCTCGATCAGGTCACTGATCAGAATCTTCACCACGCCCAGCGGAAGATCGGCCTTCGCGCTGACCTCGGCGATCGAGACCGGTGTCGGACACGCCTCCAGCACCCGCCGGTAGTTCGGCGAGAGCCCGCGCGCGTTCGGCGGCACCGGCTGGCGCGCCACCACGAGGGTGACCAGGTTCAGCTCGTAGCTCGTGGCACGAGTACGCCCGCGGGTCATGGCGTACGGGCGCACCACCGGTCCCGCGTCCTCGTCGAACCATCCTCGGCCGCTGGACATGGCGCTCACACGTCAGCGGCGCTTCGGGGCGCGGAGCTGAGGTAGTTGCCGACCCGGGTGACCATCCGGTTCGCCTCGAAGGCGATCATGCCGAGGTCGGAGTCCGCCGAGGCCAGCAGCGCCAAGCAGGCCCCTTCGCTGGCCGCGGTGACCATCAGGAAGCAGTTCGCCATCTCCACGACGGTCTGGTAGACCTCGCCGCCCTCGAAGTGCAGCGACGCCCCCTTCGACAGGCTCTGGAACCCGGAAGCGACCGCGGCCAGGTGCTCGGCGTCGGACTGCGCGAGGTCCCTGGTCCGCCCGAGCAGCAGACCGTCGGAGGACAGCAGCGCGGCCTTGTCCACTCCCGCCAGTCGTTGCGCGAGATCGTTGAGCAGCCAGTCAACTTCCTTGCTGTAAGCCTTGAGCGTCATGCCTCGTTTCCTCCTGGCCGCGCAGTCCGACCGGTGTCGTCGCTGCGCGCTCGCTTGGTGCCCGATTGGAAGGCGGTCATGTTGTTGCGGAACCGGTCCGGCGTGCTCGGCGGTCCGCTTTCGGCAGCCGGTTTGCCGGTGGTCTCGGCGTTGCCTCCCTGGTCGAGCTGCGCACGTAGCGGGGCGGCGAGGTTCGCCTTCTGTCCGCGCTTGCGCTGCGGCAGCGGTGGCTTTTCCACCGATCCCGCGGGGGCCAGTCCGTCGCTGGCGACGGCCCCGGCCTTCTTCGGCGTCCCGTTCCAGTCGGGTTCCGGGGGTGCGCCGGAAGTGCTCTTCTTCGGCCGGTCTTCCGCCGGCACGTTGGGCAGCTGGGTGGACAGCCCCGGCACCTGCTGCGGCGGGCGCGGGCCCTGCGCCGACCGCTGCTGCTGCGGCTGCTGGTTCGGCTGCGCCGGCCGCGGCTGCGGGACCGACGGCTGCTGCCCCCGCGGCTTGGCCGGCAGGTCGGGCATCTGGCCCACCGGGTTGTGCGGGGTGATCGGGCTGTCCGGGCCGATCGGGTCCGGCGACTCGTCCGGGTCGAGCCTGCCGGTGAGCTGCCGCTTGCGCGGCACGCTGAGGCGCTCGGTCTCGCCGGGAACGGCGGGCAGCTGCCCGGTGTCCGCGTCGCGGTCCGAGCGGTCGGTCTGCGGACCGCGCTCGGCGACCACGTAGTTCGGGATCATCACCACCGCGCGCACCCCGCCGTAGGCGGACTCGCGGAGCGTGACCCGCAGTTCGTGGCGGGAGGCCAGCCGCGCCACCACGAACAGGCCCATGCGGGCCTCCTCGGACAGCGCCATCACCGAGAAGTCCGGCGGGTCGACGAGCATCCGGTTGAGCTCGTCGAGCTTGTCCTGCTCCAGGCCGATGCCCTGGTCCTCGACCTCGACGATGACGCCCTTGCCGACCACGTTGCCGCGCACCTCGACGTGCGACTCCGGCGGGGAGAACGAGGTGGCGTTGTCCACCAGCTCGGCCAGCAGGTGCACCAGGTCGGCCACCGCGCGCCCCTGCACCGAGACGTCGGGCACCGAACCGATGTCCACCCGGGCGTAGAGCTCGGTCTCGGCCACCGCGCCCTGCACGACGTCGTGCAGGGGGACCGGGTTGCGCCACTGGCGGCCCGGGCGCTGCCCGCCGAGGATGATCAGGTTCTCGGCGTTGCGGCGGGACTGGGTGGCCAGGTGGTCGAGCTGGAAGAGCAGCTCCAGCTGGTCGGGGTCCTCCAGCTTGCGCTCGGCCTTGTCCAGCACCTGCAGCTGCCGGTGCACCATGACCTGGCTGCGGTGCGCGATGTTGAGGAACACCGACCGGACGCCCTGCCGGGTCTCGGCCTCCTGCACGGTCGCGCTGATCGCCGCCATCTGCGCCTTGTTGAAAGCCCTTGCGACCTGGCCGATCTCGTCCCGGCCGAAGTCCAACCAGGACACCTCGTGCTCGATGTCGACCTGCTTGCCGTCCCGCAGGCGGGCGACCACGCTGGGCATCTCGCGCTCGGCCAGCGCCAGGGTCTCCCGGCGCAGCCGGGTCAGCCGCCGCACCACCAGCTGGGAGAGGCGCAGCGCGACCAGGAAGACCACGATCGCGATGAGCACGATGATCGAGCCGGTGATCGCCGAGGCGCCCATCGTCTCGGCGGCGACGGTCTCCCCGAGCGAGACGGCGTAGCCGTAGTGCGACGTGGACAGCGCGTTGAGCTCCTGGGCGAGGTCGTGCGAGGCGCTGATCCAGTCGTCGGTGCTGACCGGGACCGTGATGACCTCGCCCGCGGCGGCCTTGCCGCCGGCGACCTCCATGGCGTCCTGCACCGCGTCGACCCGCTTCCAGGCCGAGCGCTTCTGCAGGGCCTCGTACTCCTGCTGCTCCTGCGGGGTCATTCGCGGGGTCAGCGAGTTGAGGTTGTCGTGGAAGGCGCCGATCTGGTGGGCGTACTCGTGGTACTGGGTGGGCGTCATGCCCACCGAGGTGCGGCCCAGCGCCAGCGCGTGCCCGCGGGCCATCGCGTCGGCGGCGTCGAGCAGGTCGGAGGAGACGCCGGACTCGTAGGAGACCTGCGCATCCGGGGCGTACCGGATGTAGGTCCGGAAGCTCATGTTGTAGGCGTCGATGAGCTCGTTGTAGAAGTTGTAGACCGGGTCCAGCTCCGCGGGTCCGGTGTCGACCTGCTGGCGGACCTCGCGCAGCGCGCCCATCTGGGTGCGGAACTCGTCGAACTCCTCGCGCGCCTCGTCCGGCACCGCGCTGGCGAACTCGTCGACGACCGTCCTCATCTCGTCGACCGAGCGATCGGTGTCGGCGCGGGCGTCGTCCAGCGCCGCGCGGTCGCTGCGACCGCTGAGGTAGACCAGGGTCAGCTGGCGCTCGTCCTGGACGTCGGACAGGAACCGCGCCGAGGGCTCCTTGGCGTCGGCGAGCTTGCTGACGAAGCTGTGCACGCTCAGGCCCTGGTAGACCAGGTAGCCGGACAGGCCGACGCCCACCAGCAGCGCCGCGATGCTCGGCACGAGCGCGATGACGAGTAGCCGCGACTGGATGCTGCCGGAGGCGAAGAGGCGTTTCAGCGTTGACATGGACCTCGTCTCACACCTTCTCCGTTGGTTGGCCCGCGGTCAGGAATTCGGTTCCGATCCCGCAATCTTGAAACGTTCCAGGATCGGTGAGATGCGTCGAAAAAATCCGCAGAGACGCCTGCGTGCCAGATGCCGCAGCAGCCTAGGACCGCACCCATACGCGGTCAACGTGATAAGGATCCATCGACTCGATTGTTATATACGCTGGTCGAGCTGTGTCGGCGGGAACGTTAGCAGACCGCACTGTGCGGGTTTTATTCGCATTCCCCATGTCCGAATCCGACTCGGCCGCGAAACCTTTCGATGAAGGTCACCCGGTGTTCACCCTGCCCGAACGCCCGCATCTCTAGGCCGAACGGAGTAGTCAAAACGCTTCCGTTGGGGCGATTCAGGCAACTGCCTACCCTCGGGTAGGCTCTCGCCGCGATGACCGGAGAAACCCGGTCTGCCCGACTTTCACGCACGGAATTCCCCGACGCAGAGGAAGCGAACTAGGCCCGGATAGTTACCTTCCAACACTTCTGGTCACCAGAGATCAGAAGCGCCGACGAATGTCGCCACGCGCTTTGCCGCGGTGACCAGATTGTTTCATCGCTGCGCGATGCCGCCCCTCATCGCGCGGGCCTTTCGCGCCCCGCTGAGCCGGGTGAGTTTTGTGTTGACCTGTTTGGTTACGTCGGCACGCCTTTTTCCGCTCGGTGAATGGGTTCCGGTCGGCAATGGGTCTGCCGATGCGAGAGGAGTTCTGGATGGTTCACCCCGTCACCGACGCAGCGGAAGAATCCGCTCCGCCCTCCGGGCTGCGTCGGCGTCGATTCCTGGCCTACCTGGCCGCGGCCCCGACGCTGACCATCGCGACCCGGTTCGCGATGGAAGGGGAGGCCGCGGCCGCCCCCGGCCCGGTCTCCGCGCAGCTGCCGCTTCCCCCGGTCTCCGAGATCGCCGACTTCGGCGACGTGATGGTGCTGGCCACCACGCCCACCACCGCGCTGATGAAGCTGGAGTTCACCAGCGACAACAAGGTGCTCTTCGAGCTGCCGCGGCTGGAGGTCGGGCAAGGCCTCAACACCTCGGTGGCGATGATCATCGCCGAGGAGCTGGGCGCCCGGGTCGACGACATCGCGGTCAAGCTCTCCGACGCCCGCCCTGAGCTCGTCTGGAACCAGTTCACCGCGGGCTCGACCTCGATCCGCACGCTGTGGAACCCGTTGCGCCACATGGCCGCCGCCGGTCGGGCGAGGCTGATCACCGCCGCCGCGCAGAAGTGGGGCGTCCCGGCCGACAAGCTCACCGCGCAGGGCACCGGGATCGTCGGACCCGGCGGGCGCAAGGCGACCTTCGGCGAGCTGGCGGGTGCGGCGGCCAAGGTGCTGGCCCCGGCGGTCTCCTCGACCCCGAAGGACGCCTCGGCCTTCGAGGTGGTCGGCAAGGGCCGCGGGCGCAACGACGCCAGGGCCATCGTCACCGGTGAGGCCCAGTACGTCTCGGACATCAAGATCCCGGGCGCGCTGGTGGCCGTGGTGGTCCGCCCGCCGACGCTGGACGGCGAGGTCGAGTCCTTCGACGACTCCGCCGCGCGCAGCATGCCCGGCTTCCAGACCGTCGCCGAGGTCCCCACCGGCGTCGCGGTCGTCGCGGACTACACCTGGCAGGCCATGGAGGCGGCCAAGAAGCTCCAGGTGACCTGGAAGCAGGGCCCGCTGGCCGGCCAGTCCGATTCGGACGTCAAGTCCCAATTGGCGGAGATGACCGGAACTCTCGGCGACACGCTGGGAGACAGCGCCGAGGACGGCGAGATCGACGAGTCCTTCGACTTCGCCTTCGTCAGCCACGCACCGATGGAGATCAACTACGCGGTGGCCGACGTCTCCGGCGGGCAGGCCGAGATCTGGACGCCCGCGCAGTCCCCGGTCGCCGCGCAGAAGGACATCGCCGCGGCCATCGGGATGCCGCTGACCTCGGTGAAGGTCAACGTCACCCGCGCGGGCGGCTCGTTCGGCCGGCACCTGTTCCACGACGCCGCGATCGAGGCCGCGCAGGTCTCCCAGGCCGTCGGCAAGCCGATCAAGCTGTTCTGGACCCGCAACGACGACACCCGGCACGGCCGGATGCGGCCCGCCTCGCACCACCGCATCCGCGCCTCGGCGCGCGGCGGCTCGGTGCAGTCCTGGGCGCACAAGATGTCCACGGTGCAGGTGGACTTCACCCACGGCCTCGGCGACCTGCTGACCTCCTCGGTGGTCCAGGCCGAGGTCGGCAAGCTGCCGGCCAGCCAGCTGTACTTCAACCTCACCCAGGCGGTGCCCTACGACTTCGGGGTCACCACCATCTCGCTGAACGACCTGCAGCTCGACGGCGTGCACACCGGCAGCTGGCGCTCGGTGCACTCGGCGACCTTCCGCACCGCCGAGGAGCTCGTCGTCGACGAGCTCGCCGACCAGGCCGGGGTCGATCGCGCGCAGTTCCGGATGGACAACCTCAAGAGCGACCGGGCCAAGACCGTGCTCCGCAAGGTCATGGAGAACGGCGACTGGGGCAGCTCCACCGGCGAGGGCAAGGCGCAGGGCATCTGCGTGCACGAGGAGTACCGCTCGGTGGCGGCCTGCCTGGTCGAGGTCGACGCTAGCGACCCGGAGAACCCGCGGGTGACCAAGGCGCGAGTGGTGGCCGACGTCGGCCAGCCGATCAACCCGCGCGGCGTCGAGGCGCAGCTGCAGGGCGGTCTGGTCGACGCGATCTCCACCGTGCTGCGGGCGAGCATCCACATCGACGACGGCGCGGTCCGCGAGGGCAGCTACGGCGACTTCCTCTGGGCCCGGCAGCGGCACACGCCGCGCGACCTCGGCATCGAGGTCATGCCCGCGACCACCGGCGACCCGGGTGGTGTCGGCGAGCTCGGGGTGCCGGTCGCCGCGGGCGCGATCGCCACCGCCTACGCCAAGGCCACCGGTACCCGGCCGCGCAGTTTCCCGGTCAACCACTGAGCTCTTCGCCTCGAAGGAGTTAGCTGCTTTGCCTTCCTACCAACTGACCGTCAACGGCGAGGACGTCGAGGTCGACGCGCCGGAGGACATGCCCCTGCTGTGGGTGCTGCGGGACAAGCTGCGCATCACGGGGCCGAAGTACGGCTGCGGCGTCGGGGTCTGCCGGGCCTGCACCTGCCTGCAGGACGACGAGGAAGTCCAGACCTGCATGGTCAAGATCCAGGACGCCGAGGGCACCGAGGTCACCACCATCGAGGGGCTGGCCGACGGAGACGAGCTGCACCCGGTGCAGCAGGCCTGGCTGGACAACGACGTCGCGCAGTGCGGCTTCTGCCAGCCCGGGCAGATCATGACGGCGGTGGCCCTGCTCAACGAGAAGAGCGAACCCACCGACGAGGAAATCGATAAGATCGAGAACGTCTGCCGGTGCGGCACCTACGGCCGCATCCGGCAGGCCATCAAGCAGGCCGCGGAGAACACCAACTCCGGCTGGTTCTGGTAAGCGGGTTTCCCGCGGGTTCCGGGTCGGCACCCGCGGGTCCTCCGGATGGTGGCCGGGCCGTCGGGGGCCCGGCCACCGCTGCGCGAGCAGCATCCACAGCGGACGAAGTTTGATGAGGGCATGACACTTCGAAGCAACATCCGTCGCAGCAGCTCCGTCGTGGCGGCCGTGGCCGCCTGCGCGGCGTTGGCCGGTTGCGGCGGTGGAACCGACGACCAGCCCACGCAGCAGCCCGCTCCGCACGAGGCCGGGCAGCACGAGCAGGCCGGGCAGCACGAGTCCATGAACATGGGCGACCCCACCCTGCCGCGGGCGGACACGATCGAGGGCGCGAACCTGCGCACCGGCGAGCTCAAGCTCCTGCCGACGCGGCCGCCGGGCCTGGACGGCGCCAAGGGCACCGCGTTCCTGGCCACGCACCAGGGCGGCACCACCGTGACGGTGGAGATGACCGGTCTCAAGCCCGGCAGCAAGTACAAGTCGCACCTGCACGCCAAGCCCTGCTCGCAGGAGAACGGCGGCGGCCACTTCCAGTTCGACCCGAACGGCGCGGAGACCCCGCCGAACGAGGTCCACCTGGTCTTCACCGCCGACGCCCAGGGCAAGGCGATGACCACGGCGAACAACGACCGGCCCGCGGACGCGAAGTCCCTGGTGGTGCACCCGGCCGAGTTCTCCGACAACCGAGTCGCATGCGCCGACTTCTGAGCACCACCCTCGGCACGGCCTTGACCGCGCTGCTGGTGCTCCCCGGGCACGCCCAGGCGCACAGCGGGCTGAGCCGGGCGGACCCCGGTCCGGGCGAGACCGCCCAGGCCGGGGTCGACCGGATCGAGATGGACTTCGCCGGCGATCTCGCGGGCTCGGCGAAGGTGGAGGTTCGCGACTCGGCGGGCACGAACCTGGTCAGCGGCTCGCCGGACGTGTCGGGCAACCACCTCTCGGTCCGGATGGAGCCGCTGAAGCAGGGGCTCCACACGGTGAAGTACACGATCACCTTCGACGACGGGCACACCACCGGCGGCGGCTACTACCTCAACGTGGCCCCGGCGCCCAGGGGCGCCGAGGGCGCCTCCCTGATGCCGTGGTTCTACGCGGTCGGCGGAGGCGTGATCGCCGTCCTGCTGGGCACGATCATCGCCCTGCTGCTGCGCCGCCCGTCCGAGGAGTAGCGCGGGGGCGGTGCCCTTCTTCCGCCAGGTGTGCCCTCCCGCGCGTGATGGGACTTCTGGTGGGAGAAGGGCACCGCGCCCCCGCCGCTCAGAGGTGGAGCTTGGCGATGTCGCGGCCGAGCGTGGTGAGCAGGGAGGCCGCTTCGGTCATGCAGCGCTGGGGGTCCTGCTCCAGGGCGCTCAGGGCGTGCACGGAGCCGAAGCCCGCCTCGGCGAGGCGCGCCTCGGGCAGGTCGCAGACACCGGCCACGGCCACCGCGGGCACGCCGGCCGCGACGGCGCGGGCGGCGACTCCCGCGGGCCCCTTGCCGTGCAGCGTCTGCTCGTCGATCGAGCCCTCGCCGGTGATGACCAGCCCGGCGCCGTCGAGCTGCTCGTCGAAGCCCACCAGTTCGAGGACGATGTCCACGCCGGGACGCATGGTCGCGCCCATCGCGGCCAGCGCCGCGTACCCGACGCCGCCCGCCGCGCCCGCTCCGGGCTGCTCGGCCACGTCGCGGCCACCGGCGGCCAGCATCGCCCGGGAGAACGCGCCCAGCGCCTCGTCGAGCAGCCGCACCTGCTCCGGGGTCGCGCCCTTCTGCGGGCCGTAGACGTGCGCGGCGCCGCGCTCGCCGAGCAGCGGGTTGTCCACATCGGACGCGAGGACGAGCTCCACTTCGGACAGCCGGGGGTCCAGGCCCGACAGGTCGACCTCGGCGACCCGCGCGAGCGGTCCGCCACCGGGCGCGATCGGGTGGCCGAGCTCGTCGAGCATCCGAGCGCCGAGCACGGTGAGCATCCCGGCACCGCCATCGGTGCAGGCGCTGCCCCCGACGCCCAGCACGATCCGCCGCACGCCCGCGTCCAGCGCGGCCAGCACCGCCTCGCCGGTGCCGTCGCTGGAGGCCGCCATCGGTTCGAGCTCGTCGTCGGGGTCCATCGCCGAGAGACCGGAGGCCGAGGCGAGCTCGACCACCGCGGTCTCGCCGTCGACCGCGATCGCGGTGTCCGCGGGATCCCCGACCGGCCCGCTCACGCGCAGCGGGATGCGGGAGAAGCCGGCGGCCAGCGCCACCTCGACGGTCCCGTCGCCGCCGTCGGCCATCGGGGCCTGCCGGATCTCGACGTCGGGCCGCTCGGCGCGGATCCCGGCGGCCACCGCCTCGGCGACCTCGGGCGCGGTCAGCGAGCCCTTGAACTTGTCCGGCGCGATCAGTACGGGACCAGGCAACGCGTTCTCTCCTACGTGGCGAATGGTTTTTCGGATCTCGTCCTGCGAGGCGGTGCGAGCAGCCGGACCCGGCGTGCCGCGCGGCTGCCGGGGCAGCCGCGCGCACCTCCGCGCTACGAGTTCGAAGACGGGTGCTGAAACTCTTATCCACCGGAAGACCCGGGGTCAACGGGTTCACCAAGACTCGTGAGGGCGCAACGGATACGGTTTGTCCTCAGGAGGTGGCGCCGATGATCCTGCACGCCGAGTTCACCACAGAACCCTTCGAGGGAGAAGGAGAACCGCCGGAGCACGCGGCGGTCGCTCGCGACTGCCTCACCGAGGCCGGCCTGGAACCGGACTTCGGTCCGCTGGGCACCGCCATCACCGCCGAACGAGAGGCGCTGCTGCCCGCGCTGGCCGAGGTCCTGGACCGGGCCCTGGACGCGGGCGCCACCCGGATCACGCTGCAGGTGACCGCCGATGACCGACGATCCTGAGATGCACCCGCTGGCCGAGGCGATCGCCCCGCTGCTGGAGCGGATCGGCGCCACCGCCGTGCCGCTGGAGCAGCGGCGGCCGACCGACATCGTGCTCGACTGGGAGGGCGCGCCCGCGGTGGCGGTGCGGGTGCCCGACGAGGAGCTCACCAGCGCGCTGGACCGGCTGATCCGCGCCGTGGAGACCGAGCTGGGCGGCAACCTGCCGGACCTGCCGCGCGCGGACAAGCAGAAGGCGGTCCGGCTGCTGGAGGAGCGCGGCGCGTTCAGCATGCGGAAGTCCGTCGAAACGGTCGCCAAGGCGCTGGGCGTTTCGCGCTTCACCGTCTACAACTACCTCAACAGGGACAACTCCTGACCAGGTAGTTTCAACAAAGTGTTGACACCCCTCGGGTCCGGTCGTAGCTTCTGTCACACCGAACGCCACGCCGGGGAGGCCCGATGCCCGACCTCAACACCCTCTCCCACGACGAGCTCGTCAGCAGGCTTCTGACCTGCTTGAACGTGCCGCGTTGGGCGGAGGACATCGCCGCAGCCCGTCCCTTCGCCACCTCCGACGAGGCGCTGCGGGCGGCCGAGAAGGCCGCGCCGGAGCTCACCACCGAGGAGATCCATCGCGCCCTCACCGCGCACCCGCGCATCGGCGAGCGCGCGCGGGGCGCGGACCAGGACGCGGAGTTCTCCCGCAGCGAGCAGGCCGGTGTCGGCGACGAACTCGCCGAGCAGCTGCGCACCGCCAACGCCGAGTACGAACGCCGGTTCGGGCACGTCTACCTGGTGTGCGCCTCCGGGCGCAGCGGCGCGGAGCTGCTGGAGATCCTGCGTTCCCGGCTGGACAACGACCCCGAAGCGGAACTGGGCATCGTCGCGGCGGAACTCCGCAAGATCGCCCGGCTCCGCCTGGAGAAGGTGATCGACGAATGAGCGCCGTGACCACCCACGTCCTCGACGCCGCGCGCGGCAAGCCCGCCGAGGGCATCGCGGTCCGGTTGGAGACCGCCGGGGGGACCGAGCTGGCCCAGGGCGTGACCAACGCCGACGGCCGCATCGGCGACCTGGGCCCCGATCACCTCGACGCAGGTGACTACCGGCTGACCTTCGCCACCGGCGAGTACTTCGCCGCGCAGCGGGTGGACACCTTCTACCCCGAAGTCTCGATCACCTTCCGCATCGCCGACCCCGCTCAGCACCACCACGTCCCGCTGCTGCTGAGCCCGTTCGCCTACTCCACCTACCGAGGGAGCTGAAATGGGCATCGTCATGGGCCCGAACCAGTACGGCAAGGCCGAGGTCCACCTGGTCGCGGTCGACCGGAGCACGCCGCGGCACTCGATCAAGGACCTCACCGTGAGCAGCGCGCTGCGGGGCGATCTCGACGCCGCGCACCTCACCGGTGACAACAGCAACGTGCTGCCGACCGACACGCAGAAGAACACCGCGTTCGCCTTCGCCAAGAAGCACGGCGTGGGCGAGATCGAGGACTTCGCGCTGCGCCTGGGCAGGCACTTCACCTCCACCGCCGAGGGCATCGACGGCGCCCGGATCCTCGTCGAGGAGGCCGGCTGGCAGCGGATCCCGGTCGACGGCGAGGGCCACGACCACTCCTTCAGCCGCACCGGCGAGGAGAAGCGCACCACCGCGGTGACCATCGACGGCGACCGGGCGCACGTGGTCTCCGGGCTCAAGGACCTGGTGGTGCTCAAGTCCACCGGCTCCGAGTTCTGGGGCTATCCCAAGGACGAGTACACCACGCTGCCGGAGACCGACGACCGGATCCTGGCCACCGCGGTCAGCGCCCGCTGGCGCTACCGGCACACCGACGTCGACTGGGGCAAGAGCTTCGAGGACATCCGCGCCTCGCTGATGCAGGCCTTCGCCACCACGCACAGCCTCGCGCTGCAGCAGAGCCTCTACGCGATGGGCAAGGCGGCGCTGGAGTCGCACCCCGAGCTCGCCGAGGTCCGGCTGTCGCTGCCGAACAAGCACCACTTCCTGGTGGACCTGTCCTACTGCGGCCTGGAGAACGACAACGAGGTCTTCTACGCCGCCGACCGCCCGTACGGCCTGATCGAGGGCACCGTCAAGCGCGACGACGTCGAGGACGAGCCCATGGCCTGGTACACCACGCCGGAGTTCTGACCCCTGGGGGTCGGGGCGGGAGCGACGGAGCTCCCGCCCCGACGGAATCGGGATCCTCCACATTGCACGGTTTCCCACACGAAACATGTTGGGAACACGTTAAAAACACAATCCAAAAGACGAGTGGCGAAAGTGGTCTAAGACAGAACCCGCCTGGCGACAACATTGGAGTTGGCTATGGCAGCCCAGACCGACCACCAAACCGTCCACCCGGTGGACGAAGTCCTCCCGCCGACTCGAATGCTCGCCTACGGCGTGCAGCACGTCGCCGCGATGTACGCGGGCGTCGTCGCGCCGCCGCTGATCGTCGGCGAAGCAATCGGCCTCTCCCCCCTCAATCTCACCCTTCTCATCGGCGCCAGCCTGTTCACCGCGGGCTTGGCGACCATCCTGCAATCGCTGGGCGTTTGGAAGATCGGTGCCCGGCTGCCGTTCGTCAACGGCGTCACCTTCGGGTCAGTCGCCCCCATCCTGGCCATCGTCGCCCAGCAGAGCGGCGGGAACCCGCTGTCCGTGGTCTACGGATCGGTGCTGATCGCAGGCCTGCTGGCCTTCGTCGCAGCGCCCTACTTCTCCCGCCTGGTGCGGTTCTTCCCCCCGGTGGTCAACGGCACCGTGATCACGCTGATCGGGCTGTCGCTGATGCCGGTGGCGATCAAGTGGATCGCCGGTCAGGACTCCGAAGCACCGGACTACGCGGCGACCGGCAAGATCGTCGTCGGCGCGCTCACGTTCGTGCTGGTGCTGCTGCTCAACCGCTTCCTGCGCGGCTTCTGGAACCGGATCGCGCTGCTCATCGGCCTGCTCGGCGGCACCCTGCTCGCGCTGCCCTTCGGGCTGGTGGACACCTCCACCTTCGGCTCCGCCCCGGTGTTCAACCTGCCGGTGCCCTTCGAGCTCGGCGCGCCCTCGTTCAGCATCACCGCCACCATCTCCATCTGCATCGTGATGCTGGTGGCGATGATGGAGTCGACGGCGGACATGATCGCGCTCGGCGAGATCGTCGACCGCCCCGCCGACGAGAAGACCATCGCGGCGGGTCTGCGCGCCGACGGCGCGGGCAGCGCGATCTCGGCGGTCTTCGGCGGCTTCACCTGCTCGGCGTTCGCGCAGAACATCGGCCTGGTCGCGCTGACCAGGGTGCGCAGCCGCTACGTGGTCGCCGCGGGCGGCGGCGTGCTGGTGGTGCTCGGCCTCTTCCCGATCGCCGGAGCCGTGGTCTCGCTGGTCCCGCAGCCCGTGCTCGGCGGCGCCGCGCTGGTGCTGTTCGGCTCGGTGGCCACCAGCGGGGTGCGCACGCTGAGCAACTGCGACCTCGGGGACGCGCGCAACTCGCTGATCGTGGCCGGCGCGCTGGGCATCGGGCTGATCCCGGTGGTGGCACCCGAGTTCTACGAGGGCTTCCCGGAGTCCCTGCGCACCGTCCTGGACTCGGGCATCAGCACCGGCTGCATCGCCGCGCTCGCGCTGAACCTCCTGTTCCACGCCCGCAAGACGGAAACGTCCTAGTTCCACGGTCTCGGCGTCACCGAATCGCAATCTCGAACCGTTCGCGCTGCGCCATGCGATGGAACTTCGCTCGGCGAACGGCCGCTGCGACTGTTGTGCGGGAAACCACATCCGGTCCAGCTCGTTGATCCGGTCGGATGCCAACCGTTGGGAGACGCAATGCGGATGCGGACCCTGATCACGACGAGCGTGATCGGATTAGGACTGCTGGCTTCGCAAGCCACCGCCACCGCCGCAGGCGGTGACCCGCTCAGCGACAAGCAGTGGGGCCTCGCGCAGATCCACGCCCCCGAGGCGTGGGCGAGCAGCACCGGCGCCGGTGAAGTCATCGCAGTGGTGGACACCGGTGTCGACCTCGGTCACCCGGAGTTCGCGGGCAAGCTCGTCCCGGGAGCCACGTTCGCCTGCGGCGGGGGCCCCGCGCCCTGCGGCGACGGCGACTGGCGGGGTGCCGACGGCGTCGGGCAGGAGCCCGACGTGCACGGCACCCACGTCGCGGGGATCGCGGCGGCCAGCACCGGCAACGGCACCGGCATCGCCGGTGTCGCGCCGGACGCGCGGATCATGCCGATCAAGGCGCTGGAGAACGGTTCGGGATCGTTCGACGACATCGGGGCGGGCATCCGCTACGCCGCCGACCACGGTGCGAACGTGATCAACCTCAGCGTCGGAGCCCTTCCCGGGACCCAGCTGCTCACGCTGCTGGGCCAGGAATCGGCCGCCAAGGACGCCATCGCCTACGCCCGCGAGCGCGGTGTGGTCGTGGTGGCCTCGGCGGGCAACGAGACCTCGCCGCTGTGCGACACCCCGGCGTGGGAGGAGGGCGCGCTGTGCGTGGCCGCCACCGACGCCAACGAGATGCACGCCGTGTACTCCAACCTCGGGGTTTCGCCGGACGCCAAGGCCGTCTCGGCACCCGGCGGGTCCTCGCTGGGCGACTGCGACGCCGACGTGTGGTCCGCCGTGCCGCGCGGCACGGGCTCCCCGGAGTGCGGCCAGGGCGATTACGACGCGCTGGCCGGGACCTCGATGGCCGCCCCGCAGGTGGCGGGCGTCGCCGCGCTGCTCGGCGCGCAGGGCCGCGACGCCGACGGCGTCGAGCGGGCGCTGATGGACACCGCGCGAACCCCGATCCTCGGGACGCGCGGGATGTTCGACCCGATCTACGGGTACGGCGTCGTCGACGCCGCGGCTGCCGCGACCCAGCCGCTGTGAACCGGGACGCCGCGGGCGGGAGCGGTTTTCGACCGCTCCCGCCCGCGGTGTTCGGCCGTTGGTCCGAAACCGCTCGACCGCACGCGCGAATCCGGGAACAATGACGTCGTCCCCTCGACATGACAACGCCGTCCCAGGAGTGTGCGTGCGATGGATCTGTCCAAGCTCTTCAAGATGGTGACCCCGGCCAAGCACCATTCCCACGACCGCTCCGGCTCCGGCGGTCGCCGGCGTCGGCACGACTCCAGCAGCGGCGGGCACTACCGGCGCAAGCGATCGAGCAGCGGCGGGCACCACCGGCGCAAGCGCAGCGACAGCTGATCGTGAACGAGCAACGCGCGGCGCTGATCGAGTCCGCCAGCTCCTACTACTCGGACCAGCCCGAGCAGACCTGGGGACCGCCCGGGCCGGTGCTCGCACCGGGGGAAGCGCTGGCGCCCGGCTACCGGGTGGTGGCGCACCTGCGCCGGGGCGGGCGGCTGGACGTCTACGACGTGTGGAGCGAGCAGCGGTCCTGCCGCTGCATCGCCAAGACACTCCGCCCCGAGCGCGCCGCCGACGAGCGCGCGGTCTGCTGGCTGCGCAACGAGGGCGTGCTGCTGACCCAGCTGGCGCACCCGCACCTGGTGCGCGGCTACGAGATCGTGCGCAACGACAACCCGGACCGCCCGGTGGTGATCACCGAGACGCTGCCCGGGTGCACGCTGGGCTACCTGATCGCCGAGCACGGCACGCTGCCGCCGGTCGACGCCGCGGTGCTGGGCATGCAGCTGTGCTCGGTGCTGACCTACCTGCACCGGCACAACTGGGTGCACCTGGACGTCAAACCGTCCAATGTGGTCGAAGCGGGTGGCCGGGCGGTGCTGCTGGACCTGAGCCTGGTCTGCCGCATCGGCGAGCGCAGCACGGCGGGCACCTTCGACTACCTGTCCCCGGAGCAGGCCACGGGCGAGCGGATGACCCCGGCCGCCGACGTCTGGGGCCTGGGCGTGACGCTCTACGAGGCGTTGTCCGGCACCACCCCGTGGGCCGAGGCGTCGCACCGGGAACGCACCAGCGGCGGCAGCCGCCACTACCCGCAGCGCCACGACCCGGCCGCCCCGCTGGGCACCTGCTGCGACCTGCCCGAGGTCCTGGCGACCCTGGTCGACTCCTGCCTGGAGCCCGACCCGGCATCCCGCCCGACCGTCGACGAGGTCTCCGCCCGGCTCGCCGACTGGTCCGGCCTCGACCCGGCCACGGTCGGCACCTGACCCAACGCACCCCCACCCCGATCGATCCCCGAGAACCCTCGGATTCGCACCCCCGAAAAGCATGCCAATCGGTACCCCGAAAAGCATGCCAATCGGGGGCCCGAATGGGAGGCCAATCGGGGTGGGGTGAGTGGAGGCGTCGTCGGGGTTGGGCGGGTCAGTCGCGGCGGCGGAGGGCGATCGCGCAGCCGATGGCGACCACGGCCAGGGCCAGCTGCCCGCCCCGGACGATGCGGTTGACGTTCACCGCCGGGTGCCAGGCCACCGCGCCGCCGGCGGAGATCGAGAACGCCCCGGTGGGCTCGGCGTTGAGCCCGAAACCGCCGCCGAGGCCCTCCTCGGCGTTGCCGCCTCCGCCCCCGCCGCCGCGGACCCTGGCGACCGGCAGCAGCGTGGTCCCGCCCTGCTGCACCGGCTCGCCGAAGACCTCGCGCTCGCCGAGCTTGCTCGCGAGCCGTTCCGCCACGTCGTGCTGCTCGTCCATGCTCATCCCTCCATCGCTCCTCGCCCAGTGTGCATCGCGCAGCGGGACGAGGAGCGATGATCAGGCGAGCTAGAAGGTCACGACCTGGCGCATGGCCCGGCCGGAGGCCAGTTCGTCCATGGCCCGGTTGATCTCGTCGAGGGCGACCCTGCCGGAGACCAGCTGGTCGACCGGGAGCTTGCCCGCGCGGTAGAGCTCGGCGTACTCCGGGATGTCGGCGCTGGGCAGGCCCGAACCGAGGAACGAGCCGATGATCGTGCGGGTTTCGCTCACCAGGGCCAGCGGCGAGATCGCGCTGCGGGCCTCCGGGGACGGCAGGCCGACCGAGACCGTGCGGCCCGCAGGGGCGGTGATCTCGACGGCGGTCTCGAAGGCCTTCCCGTTGCCGCTGGCGTCGATGACCACCGCCGACTTGTGCCCCGCCGAGACCGCCTCGTCCGGGCTGAGCGCGCCGGTGGCGCCGAGCTCGCGACCCCGGGTCCGCTTGGCCTCCAGCGGGTCGACCACGGTGACGCTGCCCGCGCCGAGGGCCTTGGCGACCAGCACCGCCGCCATGCCGACCCCGCCGACGCCGACCACCGCGACGTCCTCGCCCGGCTGCAGCGCGGCCGCGTTCTTCACCGCACCGCCGCCGGTGAGCACCGCGCAGCCGAGCAGCGCGCCGATCTCCGGCGGGATGTCGTCGTCGACCGGGACCATCGAGTGCCGGTCGACAACGGCGTGGGTGGCGAACCCGGAGACGCCGCAGTGGTGGTGCACCTCCTGGCCGCTCCAGCTGAGCCTGCGCGCGCCGGAGAGCAGGGTGCCCGCGCCGTTGGCGGCCCAACCGGGCGTGCACAGCCGCTTCCCGCCCGTCCGGCAGGCCTCGCACTCCTCGCAGCGGGGCACGAAGAACAGCACGACCCGCTGCCCCTCGGCGACGTCGGTGACGCCCGGCCCGACCTTCTCGATGCGCCCGCAGGCCTCGTGGCCGAGCAGCATCGGCGTCGGCCGCACCCGGTTGCCGTCCACGACGGACAGGTCCGAGTGGCACACCCCGGCGGCCTCCAGGCGCACCAGCGCCTCGCCGGGGCCCGGCTCGCCGAGATCGAGCTCGGTCACCGCGATCGGCTCCGTCGATTCCCAAGGACCAGGCCTGCCGCATTCCTGCAGCACAGCACCCCGGATCCGCATGTTCGCCCTCCTTCTTCGACGGCTCCCATCCCCGCACGCCGAACCTCGGAGCGCAAGGGAGGTCCCGCCGCGTCCGGGCCCGCCCGAGCGAAGAAGTCCCTGCGCACCGAGGCGCGCAGGGACTTCTCGGTCATCGGCGCCGCGCCGTCACAACCGCCCGAGCGAGCGGAGCTCGGATTCGGCCAGCCCGGTCATCGCCTTGACCTCCTCGGCGTCGGTGGCCCCGTTGTCCAGGGCCCGGACGAACGAGGCCGCCAGAGCCCGAGCGGTGGCCGGCTCGTCGAGCACCGCCCCGCCCGACGACGAGGTGTAGGCCGCCAGCCGCGCGGCCTCGGCCGGGGCGGAGTCGCGGAAGGCCGCGAACACCGCCGCGTACCGGGTGACCAGCTGCGCGGGGTGCAGGTCCCAGCTCTGGTAGAAGCCGTGCTCCAGGGACCGGCGGACCAGCTGGTAGTGCGTCCGCCAGCCGTGCTCGACCTGCTCGCCCACCGGCAGCACGTTGGTCGAGCCGTCGGAGAGGAAGACCCCGGTGCCCGCGGCGGCGACCTGCATCGCGTGCCGCGCGAAGTCGCAGGCCCGGTGCGCGAGGTGCTGGTGCGCGGCGGTCAGCCCGCAGGAGGCGGTGTAGTCGTAGGTGCCGAAGTGCAGCCCGCTGACCCGGCCGGCCCCGGCCGCCAGGAAGCGGGGCAGCGCGAAGCGGCCTTCGGTGTCCACGATGGACTGAGTGGTCTCCACCTGGATCTCGAAGCGCAGCGAGCCCCCGGCGAGCCCGAACCGGCGCTCGGCCAGCGCGAGGACCTCGACGAAGACCTCGACCTGCGCGACGTCGACGACCTTCGGGAAGGTCAGCACCAGCCCCTGGGGCAGCTCGCCGCACCGCGCGAGCAGCGCGGTCAGGAACACGTCGAGGGTGCGCACCGAGCGGGCGCGCAGCTGCGCGGTGTCGAAGGACTTCACCCGCAGCCCGAAGCACGCCGGGGCGGCGCCGTCGCGCAACCAGTCCGCCACGACCCCGGCGGTGCGCTCGGCGTCGGCGTCCTCGACGGCATCGGGATCGGCCGCCCCGGCTGGCGCGAGGTAACCGTCCTCGAAATCGATCCGCAGGTCCTCCACCGGCGCGGAGGTCAGCTTCGCGCGCACCCGCGGGTGCACGGCCTCGGCGATCTCACCGGGGATCTCCAGCACCGCGGCGAGCGCCGCGGGCGTGGCGGCGTGCGAGTCCAGCGCGGCGAGCGCCGCGGATCCCCACTCGTCCAGCACCCCGGAGCCGACCTTGTCCGCGGGCACGTAGCAGGTGTGCACCGGCTGCCGCACCGGCCGCGCGCCCGGGTACCTGCTCGCCATCTTCTCGTCCACACCGGACAGACGGCTCAGCAGGCGGTTGACTTCGGCGTGATCCAACGAGGTTTCGGCCACTTCGAACTCCCCTCAACGCGAAAACGGGGGTGCCGGCGGAAGAACCGGCACCCCCGAACGGACCGCTCAGTCGATCTGAGCGTATGCGGGCAGGGTCAGGAAGTCGACGAAGTCGTCGGCCACCGCGACCTGCTCGAACAGCTCCACTGCCTGCGAGAGGTTCTCGGTCGGGAACCCGGTCTCGCTGCGCAGGGACTTCTCCACGTCGGCCAGCGTCTCGCGCACCAGGTCCAGGGTGACCTGCTGACCGTTGGACAGGGTGACGTCGTTGTGCAGCCACTGCCAGATCTGCGAGCGCGAGATCTCGGCGGTGGCGGCGTCCTCCATCAGGTTGTGGATCGCGGCCGCGCCGTTGCCGCCCAGCCACGAGGTGATGTAGCGGACGCCGACGTCCACCGCACCGCGCAGGCCGTCGAGGGTCTTCTCCCCCGGCGTCTCGGAGACGGCCAGCAGCTGGTCGGCCGTGACGTCGACGTCCTCGCGCTTGCGGTCGATCTGGTTCGGCTTGTCACCGAGGACCGCGTCGAACTCCTCGAAGCAGATCGGCACCAGGCCGGGGTGGGCGACCCAGGAGCCGTCGAAGCCGTCGCCGGCCTCGCGCTTCTTGTCCGCGTGGACCTTCTCCATCGCCGCGGCGTTGGAGTCGTCCTTGGTCGGGATGAACGCGGCCATGCCGCCGATGGCGAACGCACCGCGCTTGTGGCAGGTGCGCACCAGCAGCTCGGTGTAGGCGCGCATGAACGGCGCGGTCATGGTCACCGAGTTGCGGTCCGGCAGGATGTACTGGTCGGAGTCGCGGAAGGTCTTGATGACGCTGAACAGGTAGTCCCAGCGACCGGCGTTGAGACCCGCGGAGTGGTCGCGCAGCTCGTAGAGGATCTCCTCCATCTCGAACGCGGCCGGGTAGGTCTCGATCAGCACGGTGGCGCGCACCGAGCCGTGCGGGACGCCGAGCTCCTTCTGGGCGTGGGTGAACACGTCGTTCCACAGCCGCGCCTCGAGGTGGCTCTCCATCTTCGGCAGGTAGAAGTACGGGCCGCTGCCGCGGTTGATGAGCTCCTGGGCGTTGTGGAAGAAGTGCAGGCCGAAGTCGACCAGCGCGGCCACGACCGGCTCGCCGTCGACGAGGACGTGCTTCTCGTCGAAGTGCCAGCCGCGCGGGCGCACCAGCGGCACCGCGTGCGTGACGTCGTCGCGCAGGGTGTAGGACTTGCCCTCCGGGGTGTGCAGCTCGATCTGCTTGCGCACCAGGTCGTAGAGGTTGACCTGGCCGCCGACGACGTTCTCCCAGTGCGGGGTGTTGGCGTCCTCGAGGTCGGCCAGCCAGACCTTCGCGCCCGAGTTCAGCGCGTTGATGGCCATCTTGCGGTCGGTCGGACCGGTGATCTCCACGCGGCGGTCGGCGATGTCGGCGGGCGGCTGCGCGACCTGCCAGTCACCCTCGCGGACGTGCTTGGTCTCCTCGAGGAAGTCGAGCCGGCCGTTGCGCGCGGCCTCGGCGCGACGCTGCGCGCGCCGCTCGAGCAGCTCATCGCGCCGACCGCCGAAGGCGCGCTGCAGCCCGGCCACGAACTCCAGCGCCTCGGCGGTGAGGATCTCGTCCCCGCGCTCGACGGCGCCCCCGAGGACCTGCACCCCTGCCGTTTCGGACATGAATCGTCCACCTCTTTCTGCTGCCGGATCTAAGGCGGTGGCTGATGACTCACCCTGCCGCGCTGCCCTGGACCGCGCAGCGGAAGAGCTCGCGGCGGCGCGATGAACATCTCCATGAAATTCTGCATCGTGGATGTTAGTTTCCACATTGCGTTCGAGGCAACATGAGCTTGAACACCGAAGCCGGACTAAACTTCGGCTGATGCCGGGAGAGGGAGCCACTATGACCACGAGCCCACAGCGCGCGGGCGGTGGCGTGCAATCGGTCGAGCGCACCTTCGAGCTCCTCGAGCTGATGGCCGACTCCGGCGGCGAGGTGGCGCTGTCCGACCTGGCCGAGAAGTCCGGTCTTCCGCTGCCGACGATCCACCGGATCATCCGGACCCTGGTCAACAACGGCTACGCCCGCCAGCAGCCCTCGCGCCGGTACGCGCTGGGGCCGCGGCTGATCCGGCTGGGCGAGACCGCCAGCCGGGCCCTCGGTTCCTGGGCCAGGCCGTACCTGGCCGAGCTGACCGAGGTCACCGGGGAGTCGGCGAACATGGCGGTGCTCGACGGCGAGCAGATCGTCTACGTCGCCCAGGCCCCGTCGCCGCACTCGATGCGGATGTTCACCGAGGTGGGCCGCCGGGTGGACGCGCACGCGACCGCGGTCGGCAAGGCCGTGCTGGCCACCATGCCCACCGACGAGGTCACGCAGGTGCTCTCGCGCACCACGATGTCGCCCCAGACCGAGAACACCATCACCTCCGTCGAGGAGATGCACGCCGAGCTCGAACGCATCCGCGCCCGCGGCTACGCCATCGACGACGGCGAGCAGGAGGTCGGCGTGCGCTGCTTCGCGGTCGCGGTGCCGGGTGCCCCGGCGGGGGCGGCGATCTCCATCTCGGGGCCGGAGGGGCGGATGACCCGCATCGCCACCGACGAGGTCATCCCGCTGATGCAACGCCTGGCCAGCAACCTCGCCGCCGAGCTCAGCGCCTAGCGGTTCGGCCTGAGACCCCGCGCCCGGGGAACGTGCGGTTTCAGGCCAGACCGCGCTCGATCCGCTCGCCCCAGCCCGAGCCGTGGGGCTCCAGGGTCAGCTCCCGAACGTCGTCCTCCCGGCGGCGCAGCCGGATCAGCAGGTAGTCCTCGGCCAGGCGCTCGGCCAGCCCCTCGCCCCACTCCACGACCACCGCGGCCTCGGTGTCCAGGTCGGTGTCCAGGTCGAGGTCGTCGATCTCCTCCAGACCGCCGAGCCGGTAGGCGTCTACGTGCACCAGCGCGGGGACCCCGCCCGAATCCGGGTGGTGCACCCGGGCGATCACGAAGGTCGGCGAGGTGATCGGCGCCGAGATCCCCATGCCGCGGGCGATGCCGCGGGTCACCACGGTCTTGCCCGCGCCGAGCGGCCCGTCCAGCAGGATCAGGTCGCCCGCGCGCAGCACCGCGCCCAGACGGCGGCCGAACTCCAGGGTGTCGTCCTCGGCGGGCAGCTCGACGGTCCTCAGCGCAGCGCTCAACTCCCGGTTCCCTTCTGCGGCTTGGATCGGTACGCGCGGCGCAGCAGCGCCTCCAGCTCCCCGGTGACCAGGTCGGGCCGCTCCATCATCACCGGGTGGCCGGCGCCCTCGACCTTGACCAGCCGCGCGTCCGGAAGGGCCTCGGCGATGACCTCGGCGTGCGGCGAGAACGGGGTGAGCTTGTCGGCGTCGCCGCTGAGCACCAGCACCTCGCAGGTGCGCAGCGCCGCCAGCGCTTCCTTGCGGTCGTGCATGGCCAGCGTCTCCAGGAAGTCGGTGACCACCTCCACCGACGTGGAGCCGATCATCTCGGCCATCAGGTCCACCACGTTGCGCGGTGTCTTGCGGTCGCCGAAGGACACCGCGCGGATGACCGACCAGGCCAGCCGGTCGCCGATCTTGCGGGTCCACTCGACCAGGCCGGGCTGCAGGTCCGACAGGATGGCCAGACCGCGCGGCACCGGGTTCGCCCGGGACAACCACGGCCGGGGCAGCCCGGAGGCGCCGACGGCGCCGGCCGACGTGCCCAGCAGCGCCACACCGCGCACCCGGTCGCGGAACAGCTCCGGCCGCTGCTCGGCCAGGGCCATGATCGTCATGCCGCCCATCGAGTGCCCGACCAGCACGATCGGGCCGCGCGGGGCGGCGGCGCGCAGCACGGCGTCCAAGTCGTGGCCGAGCTGCTCGATGGTCGAGGTCTTCTTGCTGGAATGCCCGGATTCGCCGTGGCTGCGGTGGTCGAAGAAGACCAGCCGCAGCCTCGGCTTGGTCACCGCGGGGAGGTCGCGCCGCTGGAAGTGCCAGCCGCGCGAGTTCAGGGTGAAGCCGTGCACGAACACCACGGTCAGGTCCGGCTTTCCGCCGTCGGCGGGCAGGACCTCCTGCACCGCGAGCGGGACGCCGTCGTCGGCGGCGACCGTGGACTGGCGGTCCGGGCGCAGTCTGCCCAGCGGTTCGATGTCCTCGTCCTTGCGGGCGCCGCTCCTCGTGCTGTGCGCGGCCACGCCGACGGCGGCGCCGGTGATCGCCGCACCGACCGCCCCGCTGGTCCAGGCCAGCACCTGCCACACCGGTTTCACGTCGTCTCCGTTCGGCTCGGGCAGCAGAACGTCAAGATCGTCACATCGCGCGCCACCCCGCGCACAGCACTGTGTCGGCACCCACTCATCGCGCACCCACCACCGTGCGGGTGACGCGCGGCCGGTACATCCCGGTGACGATCTCGTAGTGGATCGTGCCGAGCTGCTCCGCCCACTCCGCCGCGGTGGGTTCGCCCAGGTCACCGGGGCCGAACAGGACGACCTCGGAACCTTCGGCGACGGCGTCCTGGCCGGTGTCCACCACCAGCTGGTCCATGCACACCCGGCCGACCACCGGTCGGCGCTTCCCCGCCAGCCACACCTGCATCCGGCCGGAGAGCGACCGCGGCACGCCATCGGCGTAGCCGACCGGGACCAGGGCCAGGTTGGTGGGCTGCCCGGCGGTCCAGGTGTGCCCGTAGGAGACGCTCTCGCCCGCCTCGACCCGCTTGGTCAGGGCCACCGACGAGCGGAAGGTCATCGCCGGGACCAGCCCGTGGTCGCCGGCTTGCGGGACCGGATCCAGCCCGTAGACCGCGATGCCCGGGCGGACGAGGTCGAAGTGCAGGTCGGGCCGGGTGAGCGTGGCGGCCGAGTTCGCCAGGTGCCGGATCGGGTCGAGCCCGGCGGCGCGTGCCTGCTCGTAGGCGCGCGCGAAGCGCTCGGCCTGCTGGTCGATCGAGGGGTGCCCGAGCTCGTCGGCGCACGCCAGGTGCGACCAGACGGCCTCGACCCGGATCCAGCCCTCCGCCTCGGCCTTCGCCGCGGCCTCGACCAGCGCGGGCCACAGCTCGGCGGGGCAGCCGCTGCGGGACAGCCCGGTGTCGGCCTTGAGGTGCACCGTCGCGGTCCGGCCCAGCTTGGCCGCGGCGTCGACGATGCGGGCCAGCGTGGCCTGCGAGGACGCCGAGAGCTCGACGTCGGCCCGGATCGCCGGGACGAACTCGTCGCTCTCCGCGAACAGCCAGCACAGGACGGGCGCGGTGATCCCGGCTTCGCGCAGCTGCAGGGCCTCCTCCACGGCGGCCACGCCCAACCGCTCGGCACCGGCCGACAGCGCGGCCCGCGCCACCTCGGGCGCGCCGTGGCCGTAGCCGTCGGACTTGACCACCACCATCGTGGCCGCGCCGGACGCCCTGGCCCGGCCCGCGAGCACACCAACGTTGTGGCGGATCGCGTCGACGTCAATCCGCAGGTCGGCGCGGTACACGTGCTGGTCACTCATGGCAGGGCAATAGTCGCACACCTGAAATTCCCCCTCACCGCCCACGTCGGCCCGGGGAACGCGATGTACCCCGTGCTCAGCGGCCTGGCGCGACGACGTCGCCCGGCCGGGTGAGCTCCGCGGCCGAGTCGCGCACGGTGCGGATCGCCGCGGGCACCGCGGCCAGCAGCGCCGAAGCCCCGATCGGTGCTCCCGACACGGCCGCGCTGCCGTCCGCCTTGGCGCCGTGCGCTGCGACTTCGGCCGCCAGGGAGTGCACGTGGGCGGCCTGCCCGCAGGCCAGCAGCGGGTCGACCCCGGCGGCGAGCAGCGCGCCGATCAGCCCGGTGAGCACATCACCCGAACCGGCGGTGGCCGGCCAGGCGTGCCGCGCGTCGTTGACCAGCACCCGCCCGTCCGGCGCGGCGATGACCGTGGTGTTGCCCTTGAGCAGCAGGTGCACGTCGAAGCGGGCGGCGACCTCGCGCGCCGCCGCCACCCGGTCGGCGCCGGGCTCGGCGCCGACCAGCCGGGCGAACTCGCCCGCGTGCGGGGTCAGCACCAGCGGCGCGTCCGGGTCGCGGGAGTCCCACAGCGCCTCGTCGGCGGCCAGCAGGGTGATCGAGTCGGCGTCGGCGCACACCGGGCGGCCCGACTCCAGGACGTGGGCCAGCACCTCGCGCCCGCTGGCACCGGTGCCGATGCCGGGGCCCACCGCCCACGCCTGCACCCGTCCCGCGTCGCCGACCGAACCGGTGGCCACGGTCTCCGGCCAGCGCCCGCGCACCGCGTCGGCTGCCGGGCCCGCGTAGCGGACCATGCCCGCGGTGGCCTGCACCGCGGCACCGGTGGCCAGCACCGCCGCGCCCGGGTAGGTGGCCGAACCGGCCGCGACCCCGACCACTCCGGTGGAGTACTTGTCGTCGTCCGGGCCCGGCACCGGCCAACCCGCACCCACGTCGGCGGCCTCCAGCAACCGCAGCTCGGGCTCCGGCAGCTCGTCGTCCAGGCCGATGTCGACCACCTCGACCGAGCCCGAGCGCACCGCGCCCGCGCCGAGCACGTGGCAGGGCTTGAGCCCGCCGAAGGTGACCGTCAGGTCAGCCGAGACCGCCGGCCCGTCCACCGCACCGGTCACCGGATCCACGCCGCTGGGCAGGTCGACCGCCACGATCGGGGCCTCCACCCGGTGCACCAGCTCGGCCGCGACGGGCCGCAGCGCGCCGCGCGCGGACAGGCCGACGATGCCGTCGATCACCGCGTCGGCGCGCTCCAACGCGTCCGCGGCCTCCGCGCCGATGCCGGAGGTGTCCGGGTTGGGGCCGTCGGCGAGCACCGCCCGGCCGCCCGCCCGCCGCAACCCGGCGAGCCCCGCCGAGTGCGCCTTGTCCGGGGAGAGCAGCACGGCGGTGACGCCGATGCCGCGTCGGCGCAGGAACGCCCCGGCCCACAGCGCGTCGCCCCCGTTGTTGCCCGCCCCGACCAGCAGCGCGACCCGGCGGCCCGCGACGCCACCGGTCGATTCGCGCAGCAGCCGCGCGGTCTCGGTGGCCACGCCCCAGGCGGCCCGGCGCATCACGGCGGGTTCCGGCACCCGGGCGAACAACCGCTGCTCGGCGTCCCGAACCTGCTCAGGCGTCCAAGCACCCAACATCCCGACTCCATCGACGAAGAACTCGGCGCACAGTCTGCCCGCAACGCCCTCGCCGCGCGTGGAGGCAGGCCCGTTCCTTCTCATCGAGAGTCCCCGAGCGCTGCGGGGGACTTTCGATGAAAAGAGGAACGGGCCGCACGCGTGCGCTCCCCCGGGGAAGGGGTTCACTCCACGGTGACGCTCTTGGCGAGGTTGCGCGGCTTGTCGACGTCGTAGCCGCGAGCGCGGGCGATCTCGGCGGCCAGCACCTGCAGCGGGATCGTGGAGACCAGCGGCTGCATCAGCGTCGGCACCGCGGGGATCCGGACCAGCTCGTCGGCGAAGGGAACGACCTCCTCGTCGCCCTCCTCGGCGATCACCACGGTGCGCGCCCCGCGGGCCTGGATCTCGCGGATGTTGGACACCATCTTGGCGTGCAGCTGCGCCCGCCCGACCGGCGAGGGCATGACCACCACGACCGGCAGCCCGTCCTCGATCAGCGCGATCGGCCCGTGCTTGAGCTCGCCGGCGGCGAAGCCCTCGGCGTGCATGTAGGCGAGCTCCTTGAGCTTGAGCGCGCCCTCCAGCGCCACCGGGTAGCCGACGTGGCGACCGAGGAAGAGCACCGCCTTGGAATCGGCGATCTCCCGCCCCAGCTCGCGCACCTGGTCCACCGTGGACAGGGTCTGCCGCACCGCGTCGGGCAGCGCGGCCAGCTCGCCGAACTCGCGGGCGACCTCGTCGGCGTACTTGGTGCCGCGCGCCTGCGCCAGGGCCAGGCCCACCAGGTAGTTCGCCGCGACCTGGGCGAGGAAGGTCTTGGTGGCCGCGACCCCGATCTCCGGCCCGGCGTGGGTGTAGAGCACCGCGTCGGACTCGCGCGGGATCTGCGCGCCGTTGGTGTTGCAGATGGCCAGCACCCGCGCGCGCTGGGTGCGCGCGTGCCGCACGGCCTCCAGGGTGTCGGCGGTCTCGCCGGACTGCGAGATCGCCACGACCAGGGTGTCCCTGCCGAGCACCGGGTCGCGGTAGCGGAACTCGCTGGCGAGCTCGACCTCCACCGGGATCCGGCACCAGTGCTCGATGGCGTACTTGGCCAGCAGCCCGGAGTGGTATGCGGTGCCGCAGGCCACGACGAAGACCTTGTCCACGTCGCGCAGGTCCTGCTCGGTCAGCCGCAGCTCGTCGAGCACCACCTGACCGCCGGTGAAGTGCCCGCGCAGCGTGTCGACCAGGGCCTCGGGCTGCTCCTCGATCTCCTTGAGCATGAAGTAGTCGTGGCCGCCCTTCTCGGCGGCCGACAGGTCCCAGTCCACCCGGAAGGGCTTGGCCTCGACGTCCACCGCGTCGAAGTCGGTGACCCGGTAGCCGTCGCGGGTGATGGTCACGACCTGGTCCTGGCCGAGCTCCACCGCGTCCCGGGTGTGCTCGATGAACGCCGCCACGTCCGAGGCCACGAAGTGCTCGCCCTCGCCGACGCCCACGACCAGCGGGGACGACCGGCGGGCGGCCACGATCGCGTCCGGCTCGTCGGCGTGCGTGACGACCAGGGTGAACGCGCCCTCCAGGCGCCGCGCCACGGCGCACACGCTGGCGGTCAGATCACCGGCCGTGGCGCCCGAGGCGTAGGCCGCCGAGACCAGGTGCGCGGCGGTCTCGGTGTCGGTCTCGCTGGCCATCTCCACGCCGGCCGCCTCCAGCTCGGCGCGCAGCGCGGCGAAGTTCTCGATGATGCCGTTGTGCACCACCGCGACCTTGCCCGCGGCGTCCCGGTGCGGGTGCGCGTTGCGGTCGTTCGGCGCGCCGTGGGTGGCCCAGCGGGTGTGCCCCATGCCACCGTGCCCCTCGAACCGGGACGAACCGTCCTCGGCGAGCTTCTTCTCCAGGTTCGACAGCGCACCGGCCGCGCGCTCCACAGCGAGGCGGCCCGCGCCGTCGAGCAGCGCCACGCCCGCCGAGTCGTAACCCCGGTACTCCAGCCGCCGGAGTCCGCCGAGCACGACGTCCAGCGCCTGGCGATGTCCTACGTAACCAACGATCCCGCACACGCGGCCCAGCGTAGCTAGTCGCGTTGGCCGGAATCGGGCGGGCGTCGGCAACGACACGCACCTGCTCACCGCGCGCGCACGCGCGAGTCCGATACCGTGTCGACCATGGCGCGCACTGCCAAGAAGGCTCCCTCCGCGAAACACGCGCTCGCCGAACTGTCCCGCCGCGGACCGCACGACGTGCTGCACGGCGACATGTCCCTGGTGGGACTGCCCGGCATCGTCTGCACGCCGCGCAAGGGCCTGGGCCTGCCCGCGATCGCCTTCGGCCACGGCTGGATGCAGCCCGCCGACCGGTACCTGAACCTGATGCGGCACCTGGCCTCCTGGGGCGTCGTCGTGGTCGCCCCCGGCACCCAGCGCGGCCCGCTCGCCTCGCACCGCCTGTTCGCGGGCGACCTGCGCACCGCCCTGGACATCGCGGTCGGCGTCCGGCTCGGCGAGGGCGAGATCAGCGTGGACGAGAAGAAGCTCGGCATCGCCGGCCACGCCATGGGCGGCGGCTGCGCGGTGCAGGCCGCCGCCGAGGACTCCCGCATCCGCGCCGTGGCCACCCTGGCCCCCGCCGAGACCCACCCGTCGGCCTTCGAGGCGGCGAGCCGGGTCGCGGTCCCCGGCCTGCACCTGGCCGCCGAGAACGACCTGCTCGCCCCGCCGGTGGCCAACGCGGAACCCCTCGCGCGGGCGTGGGGCGGCCCGGTGCAGCTGCGCACCGTCAAGAAGGCCACCCACCTGGGCTTCACCGAGGGCACCCACTGGACCCAGCTGCTGCTGCACGGCAAACCCGAGCACGCCACGCAGCGCACCGCCAAAGCCCTGCTGACGGCGTTCTTCCTGCGCGCGCTGACCAAGGACCACCGGGGCGACTCGCTGCTCGACGACGCGTTCAAGGGCAACACCATCGACAAGCTCCACACCCACGGAGACCTGGCGGCCTAGCAGTTCGGGCGGGAACCGCGCGCCCAGGACGCGGTTCCCGGCCGGGCCGCGCCAACTCACCCGAACCCGGCACGAAGCGGCGACCTCGTGCGACACAATTCGCGACCATGAGCTCCCCCAACAGCCCTACGGCGGCCAGCCGCAACACCCCGTGCACCCGCAGGCGGGCTACCCGCAGCAGACCGGATATCCGCAGCCGACGAGTTGTCCACAGGCTTATCCCCAGCAAGCGCAGCGGTGGTCCCACCCCCAGCACGGCTATCCACAGGGGCCGGGGAGTCCGAACAAGCCCCTGATCATGACCACCTCCGTCCTGAACATCGCGGCCGGCGGGTTCCTAGGCTAATCAGGATGGTCCTCGCGCTGGAGGAGCGAGGACCGCTCCGGCGAGGCGTTCATCCTGGCCGCGACCATCATCAAGTTCCTCGCGCACCTGCTCATGTTCGGCGCCGCGGCCCTGCTGATCACCGGCGCGATCCAGCTCTTCCGCTCGCGGCGCTGTTCACCTTGCTCGGCGGACGATCGCCGCCGCGACGGAGCCGCGGGGTTCATCGGCGGCTGCGTATGGAAAGCGCTCTACGCCAATCGGTTTCCCAGTACCTGAATCCGCCATCGCTGGGCGACTACCTGACCGCTCTCGGCGACATCACGGCGGCCATCCTGCTCGTCGACCTGACCCCGCGTCCTAGGCCTGATTCCAGGGCTCAAACGCGGTCTGCGCTGACGGCGCGGGTTCCGCGCGCAGCGAGAACTGCGGCCGGTTGCCACGCACCCGATCACGTCGAACCGCCTACGCAGCGGCGAGCGAGTGCGACACAATTCCCGACCATGAGCTCCCCGCAGCAGCCCTACGGCGGCCAGCCGCAGTACCCCGGGCAACCCCAGCAGCCCGCCTACCCGCAGCAACCGCCCCAGGGCTACCCCCAGCAGGGATACCCGCAGCAAGCCGGATACCCGCCGCAGCAGATGGCGTATCCGCAGGCTTACCCACCGCAGGGACACCAGTGGGCCTACCCGCAGCAGGGCTATCCCCAGGGGCCGGGAGCGCCTAACAAACCCCTGCTCATGACCACTGCCACGCTGAACGTGGGCGTTGCCCTGTTCCTCGGCATCGTGGGAATCCTCCTCGCGGTGACCGAGGGCGAGGAGGCCACCGGGGAGGACGTCATCCTCCCCGCGAGCATCACCCAGTTCGTCGCGTACTTGATCATGCTCACCTCGGCCGGCCTGTTGATCTTCGCGGCGACGCGGCTGTACCGCGAGTTCCGACAGGGCGCGCTGCTGACCTGGCTCGGCGGCGCAGTGGGCATCGCGGGAATCGTCCTGGACTTCGTCGGCAGTTCGATCTGGCTCGTGATGTTCTCGAAGAACTCCGAGCACCTCCCGGACCCCGCGTTCGCCGATTTCCTGGACAAGGTCCGCGATATCTCGTGGTTCATGCTCGTAGCCGCGCTCGTACCGCTCGTCCTGGGCCTCCTCCCGGCGTTGAAGCGCGGCCTGCGTTGATCCTGGAAGAACGCCCGCCCCTCGCGGGGGCGGGCGTTCTTCGAGGATCACCTCAACCAGGTCTGGTTCTCGTAGTCCTCATCGTCATCGAACGCTGGCCGCTGCCGACGCGGTGCCGGCTTCGGCGGGGACGGCGGCTTCGGAGCGGCCGCCGGGGACTGCTCCGGCTGCTGGTTGCGCCGACCGAAGCGGCCCACTTGGACCTGCCAGCGCGGATCTGGAGCGGGCTGTTCAGCAACTTGCCCGGCGGTCCCCGCGGACGGTCCCGGCGCCTGCGGCATTTCGGCCGCTTGCGGAGCCGTCTCCGCGGGCTTGGCCATCGGGTAGTTCTCGATCAGGTCCTGGTACTCCAGCGCCACCTCGTCCTGAGGCTCTTCGTCGTCCTCACCGTTGACCTGGATCTCGTTGTTGCGGATCGCGTCCTGCGCCCGCTTGTCGATCAGCTCGCGGACCCGCCCCTCGATTTTCTGGACCTTCTCGGTGAACTGCTTGTTCGCTTCGTTCGCCTTCTCGCTTGCCTCGGCCGAGCGCTGCGCGTTCTCGCTGATGCCCCGAGCCGCGGTGCTGCTCGTCTCCTCGAACCGCCGCCGGGCCGCGAGCACCGCTTCGCTAGGCGAGTCCCCCGTCGTCGTCATTCAGCAATCACCGTTCCTGGTCCTCGCCCAGCACCGAGCGGAAGCGCACGTTGGACGCCTCCACCCCGTCGTCGAACAGCTGCCCCTCGGTGCGCCAGGGGCTGTCGTTGGTGCGCTCCTGGTCGCCTCCCTGACCTTGGCCGGCGCCGCCCATCATGCCGCCGCCCATCATGCCGCCACCCATGGCGGAGCTGGACTGGCCCTGCTGCCCGCCACCAGCGGACGGGTCGCCGCCCAGCGAGGACATGCCGGTCGATCCGGTGCTCTGCGGAGCGTCGCCGCCGCCCAACGAGGACAGGCCCGAAGAGCCCGTCTGACCACCGGGTTTCTGGTCGTCGTCCGGCCCGAAGAGGCTCCCGCTCGCGCTGCCGAAGGAGTTCTGCACGCCCTCGCCCGAGGTGAAGGTGTTCGCCCCCGAAGCCTGCGGAGCCGTCATCGCCGGTTCGCCCGGCGCCGGAGCACCGGAGACGTCCGCCGCGGGCATCGTGGAAACCCCCGGCACCGGCCCGGCCGCGGGGGCAGCCGCGGGCGCGCTCGCGAAGTCGCCGGAGATCGCCTCGCCCGCCGGCACCGAGCCGGCCGCGGGCGCCGGCGCTTCCGGAGGCGCGGGAGGTTCCGGGGCCAGCGATGGCGGTGCTTCTCCGGGCACCGGACCACCGCTGACGTTGGCCTCCGGGGGCAACGTCCCCGGGCCGCCGCCCGGGGCGGGCGGTTGCGGGTCGTCGCCGAAGTCCACCGTCTGGTTCAGCGGCGGCTGGCCACCGCCGTTGTCGACGTTGACCTTGATCGCGCCGCCCTCGCCCTGCTCCAGGGTGATGGTGCGGTCGCCTTCGTGGATAACCGCGGTGCCGTCCGGTCCGGGCTGCACCGGAATGGGCTGCGGGCCCATCGGCCGCTGGCTGCCCGCGAGCGGATCCGCACCGGGCTGGCCCGGAGCGGGTTGGCCGGGCGCGGGCTGACCGGGGACCGGCTGGCCGGGCACCTGCCCGGGCTCGCCCCCGGCGAAGTCGACGGCGTAGGTCTTGGGCTGCCCGTCGGGACCGACCAGTTCGACCTGCGTCTTCCCGTCCGGACCCGGTTCCTGCAGGGTGACGGCGTCCTTGCCCTCGCCGAGGGTGACCTTCTCGCCTTCCTGCCCGGGCGCACCCGGGCCTCCGGGCGCTCCAGGACCGCCCGGTGCGGGCATCTCCGGCGGCTTGGGCATCTCCGGGGTCTCCGGCGGCTTCGGCATGTCCGGCGTCGATGCGCCACCCCCGCCGCCGGCACCAGCACCACCACCGGAACCCGCACCAGCACCGACGCCATCACCGGAACCCGCACCACCGCTCGGGCCGCCCCCAGCGCCCTGCTGACCACCGCCCCCCTGCTGCCCGTCAGGGCCCTGCTTGCCCGGGTTGTAGTCCTTCTTTCCACCCGGATTCTTGAAGGGATCTTCCTCGACCTTCCCGAGATGGTCGGTCAAGGTCTTCCAGTGCTCGTTGACGGCCTCTTTCGCCTTGTCGCAGATGCCGATGATCGACTTGTGCTTGGCCTCGAAGTCTGGCGCGAACGTGGTCGACAGCCACTGAATCGCCTGCTGCACGACCTTGTTCCTGAAGTTCTCATCTTCGAGGCAACCGTCGTCCACCTCGATCCCGAAGTAGCCGCAGACCTCGACCAGCTGGTCGTCACTCGGGTTGTTGACTCCTACATCCACGATGTTGCGAATTTGCTGCGATGTCCGACCACCAACGGTATTGCGGTCTGGCACCGCGTCCAGCACACCTGTCGCCTTGTCGACGCACGCCTTGGACACCCGGTGAGTGGCGTCCTTGATGATCTGCGACGTGTCCCCGAGATAGTCACCGACCGTGGAGGCGCCGGTACTGATATCAGCGAAGTTCTGCTGTGAGGCGTCGGAAGCAGCACCAGTCCAGCCACCCCAGACCGCCTTCATCCGGTCGGCCATCTTGCGGCTCTGTTCGCGCTGCTTCTCGGCCGCGTCGCTCAGCTCGTCAGCGTCGACCTTGAAGTTCGCGAAGTTGATATCGCGCTGTTCGTCGTAACGCTTCTGAACAGCGTGCTTGGTGAAGCCGCCCTTCGGCTCGTTCTGCCTGATGTGACCCGGCAACTCCTTGTAGAGAGGAGCGAAGTTCTCGAAGTAGGCGAGGGCCGGCTCGCCCTTGTCGAGGATCTCGTTCGAGTTCGAGCAGCCAGTGCCTCCGTCACCCGCCTTGCGCGTGATGTCCTGAAGGTCGCCCTTGTTGCCCTTGAGGGCTTTCGCGTACTTGCTCTCGTCGCCCCCCGCTTGCTTCGCGGCGTCGTACGAGTCCCGAATGTCGTTGTCTTCGGAAGCTTCGTAGGTCTTGTCGTAATCGACCTTGAACTTCTTCTCGTAACTCTCTAATTCCTCGTTGAACTTGTCGGGAGCCGCCCCGGGGTCATCGGAACCGTTGTCCTCCGCGCGAACGCGCTCCAACCCCTCGTACCGCGCGCGGTCGTCCCGCATGTTGAGGAGCATGTCCCGCTTGTGCTCTCGCGGCACATTCGGGTCGTCCAACACCTTCTTGACGTCAGGCCACGACGGGTACTCCCGGTTCGGATCGCTCACTGCTGACCACCCGCCTGGTTCACCTTGGCAGCGTTCCCGGCGTCTTCCCACTCGTACCCGCGTGCGGCGCCGTTGAGGTTGTCCGCGAAGTCATCAGTGATCTTGGCGTTGTTGTCGATAGCCTTGGAGATCTTCTTGAGGCCCTCGAAATACGGCTCAGCGGCCTGCTTGTGCTCGCGTCCGAAGTCGTTCTTCCCCAGCTTCGACGACTCGACCTTGTTCTTCAGGTCTCCGATCGCCTGCGAACATCCCTTGATCGATGTCGCGGCCGACGCGAGTTCGCCAGTATTGGCACCCAGCCCGCTCACCGTGATCTCCCCTCCGCCATCTACAACCAGCCGCACCGTGCCCGCGACCGATGCAGATCGGACGGGCTCGGCCCCCTGCTCGGTTCCACATCTTGTCAGGATGTTCGCCGCAAAATGGCCGTTTCGACCAGGTGCTTGCAGTCGCGAACGGGCGCGTCAGCGGGGCGGGTACTGCCCGAAGCCCTGCTGCGGCGGGTACTGCTGCGGGGGTTGCTGCTGGAAGCCCTGCGGGGGCTGGGGCTGCTGCCACTGCTGCGGCTGGCCCCACTGCTGCTGCGGTTGCGAGGGCTGCTGTCCCCACTGCGGCTGACCGAAGCCCTGCTGGTGGGAGCTGGCCCGCCTCTTCCCGAAGACCAGGTAGCCGACGCCGAAACCGATCGCCCCACCCAGGACCAGCCCGATCAGCACGGGGAACAGATTCAACAAACCTCAACAACCCTCGTCGTTCGCGGACGCGCGCGTTCGCACCCAGCAGCATGCCAGGTGCGGGGAAGCGCGGAGCTCGGGCCCGGATCAGCCGAGGAGTTCCACGATGCCGTTGGGGGTGGCGAGCACGACGGCCACGAACGCCGCCACGAGCATGCACACCAGCGGGACGATCAGGACCATCAGCAGGTCACCGGGGAACTTCATGGTGGAGTCATGCCCTGGATCGGCGGTTCACCAAACGACTGCGGCCCTCGTGAACCGCGTTGACGGCCTTCAGACCCGTGATCATCACGGCCGAGAGCGCGACGATCCCGACAACGAGCCCGATGGCGACGAGCCCGACCAGCATGGCGACAGCGATGGCACCCATGTGAGCAGGCTCTCATAGAAACGCGTTCTATGGAGACTCAGATCACAAATGATCACCGAACGGCTGATACGATTTTTGCCAGTTGGTCCGCGGTGTCCTGCGCGTGCCGCTCATCGGCGGCCTCCACCATCACCCGAACGAGGTTCTCGGTACCCGACGGACGGAGCAGCACCCGGCCGGTCTCGCCGAGCTGCGCCTCGGCTTCGGCGACCGCCGAGGTGACCGATTCGGCGGCCACGGCGGTGGCCTTGTCCGCCACCCGGACGTTGACCAGGACCTGGGGAAGCCTGCGCATGACCTTGGCCAGCGAGTCCAGGCCGGTGCCGGTCTCGGCGACCCGGCCCATCAGGCGCAGCGCGGTGAGCAGGCCGTCGCCGGTGGTCGCGTGCCCGGGAAGCACGACGTGGCCGGACTGCTCGCCGCCCAGCGAGAAACCACCCGCGCGCAGCTCCTCGAGCACGTAGCGGTCGCCCACCTTGGTGGTCCGCAGCGACACACCGTGCTCGCGCATCGCCAGGTGCAGGCCGAGGTTGGTCATCACAGTGGCGACCAGCGTGTTCTCCACCAGCTCGCCGGACTCCACCATGGCCAGCGCGAGCACCGCCATGATCTGGTCGCCGTCGACGACCGCGCCGGTGGAGTCCACCGCCAGGCAGCGGTCGGCGTCGCCGTCGTGGGCGATGCCCAGGTCGGCACCGTGCTCGACCACGGCCGCCTGGAGGCCTTCGAGGTGGGTGGAGCCGACTCCGTCGTTGATGTTGATGCCGTCCGGCTCGGCGTTGATGGCGATGACCTGCGCACCCGCGCGCCGGTAGGCGTCCGGAGCGGCGATCGAGGCCGCGCCGTTGGCGCAGTCGACCACGACCTTGAGGCCTTCCAGCGACTGCGGAGCGGCGGTCAGCAGGTGGTCGACGTAGCGGCGCTCGGCGTCCTCGGCATCGCGGACGCGGCCGACGTGGATGCCGGTCGGGCGGTCGACCTGCTCGGTCAGCCGGGTCTCGATCTCGTCCTCGACGGCGTCGGGCAGCTTGTGCCCGCCCGCGGTGAACAGCTTGATCCCGTTGTCCGGCATCGGGTTGTGCGACGCGGAGATCATCACGCCGATGTCCGCGCCGAGGTCGTTGACCAGGTGCGCCACGGCGGGCGTGGGCAGCACGCCCACCCGCAGCACGTCGGCGCCCGCGGAGGTGAGCCCGGCCACCACGGCGGCCTCCAGCATCTCGCCGCTGGCCCGCGGGTCGCGGCCCACCAGGGCCACCCGCCGGCGCGAATCGTCCCGGTCGTAGAGGACGCGAGCCGCGGCCGCGCTGACCTGCATCGCCAGTTCCGGGGTCAGATCGCCGTTGGCCAATCCGCGCACGCCGTCGGTGCCGAACAACCTAGCCATCAGCTGAAAGTCCTCCTCAAATCACCGCGACGGGTTCGCGGACAAGCCTCGCACAGACGTCCGGGGGTCACGCGCGCCAGGCACCCGGTGGGGTACATCCCGCATACAACGACTGCGGGAGCAGCCCCGCCCCGGACTGAGGACGGACGCTGCTCCCGCAGGTGTTGCTCGATGAGGCTCGCGTCAGCGCTTGCTGTACTGCGGGGCCTTGCGGGCCTTCTTGAGGCCGTACTTCTTGCGCTCCTTCTCCCGGGAGTCGCGGGAGAGCAGGCCGGCCTTCTTCAGCGCCGGGCGGTCGTCGTTGTCGTACGCCGACAGTGCGCGGGCGATGGCCATGCGCAGGGCGCCGGCCTGGCCGGACGGCCCGCCGCCGCGCAGGGTGCCCAGCACGTCGAAGCTCTCCAGGCGCTCGACCGTGGTCAGCGGCTCCTTGACGACCTGCTGGTGCACCTTGTTCGGGAAGTAGTCCTCGAGGGACTTGCCGTTGAGCTTGAAGCTACCGCTGCCCGGAACCAGCCGGACGCGGGCAACGGCCTCCTTGCGGCGGCCAACGGTCTGCACCGGGCGGCCGGAGGGCACCGGCACCGGGGCCGGAGCAACGGCCTCGGCGACCTCGGTGGTCTCGACGGTCTCTTCCGGAGCAGCGGTCTCCTCGGCAGCGGTCACTGCCTCTTCCTGCTGGAATTCGTCAGTCACTTCTGGACCTTCGCCTTAATCTCGAACGGCTGCGGGTTCTGGGCCTGGTGCGGGTGCTCCGGACCGGCGTAGACCTTGAGCTTCTTGCCCATGGCGCGGCCGAGCTTGTTCTTCGGGAGCATTCCCTTGATCGCCTTCTCGAGCAGCCGCTCGGGGTGCGAGTCGAGCACCTGGCCGAAGGACTGCTTGCGCAGACCACCGGGGTAGCCGCTGTGCCGGTACTGGAACGCCTGGTCGCGCTTGTTACCGGTGAGGGCCACCTTGTCGGCGTTGATGATGACGACGAAGTCACCGGTGTCGACGTGCGGCGCGTAGGTCGGCTTGTGCTTGCCGCGCAGCAGCGTCGCGGCCTGAGTTGCCAACCGGCCGAGCACCACATCCTCGGCGTCGATCACATGCCAGGCGCGGGTCACCTCGCCGGGCTTCGGGCTGTACGTGCGCACGGGTCTACCTCGTCGTCGTTCGCGTCGGAATCGTCAGTGCGGAGCCCGTCTCGATCACGCCGGTCGGTCCGTGGTCCATTCCCATCGAACCGGCACGTCCGTCAGCACCGCCGCCCGGAACTCGCTCGCTCGAAGCGGGCCGTTCCCGTGGCGCGGGCTGCGACCGCGCACCGCACAACAAAAAATGAGGGTACTTGGTGGCTTCTTGCCCGGTCAAAACGGGTCCTCGGTAGCGGGTCGAGACGCATGACCTGGCAATCGCCGGAACTACTATAGCAATACCGCGACCAACACCTCGGCCGCCCCGTCGGACCGCGTCCGACCACGCACGACGGAGATCGTTGCGGGCGGGGAAACAACCGTGGCCCCGGCGGTGAAACCGGGGCCACGACCGAGCCGATCGCTCGGGCAGAGCGAAGTGAGCTCAGCCACCGAAGCGGCCGGCGTTCTTCTTCTCACCCGCCTGGAAGGCCTCGTTGGCCGCGCCCACGGCCATGCCCATCTTCGCGGCGGTCTCCTGCATCTTGGCGGCCTCGGCGTCCCACTCGGCCTGGGCCTGCTGGTAGGACTGCACGGCCTCGCCCTCCCAGGTGGAGACCAGGCGCTGGATCTTGCTCTCCAGGTCGTCCAGCTCGGCCTGGATCTTCTGGGCCGCCTGCTGCAGGTCATCCGAAGCCTGCTGCAGCTCCGCGAAGTTGACGTTGATCTCGCTCATTTGCCTATCCCCTCGAAAGCGTGTCGATCAAGAAAGTGGAGTCCGCGAACCGCGTGCTGCGATCTCGGAAGGTCAGCCGTCCAGCATGCTGGTGATCTTGGAGATCTCCTGGGCCTGCTCCTCCTGGGTCGCGGCGTAGTCGCGGCCCGAGGACTGCACGTTCTGACCGAGCTCGTCCAGCTTCTGGATGATCTTCTTGCCGCTCTCCTGGTACTGCTCCATCAGCCGGCGGAAGACGTCGGCCGCCTGGCCCTTCCAGTTCTGCGCCGGGCCCTCGAGCTGGCCGTGCAGCTGGTTCAGCGCCTGCTCGACGGCGTTGCGAGCCTCTTCGATGTCGGTCGAAGCCTGCTGGATCGCCTCAACGTCAGCACCCATTCCAGCCATCGGTGGATGACCCCCTTCAAACACTCGGTATCAAGTCCGGATGAACCTGCGACGCAGACATTGCCACGTCCGGTTCCACCTTGTCCCAGCTTTTCGGGCAAGCCGTTGCGGTTGTAAACGACGAAACGGAAACGCGCTGGTCAGAATGCGATTCGCAGTTGCGAAAAGTCCGGTTCGGCGAGCTCGATCACCGTTCGCGATCGCGATCTCCAATACCTCCGGCCAGTTTTCGGTCCGCAGTGGACTGTCGAAGAGCGCCGTCGCGAAGCCCGGTCCTCGGTGTGACGCAAGACAATTCCGCGGCGCGCTCAGTCGCCGATTCGCAGCGAGGAGACGACCTGCTCGCAGGCGCGAACGACCTCGTCCTTGCCCGCCGGCGAGTACTTGCAACCCACGCTCACCTTGAACCGACCTTCGTAGAGCGTGTACCACTCCACGAGCGCGCCCGGCAGGTTCTCCCGGTAGTAGACGACGTTGCGGCCGGCGAAGCTGGTGGAGGGCATGAACGAGCTGAACCGCTCGCCGTTGCCGACGCTGTCCAGGTACTCGCCGTGCAGCTGCTGGACCGCGCGGCTGCGGTCGCTGTCGGTGTCGAAGTCCAGCCGCCCCTCCTCGACGGCCACCAGCGAGCCCTGCGCGCCGCGGACCGGGGCGATGAAGGTCTGCATCTTCTGCGGATCGCCATCGCCGGTGGGCTTCCAGCCCCCGGGATGAGCGAAGCCGTAGTCGTAGGCGTCGATCCGCCCGGCGGGCTGCTCCGGCTCGGCCTGCGGGACGTTTCCGCTGGTGAGCAACAGCGTCGCGGCCGCCCCGAGGGCGAGCACCAGGGCCACCGCACCGCCGACCAGCCAGGGCCTCTTGCGCTTCCCGGACTTGCGCAGCGGGTTATCCCGCGCGGGCTTGGTCGGCTCGTCGTCGAGCACCACGGTGCGCTGCCGGGGCAGCGCCTCGGCAGCCCCGGGCGCAGGCAGCGAGCGCACGGTGGTGCCCGCCCACGTGCCCGCGGGCGCGAGCCCGCCGCGTTCCGGATCGAGGCGCACCGCCCGCAGCGCGCCCCTGGCGACCACGGTCTCCGGCTGGTCGAGGGTGGTGGGCACCACCCCGGTGCGCTCGTGGATCAGGCGCGACACCAGCGGGATCCGGCTGGAACCGCCGACCAGGAACACCCCGGCCAGCCGGTCTCGCGGCACCTGCCCGGCGCGCAGCGTGGCGGGCACCAGGTCGGCCGCGGCCGCCAGCGGTGCGGCGACGAGCTTCTCCAGGTCGGCGCGGGTGAGGTGCGCGTCGGAGAACGGCGGCGGCATCGGCACGTCGGTGTAGGCGTGCCGGGAGAGGGTTTCCTTGGCCCCGCGCACGTCCTGGCGCAGCACGCGGCGACGCCGCCGATCGGCCATCTCGCGGCCGGCTACCAGCTTGCGCCAGGCGTCCGGGTCGGTGCCGCCCACCAGGCGGCCGACGTGGTCGAGCAGCACCTGGTCGATGTCGGCGCCGCCGAAGTCCGGCTTGCCGCGCGTGGCCAGCACCTGGAACGCGGCGCCCTGCTTGCGCACGACGCTGGCGTCGACGGTCCCGCCGCCCAGGTCGAGCACCGCAAGCGCCCCGCCGTCGGGCAGCCCGTGCCCGGCGGAGTGGAACACCGCGGCGGCGACCGGCTCGGCGACCAGCACGATCTCCTTGCCCAGCCCGAGCGCGGCCTGGCGGAGCTCACCGGTGCGCACCGAACCCCAGTCGGCGGGGTGGGTCAGCACCAGCAGATCGACGGCGGCGCCCCCGGCGAACCGGCGGGCCTCGCCGACCGCGCGCTGCAGCACGGCGCGGATGACCTCGCCGACCTTGAACACGCTGCCGCCGAGCAGCAGCTCGCCCTCGTCGATGCGGCGCTTGGGGTGCGGCTCGAAGCGGGACGGGTCCACCGCGGCCTGCCGCTCGGCCTCGTGCCCGACGAACAGCGTCCCGTCGGCGGCGGCGAACACCGCGGAAGGCACCAGCGGCTGACCGTCGATGACGACGACCTGCGGCTCGGCGCCTCCGACGGACACGACCGTGCAAGTGCTCGACGTGCCGAAGTCGATCGAGACGTGCAGGGACACCCAGTACTCCTAACCGCCTGACCCCCTGACAGGCAGCCTAGAGGGTAGGCGCCCGACCCGACCAGCAGCGACACCCAGCCGGGCGGAACCTCGCGGCGCGCGCCGTCCGCGGGAGAAATCCGCTGGTGAGCCCGGCCGTCCGGGAGAGCCCGGCGGGGCTCCCGGACCGGCTTCCGCGGAATTCACCTCGGCGGAAGGGCTTTCGAGCCGCGGCGCACCCGCCGCGTTCGGACCGCTCAACCGGAGCGGACTTCGGCGACCCGGTCCTGCAGGGCTCGGACCAGGTCCTGGGCGTTCAGGCCGGACAGGACCAGCTCCCGGCCCGTTCGGACGAGGCCGTAGCGACCGTCCGGTTCGGCGACGTCGAACCACTTGAGCACCGAGGAGCGGTGCGTTCGGCCGCTGCGATCGCGGAGGTTCGCGGTGAACTGGCCGTCCCGGTAGTGGTCCACCTCGGTGAACGCGCGGAGCTCCTCGACCGGGGTCTTCTCGCGCTCGACGGTCGGCTCCGCCGCGTCCTCGGCCGCAGCGGGTTCCGGCCGCTCCAGGTCGGCGAGCGGAACCGCCAGGCGCGGGCGTTCACCGGGCGGCGCGGGCGGCAGGCCCTGGATCGCGGCCGCGCCCACCGAGGTGCGCGGGTGCGTGGTGATGCGCAGATCACCGCCGCGGAACCCGGACTCGCCGGGTTGCTGGACGATCAGCAGCGCACCGTCCTCGGTGGCCACCGACAGCAGCCGGCACGGCGAATCGGTGACGTCGTCGACCAGGTACAAGCCCTCGATCCACAACCCCGGGTTCGCGATTCGGCTCAGCAGATCGGCGAACCGCGGGTTCAGCCCCGCCGGGACGAGCAGGCCCGCCGCGGCCATCTCGGGCTCGGCGCGCTGCCGGAGAGCCGAGCGCTCGTCGCGCGTCTCACCGTGCGAGCGCACGGCGAGCGGGAAGGGGTGCTCGCCGAACCCGCCGATCTCCCAGCACAGGTCGAACCACAGCGGTGGCAGCAGCCATCGCTCGGACAAGAATCCTCCTGCTCGTTCCCCGGAGGACGGCCGCGCGGCCTCCGGCCACTTCACTCAGCAGAGTGATCACGAGCGTGGAGAGTACAAGGCTCGCGGGCCGCGTGCGGCCCACCTTCCGCGGGCGAACCGCGCACTTCGGGCGGACCGCCCCATCTCGGGCCAGGTGAAGGGGGTTCGGCCGATCGCCGCACCTGTCCGGGCGTGCGGCGATCGGCCGAACCGCCGCCGTCAGCCGCGCAGGCTGTTCACGAAGACTTCCCACTGCCGGCGCGAGAAGGTCAGCACGGGCCCGCCGCGATCCTTCGAGTCCCGGACCTCGACCCGATCGCCCTTCACGGAAACTTCAACGCAGTCGTGCCCAGCGCCGCAGAACGAAGCCGTCTTCCAGCGAACCAAAGCGTCGGTCATGTCGTCTCGCTCTCGTACTGCTGCACGTACGAGTTCAGTATCCCGCGAGACGCTGCGCCGAGAAGAGGCCTGCTGCCCCACGCGAACAGCAACCAGCACCTCGCAGCGCGGTGGGGTTCGCGGTTCGGCCCGAACGGCCTACGGAAGGCGGCCTTCGATCGGGACCGCGATGTCCCAGGCCGTCTTGCACGCCGAGTAGTCGTCGGACTTCGTGCCCGGGTGGTAGTCCACCCGCACGTTCAGCGAGCCGGAGCCGACGACGAGCGCCTGGTTGCACCTGCTGCGCCCGATCTGGTCGGCCATGATCAGCTTGAGCGCCTTGTGCTTGCCCAGCCCGTTCTCCTGGAACAGGCCGACCTCCTCGCGGCGGTCCTGCCAGTACTCCAGGTTCCGCCCCTCGTGCACCGCGATGGTCAGCTCGTACTCCGGGTGCGCGAACCGGCAGCCGGGGCCCGCGCCGTCGTCCGCCGGCTGCCCCGGCCCGACCACTCCGTAGGGCAGCAGGTCGGCCTCGCTCATCACCAGGCACGGATCGACCCCGGCGAGCGATCCCGGTGGCTGGAAGTCCTCCGAGGTCCCCGCGCAGCTGGTGAACACGGCGGCGACCGCGGCGAGGACAGCCGCCGCGGCCGTGATGCGAATCCATTGCACGCCCCAAGCCTGCCAAGAAAACAGCGCGGTGTCGCCGCCGCAACACCGCCCGCGCGCCACCCCGCACGGTAGAACCGCCCCTCGGCCAGGGCCGAGGGGCGGTTCTACCGATTCGATCACTCCGCGCGGATCACTCCGGCGGGATGAACGCGGTCTGGATCAGCTGCGGCCCGCCGCGCAGGCTCCGGCTGACCAGCGTCCCCCGTCCGGGCGGCAGCGGGCGCGACTTGATGTTGGCGACCAGCTGGCCGTCGTCCTTGTTCGCGCTCATCGCCAGACCCGGCGCCGAGGTCTCCCGCATCTTGCCGATCAACGGCTCGAACAGGGCGCGACCCGCACCACCGGAGTTGCGGGCCAGCACCACGTGCAGACCCACGTCCGCCGCCTGCGGGATGAACTCCGCCAGCGGGGCCAGCGGGTTGTTGCCCTGCGGGGCTACCAGCTCGTAGTCGTCGACCACCACGAACAGCTCCGGGCCCTTCCACCAGGACCGGTTCTTGAGCTGCTCCTGGGTGACGTCCGGGCCGGGCAGCCGCTTCTTCAGCGAGCCGACCACGTCGTTGATGTTGGACTTGAGCTGGTCGGCGCTGACCGAGTACTCCAGCAGGTGCCCGGTGTTGAGGAACCCGAGCATCGAGCGCCGGTAGTCGACCAGCAGGATCAGCGCTTCCTTCGGCGTGTACCGCTCGGTGATGCCGCGGACGATGTTGCGCAGCAGCGCGGTCTTCCCGGACTCCCGCTCGCCGAACGCGTAGAAGTTCGGCTCGGCCTTGAAGTCCAGGTAGACCGGGTGCAGCCCGTCCTCGTTGATGCCGATGGGCACCAGCTTCGGGTGCGGCTGCTGCTCGGGCCGCGGCAGCTGGTTGTGCGGCAGCATCTCCGGCAGCAGGCGCACCTGCGGTGCCGGCTGGCCCTGCCAGGAGCTCTTGACCCGGTTGACCAGGTCGGCGACGCCGTCGGAGACGTCGTCGTTGTAGAGCTCCCAGCCCATCCGGGCCGGGCGCCGCTCGGCCTCGGCGGCCTCGGCCTCGACGCCCACCCGATCGCCGATGTTCTCCGAGTCCACGCGCGGCAGCGCGGTCAGGAAGTGCAGCGCCGAGTCGTGCATGCCGCGGCCGGGACGACCGGTCGGCACCTTCTGCGCGGCCTTGCGCGGCATCTCCGTCTCGCCCGGGTCACCGAGCCGCAGCTCGATGCGGGTCTGCAGCAGGTCCTTCATCGCCGGGCGGATCTCCGCCCACCGGGTCGCGGTGACGAACACGTGCACGCCGAAGCCCAGGCCGTTGGCCGCCAGGTTCAGCACGTCCTGCTCGAGGGACTCGAACTCCTCGCGGAAGGTCCGCCAGCCGTCCACGATCAGGAACAGGTCGCCGTAGGGGTCGTCCTCGAACTCACCGCGCCGCTTGCGGTTGCGGTAGTCGTTCATGCCCTCGACGCCGTGCTGCTGGAAACGCGCCTCCCGCTCGGAGAGCACCGCCTTGAGCTCGGCGACGGTGCGCCGCACCGTGTCCGGGTCGCGGCGGGAACCGTAGGCGCCGACGTGCGGCAGCCCGCGCAGCGCGTTGATCGAACCACCGCCGAGGTCGACGCAGTAGAACTGCACCTCCTGCGGCGTGTGGGTCAGCGCCATCGCGGCGATCATCGCGCGCACCGCGTTCGACTTGCCGGCACCGACACCGCCCACGATCGCGCCGTGACCGCCCTGCCCGGACACGTCCAGCACGAACGGGTCCTGGCGCTGGTTGTAGGGCACGTCGATCAGGCCGATCGGCACCTGCAGCCGGCCGCTGCCCGCGTAGCCGGCCGCGGTGTAGCCGCGGTCGTCGGTCTGCTGCAGCGGCGGCAGCAGGCTGTCCAGGGTCGGCGGGGTGTCCAGCGGCGGCAGCCACACCTGGTGGGCCGGCGGGCCCTGGCCGTGCACCTTGTTGATGACGACCTGGAAGTCGGTCGGACGGAGCTCGTCCTCCTCTTCCTTGGGCTTCTCCTCGACGACCTCCGGCTGCTCCGGCTCCGGCGGCTTCTCCACGAAGTCCGGGATGAACAGCTTCGGCATCTTCTCGCCGGTCACCGGCGCCGGCCCACCGCCCATGACCGGGCGGCGACCGCTGGTCTGGTGCAGGTGGCCGGAGACGAACGCGGCGCGGAACCGGTCCATGCCCTCGGGGTGCTTGATGTAGCCGTGACCACCCGTGGCGGGCAGGTCGGCCGCGTCCGGCACGCCGATGGCCGCGCGGGACTCCGCGGCGTTGAAGGTCTTCAGACCGATCCGGTAGGACAGGTGCGAGTCCAGGCCGCGCAGCTTTCCCTCCTCCAGCCGCTGGCTGGCCAGCAGCAGGTGGACCTGCAGCGAACGACCCAGGCGGCCGATCATGGTGAACAGCTCGGCGAACTCCGGCTGCTGGGACAGCAGCTCGGAGAACTCGTCGATGACCACGAACAGCGCGGGCAGCGGCTCCTGGCAGTTCTCGTCGCCGGCCTCGCCCATCTTGCGGTAGTCCCAGACGTTCTTCGCGCCCGCCTTGTTCAGGACCTCCTGGCGGCGGTTCATCTCGCCGGCCAGCGCGTCCTGCATCCGGTCGATCAGCGAGCCGTCGCCCTCCAGGTTGGAGATGTTGGCCGACACGTGCGGCGCCGGGTCGAACCCGTTGAACGTGGCACCGCCCTTGAAGTCGACCAGCACGAAGTTGAGCATCGACGAGGAGTGCGTGGCCAGCAGGCCCAGCACGATCGTGCGCAGGAACTCGGACTTGCCGGAACCGGTCGCACCGATGCACAGGCCGTGCGGGCCCATACCGCCCGAGGCGGTCTCCTTGATGTCCAGGTGGACGATCTCGCCCTGCTCGCCCGGGCCGATCGCGACCCGGTAGAGGTCGTCGCGGGAGCGCGGGCGCCAGGCCTCGTTGAGGTCGAAGGTGACCACGTCGCCGGCCAGGCCCAGCTGCTCGACGTAGTTCAGCGGGGTGGTCAGCGGCTCGTACTCGCCCGAATCGGAGTCGGCCGACTGGCCCGCGGCCATCCGCCAGGGCGCCAGCTGGCGGGACAGCGCGGTGGCCTCCTCCATGGTCAGCGAGTCCGGTTTGCCGAACCACTCCACGCCGGAACCGCCGCGGGCGCCGATCCGGTCGCCCTCGACGACCATCCGCATGCCGCGCCGGGCGGTGAGCGGGCCCAGCACGTCGGAGAGGTCGATCATCGTCACGCCGGCCAGGCCGCCCTCGACGTAGAGCGCCTCCTCCCGGCTGATCTCCGCGTCGTCGAGGATGATCACGATGTGCGGCTGTCCCTCCGGCGGGGCCGCGTTGCGCTGGAAGCGCGGGCGCTCGGCCAGCTGCTCGCCCAGCATCGCCTCCAGGTTGGCCAGCGAACCGGACATCAGGCGCATCTGGCCGATGCCGTCGGTCTCGGTGGGGTGCTGCGCGTGCGGCAGCCACTTGATCCACTCCCACTCCTGGCGCGCGCGACCGCTGGAGGCGACCGCGATCACCACGTCCTCGGGGGTGTGGAAGGTGGCCAGCTGGCAGACCATCGCGCGCGCCAGGGCGCGCACCTGCTCGCGGTCGCCCTGCAGGCCGACCGCGGCGAAACCGCGCAGCGAGGTCGCGATCGGCAGGTCGGCCACCAGCGAGTGCGCGCGCACGAAGCGGCGCAGCGCCAACGTGGTGATCGGCTCCAGCTCGTCGACCGGCCCGGTCTGCGGCGGCACCAGGCGGGTTTCCAGGCGCTGCGAACCGCGCCCCACCCGCACCTGGCAGAAGTCGTTGTCGTTGGGTCGGCGCTCCCACATGCGGCGGCTGCCCGCCGCCATCGACCACAGCGACTGCGGGTCCGGGTGGACCCACTCGCGGGCCAGCCGCTGCTCGTCAGCGGCTTCGCGAGCGCGCTCGCGCATCTGGCCGAGGTACCGCAGGTAGTCCTTGCGGTCCTCGTTCATCTCGGCCTTCTTCTGCGACCCGTCCCGACCGCCGCCCGCCATCATCCCGAATGTTGAGATGAGCATCATCATCGGCATCATCATCATCATCGGGTTGTTCCTGGCCCGCGTGAGCATGAAGGCCATCATTCCCAGCGAGGCCACGATCATGACCGCGGGAAGCAGCTTCTGGACCACGTTGCCCGGGACCGTGCGCGGGATCTCCGGCGGCGGCTCGAGGTGCACCTCCCCACCTGGAGGCCGGGGCGCGGCCAGGCGCGGCGGGCGCTTGAACTGCAGCGTGCTCACCGGACGCAACAACCTTTCCGTGTCATCGGACGCGAACGGGCGCCATTCTTCACGGTCAGTCCGCATCGGACGGCGGGGTGCCGCTCGACGTGACCAACCAGATACGAAGCAGTTGGCACGAGTTCCACCAAACCCGTCACCTGTCGACGGTCGGTGTGGCCATACTAGGGGCGCTCTCCGACCGGGCGGGTGGGTTTCGCAAAGAAATCCGGCCTTGGTTGGATCGAGCCCGCGACAGGTGAAGGCAACATGACTTTGAGGAAGTAGGGGGCCCAAGTGGCGACCGGGACCACGGTGTTCAGCCGCGTGACGGTGGTGGCGCCTCAAACGCGTATCGACTTGGCGCTGCCTTCCGACGTATCGGTGGCGGACCTGCTGCCGATGCTGCTGGAACACGCGCGCGAGCAGTCCCCCGACGGCGGTTCGCGGCACGGCGGCTGGGTCCTGGCGCAGCTCGGCGAGAGCCACCCGCTCGACCCCAGCCAATCGCTGTCCGCGCAGGGCGTGGTCGACGGCGACATGCTGCAGCTGCGCCGCCGCTCGGACGACCCGCCGCCGCCGCTGTACGACGACGTCGTCGACGCGCTGGCCGAGGCCGAGCCGGGCAGCTACCGGCCCTGGACCAAGGAGACCGCCGCCCGGGTCGGGCACGTGGCCGGCTCGCTGGCGATGATCGGCGCGGCCGCCGCCATCGGGCTCGCCGGACCCGCCGGGATGCTGCACCCGCAGAACGTGCAGGGCACCACCGCCGTCGCCTACCAGCTGATCGCCGCGGTGACCGCGCTGGTCGTGGCCATCTTCGCCACCGGTGTCGGCTCGATCGTCACCCGCGCCTACGCCGCGCCCACCACCGGCACCGTGATCGCCGCCGCGGGCGGGCTGCCGATGGCCTTCGTCGGCGGCTTCAACGTCGTGCCGGGCAACAGCCTCGAACCGCGGTTGCTGCTGGGCAGCGCACTGGTGCTGATCTTCGCCTCGATCGCGATCATGGTGATCGGCGCGGGCATCGTGACCTTCATCGCCGCCGCCACCGCAGGGGCCTTCGGCACGCTGGCCTTCCTCGTCGCGACCCTCGTCCCGCACGCCGACGCGGCCGGGGTGGCCGCCGGCGCCGCCGCCGTGGCGCTGGCCGGCATCTCGCTGCTGCCGCGGATCACCATCCAGCTGGCCCGGCTGCCGCTGCCGCACGTGCCCGGCAGCTCCGAGGACCTCAAGGAGGACAGCGGATTCCCGGACTACCGGGAGATCGAGAAGCAGACCGGGCTGGCGCACCAGTACATGACCGGCCTGATCATCGGCTGCGGCGTGGTCGCCGCGCTCGGCGCGATCACCGCAGCCGCCGCCAGCCCGATCTGGGGCGCGGCGTTCGCCGTGGTCGTGGCCGCGGTGCTGCTGCTGCGCGGGCGCAACTACGCCAACGGCAGCCAGGCGCTGGCCCTGCTGTTCAGCGGCCTGATCGCCTCCGGCGGGATCGCGCTGGGGCTGCTCTACGAGGTCGCCGACGACCCGATCTCGGTGGCCTACGTCTTCCCGCCGCTGCTGGTGCTGGGCATGCTCGCCATCATCTTCGGCGTGGTGTTCCCGAACCGCCGGTTCTCGCCGGTGCAGCGGCGGATGGTCGACATCCTCGAGGCCGTGCTGATCGCCCTCGTGCTGCCGCTGGCACTCGCCGCGATGGACCTCTACATGGCCATTCGCGACCTCAACCTCAACTTCTGAGGGGCGTTGATGAGCTTCAAGCGTGTTGGGGCCATGGGCGCCGCGGTGGGCGTCCTCGCCCTCGGCGGCCCGACGGCCCCGGCGTTCGCCCAGACCGTCGGGCCGCCGGAGCTGAACCCGGCGGTGACGACCGGTAGCGCCCTGGACACCTTCGACTACCCGCAGAAGCAGGCCTGCATGGGCAGCAGCGGTGGCGGGGCGATCGAGGAGAAGCCCTGGAGCCAGCAGGTCCTGGGCATCGACCGGCTGCACGCGCAGGGACTCACCGGGGCCGGCATGACCGCCGCCGTGATCGACACCGGGGTCAACCACCACCCGCGCCTCGCCAACGTGCAGGACGGGCAGAGCAGCATCAACGACGGCCGCGGCGCGCAGGACTGCGACGGCCACGGCACCATCGTCGCCGGCATCATCGCCGCGCAACCCGACCCCACCGGCCAGGACGCCTACGTGGGCATGGCTCCGGACGCCAGGGTCCTGTCCATCCGGCAGTCCTCCAGCCTGTTCCAGGACCAGCAGACGAACAAGACCATCGGCAACACCGAGACGATGGCACAGGCCATCAACTCCGCGGTGGACGAGGGCGCCTCGGTCATCAACATCTCGCAGTCGTCCTGCCAGTCGATCGCCGAGGCGTCGAGCTACGGCAACAGCGGCAACCAGATGCTGCACAACGCGGTGCGGCGGGCCTACGACGCCGACGTCGTGGTCGTCGCGGCCGCCGGCAACGTCGGCGGGCAGTGCCAGAAGAACCCCACCGGCAACCCCACGACCGCGGTGCTTCCCGCCTGGTTCGACGACTACGTGCTGACCGTGTCCTCGACCAACCGGCAGGGCGCTCCCTCCGAGTTCGACGTGCCCGGCCCGTGGGTGGACGTGGCCGCGCCGGGCGAAGGCCTCATCGCGCTCGACCCGGGCGTGGGCGGCAGCGGACTGGCCACCCAGGTCGCCGAGGGCCAGAACGGGCAGATGGGCCCGATCCAGGGCACCAGCTTCGCCGCCCCGTACGTGTCCGGGCTGGTGCTGCTGATCAAGCAGAAGCACCCGACGCTGAGCGCCGAGGAGATCATGGAGCGGATCAAGACCACCGCTCTGCACCCCGGCGGGCGCGACGGCAACAACGACATCGTCGGCTACGGGATGATCGACCCCGAGGCGGCGCTGGCCGACGTCGTCCCCGCCGAGCACGGCAAGCAACCGCCGCCGAAGGGCGAGACCCACCTCGCCGCCGACGCGCTGCAGCGCAAGGACCTCCCGGCGATCGTCGTGGCCATCGGCGGCGCCGGCGCGGGCATCGCGGCGATCGTCTTCACCGCCTTCCTCATCAACGCGGTCCGCAACGTCCGAGCCCGAACCCACACCAACTCGGAGGAGTAGTCGCAGTTTGGCCTGAAACCGCACGCCCCTCGGGCGTGGGGTTTCAGGCCAAACTGCTTCGGGTGCGGACGGCATCTGCGATGTCGTGAACCGCCGTTGCCGACGGGTCCGCCAGAACCGCGCTGGTGACGACGAACACCAGCCAGCCGTTGGCACGCAACCACCGCCTGCGTCGCTCGTCGCGTTCGAATTGGACCGCGTCGGCGTGCCAAGCGCCCTCGTACTCGGCGAGGACCTTCGCCTCCTCGAAACCGAGATCACCACGCAGCGGAGTCCCGTGCTCGCCGGGAATCTCAAGCTGCGGCACGGGTTTGAGCCCTTCCCGGACCAGCCGCACGCGGAGCACGGACTCGGGAATCGACTCCGCGCGCCCGTCGAGCAGCTGGAAAGCCCGACGCGCCTGGACGATTCCGTCGTCGTGCCGTCCGGCGAGAAATCGTCCGAGACCTTCTTCGGTGATGACTCCGGCGTGCAGCAGCGCGTCCACGTAGGCGACCCCGCGCTCCAGCGGATGCCTCGCGAGCAGGTCGAGAGCGGTGCGCTCCGGCGTCGCGAGCTGGATTCCCGACCACGGCGCGTACTCGAAGGGCCTCCTGCGCAAGCCCCAGGCGCGGATCCCGTGGGTCCGCTTGCATCCCGAGGTCAGGACTTCGACCGGATCGGTCGACAGAGCGAGCGGCACGCCGCGCAGCGTCGCCGCCGACCGCCCGGTGATCACGGCGCCCTCGGGCAGCACCAGAGCCGCGGCGCGACAGCGCAACTCGTGCGTGAGCGCGGTCCGATGCGTCCGGTAGACGCCCTGGATCACCCGATGGCACGGGGCTTTCCTCAGGTCGCTGTCGGTGAAGCCCGCTTGCAGGACCTCGCGGCGCGTGAACAGACCGCTCGTCCGGTTCCTGGCGAACGCGTTGATCGTCCTCATGCGACGCAGTTTGCGGAGCGGAGAGCCCCAGCGGAAGCACTGCCCGCGAATCTGCGGAGAACCGCGCGCACTGTGGATGACCCGCGCCACCCGCGCGGGTGGGGATCTCGCAGTTTGGCCCAAAGCTGCACCCCGAGCGGGGTGCAGCTTTGGGCCAAACTGCGAGATCTCCGCGGGTTAGTCGCCTCGGCGGATTGGGCCCAGGATTTCCTTCTCCTGCTGGTTGGTGACCAGGCGGATCATGGACCAGGTCATGTTGCCCAGGGCGATGACCTGGTCGTCCTGGAGCTGGGTGAGCGGCTGGACCTGGTGGTTGCGCAGGCTCCAGATGCGCTGGGCGAGCTGGGCCTGGTTGAGCGGGAGCCGCTGCAGCAGCACCAGGTCGGCGGTGTTGGCCGCGTTGCCGCTGCTGACCTGCGGGTGCAGGTAGGGCAGCACGTACATGGTGGTCTGCCAGGCCGCGCGGGGCGGGAACAGCTCCTGCGGGACGGCGCCCCCGTCGTGGATCACCAGCAGCGGGGTGTCCTCCGAGGAGCGCGGCAGGTCGAACGGCGCCAGTCGGCGGATCTGCACCAGCGGCACCGGCTTGCCGTCCGGCGTCTGCCCGGCAGCGCGCTCCAGCACCTTCCACGCGGCCGGGCGGCCGGTGGCGACGATGACCCACGCGCCGGTGGCCATCGCGCGCAGCGCCAGCTGGCGCGCCAGGTACAGGCCGCCGACGGTGACCATCCTGGTCGGCATGTTGCGCAGCAGCGACGCCGCCTGCGCCTCGCCCTGCGCGTCCGACCCGATGATCACGCCGCCGCGGTCGCCGGACGGGCTGATCGCGTCCAGCGTCTCGGGGGTGACCAGGAATTCCGGTGCGACGCCCTGGTTTCCGGGCACGTCGATCGTTCTGCTTCGGCTCATGCCGCACCTCCGAGCGGCAGGGTCGCCGCCAAACCTGCCAGCTGCGAACCGCGCAGCGGCGTCAGCGTCATCCCGAGACGGTTGCTGATGGCCTTCAACCGGGCATCGGCGGTGTCGAGCTCGTTGGGCGTGCGGGCGCTGACCCGCACCAACCCGCGCAGCCCGACCTCGCCGTCCTCGCCGACCGGCGAGATGGACAGCGCGATGCTGGTGGACAGCGCGCGAATTCCGGTGAGCGCGTTGAGGCTGTCGTTCATCTGGTTCGGCCAGGAGGTGATCGCGTAGCTGGAGTGGCCCACCTGGCCGGCGGTCACGCCGTCCCAGCGCTCCTTGAGCGCGACGGGGCGCTGGGTGCCGAGCACGCCGTGCAGCTCCGCCGAGGAGATCCCGGCCTGCAGCAGCTCGTCCGGGTCCAGCGGGCGCGAGGTGATGCCCTGCTGCTCCAGCGCGTTGCGCACGCGCGAGAGCGCGCCCAGCAGCGCGCGCTGCGCGCCCAGCACGCCGCCACCGCGCTCGCCGATGGCCTTGGCGCAGCGCTGCGGGTCCAGCCGCACCGCGATCCAGGTGGTGCGGCGGGCCGCGGCCGGGAGCCTGCCCAGCACCTCCAGGTAGGAGTTCAGCGCCGGGGAGTTCGACGGCAGCGCCGCGCTGCCCGGGTAGCAGTGCCAGATCGGCTGGATCGCGTCCAGCACGACACCGCGGTCCTCCAGGCAGGGCACCAGCACGCCCAGCGGCAGGTTCGGCGCGTTGTCCACCGGGTTGAGCAGCGAAGGGGTCGGCTCGACCATCAGCACAGCGGTCCACTTGCCGTTGTGCCAGGACATCCCGACCGGATTGCGGTCGTGGTCCTGGGTCCGCGCGATCACCAGGTCCTCGACGACCAGCCGCAGCAGCGCCACCCGATGGTTCTCGTCCGGGCCGATGATGCCGTCGCCGTCCTTGTCCTCGGCGGGCTCGGCGGCGTCGACGCTGGCCGGATCGGACACCCGCGTGTGGTTGCGGCCGCGGTACTCCAGCACCAGGCCGAACCACTGGGTGAACCAGCGGCCGCGCCGCCGCAGCAGCGCGATGATCAGCGCCAGCAGGGCGATTCCGCCCGCGATGGACCACATGACCGGGTCCCGCGGGTTGATCAGGAAAACGCCGGCGCCGATCCCCAGACCGACCTCGACGAGCACGATGTTGGCCGCCGGGATGCCACCGAGCGTCACGCCGTTGATCCGCCTGCGTCGCGCGCGGATTCGCGTGCGTGGCGGGTTGGCGGGCCCGGGGGCCTTCGGCTGAGCCGGGTCTTGTGTGGGCACGGACACCGTTCGGTCTCTCCCCCTCGCAGGTTAAGTGCGGCGCAGAACGATCCGGGTGCTAGCCGCGTGAAGAGAATACTGAGCGAGTCCCTCGAACCGCACCCATTCGGCATAACTCAGCGACTATCCTGCGAGACCGTACCTCGGACGGGAGAGCTGTAGGCGAAGAATGGCATCAACACCCACAACGAAGTCACAGGTCCAGGCCTATCGGTTCGTGCTTCGCCGCATGGAGTCGGCGCTGGTGCGCAAGGACGCCGTGATGCTCCACGACCCGATGGGCTCGCACAAGCGGGCAACGGGCGCGGGAGCTGCTCTGGCCGCCATCGGTGTGATCGGGTTCCTGGTCTGGGGCCTGTTCGGCGGCAAGGGCACGGTTCCGGAACCGGGCAACATCGTCATCGCCAAGGAGAGCGGCAGCGTCTTCGTCGTCACATCCGACGACCGCGCGCAGAAGCGGCTCATCCCGATGCTGAACATGGCCTCGGCCAAGCTGCTGGTCATGGCGCAGGGCGGGCAGCAGGGCAGCGGCTCGGTGCCGACCACCACGGTTAAGGAGGCCGCGCTCGCGGACTTCCCTCGCGGCCCGGTGACCGGCATGGTCAACGCCCCGACCTACCTGCCCAGCGCGGACAACCCCGCGGAGCCCTCGTGGGCGATCTGCGACGTCGGCGACGTGGCCAACGTCAGCGACTCGCGCGTGGAGGAGGCCACCGAGGTCAAGACCACGGTCATCGGCGGCGACGGGAACCACGGCGCCGAGCTCGCGCCGAACCGGTCGCTGTTCGTCGAGGACCAGAGCTCCGGTGAGGAGTACCTCATCTACCGGGTGCAGGACCTCAGCGGCAACCGGCAGCACACCCACGCGGTGAAGTCGAAGATCAGCGACGACGCCGAGACCGTGCGCGACATCTACGGCCTCAACAGCGCCACCCCGCGCACCATCACCACCAACATGCTCAACGCCATCCCGACCGTGCCGGACCTGCAGGTCCCGGACATCGAGGGCGGCCAGCTCGACTACATGTCCCGCTACCAGGCCGGCGACGTGGTCAAGCGCACCGTGCCGGGCGAGCAGGACCAGTACTTCGCGCTGATGCCCAGCGGCAAGCTGGAGATCAACGCCGGTGCCGCGGCGGTGCTGCACGCCGCCAAGAGCAACAGCGGTGCGATCCCCAACGCCACCGGTGCCATCACCGACGCCCCGGACGCCAGCGGCAGCGACCAGCTCGACCTGTCGTACTTCCCGATGGAGGTGCCCAAGCCCACGACCTTCCAGCAGGCCGACACCTCCTGCTTGAGCTGGAAGAACATCAACGGCGCGCACAACATCACGGTGACGGTCAACCAGGGCAGCCCGGCGGTCAAGCCGGCCGTGAAGCTGGCGCAGGCCGACGACACCGGCCCGAAGGTCGACTACTACTACGCCCCGGCGGGCAAGTCCGCGGTGGTGCGCGGCACCTCCAACGAGGCCGGCGCGAGCAGCGGTCCGATCTTCCTGGTCTCCGACCAGGGCGTGCAGTACGGCATCAAGGACGCCGCCACCGCGCAGGGCCTCGGCGTGATCGGCAACGCCCGCGATCTCAAGGCGGGCCCGTCCTGGCTGATGCGGGTGCTGCCCGGCGGGGACTTCCTCGACCCGGCGAACGCGAGCATGACCTACGACTCGGTGCCGGTCGGCGCCGGTGGGGTCAACCGCCCGCCGAAGAGCGACAACCCGCAGGCCGGGGCCGCCGCGGGCAGCTGATCGGTCCGATTCAGGCGGAACCGAACCGCCTGGTCCGCACGTCCGAGGAATGAGCGAACCGCCCGCAGCCGGGGTTGGCTGCGGGCGGTTCGTCGTTTCACCGGGACAACCTGGAGGTGCTTGGCGATGCGGGGAATCCGGGTCGACCTCGACCGGCTCGCGGACTACGCGCGGCAGGTCCGCGCGGCGGGCGAGGACATCGCCGCGACCGCGGACCGCGACGTGCACGTGGCGCCGGAGGCGTTCGGCGAGCTGGGGCGCGGAGCGGCCGACTCGTACGAGCGGCTGCGCGCGGCGCTGCTGGAGCGGCGCGATCGCGCGGCCGAAGCGCTGACCGAGGCGGGCGACGGGCTGCGCGCGGTCGTCGACTTCCACGCCGGCGACGACGCCGGGAACCTGCGCGGACAGGAGGTCTGACGATGACGCGGGAACACCACGAGCTCACCGAGGACCTCGCCGCGCTGACGCGGGCGGCCGACGCGCTGGAGGTGTCGCACGCGATCCCGTCCGATGCCGAGCAGCTGCTCGGGCGGCAGCACGACCTGCGCACCGCCGCCGAGAGCTGGCGCGAGCTCGCCGATTCCGCGGAGCAGGCCTCGGGCGAGCTCTCCGGCAAGCTCGGCGGCATCGACGCGGCGTGGGACGGCGAGGACGCGGACGCCTTCCTCGCGCACGCGCGCGAGCTCGGGTCGTCCGGCAACGAGCTGGCCGACGCCATGCGCGCGCTGGCCGAGGCGCTGGAGCACACCGCCGAAGCGCTGCGGGTGCAGACCCGCGACCTGCGGGAGCTGGTGGCCGACGCGGTCGAGGAGGTGCGCGAGGCCGACCCCGAGCGGGCCCGCGAGCGGCTGCTGGAGCTCACCGAGCCGGTGAACGACGTGCTCGACGCGGTCCGGGCGTCCTACCGCGAGCTGGCCCACCGCTGCGACGAGCTCGGCGGCGAGCCGCAGGCACCGGCCGACTCGCCCGCGGCACCACCGGGATCGGGCGCACCGACCTCTGGAACCCCGGCCGCCCCGGGAACCTCGATCGCCCCGGAAGCCCCCGCCGCTCCCGGTGGGGAGCAGCCCGTGGCGCCCGGTGGGACTTCGAGCGCGGCCGAGCCGTCCGAGGGCGACGGGGCTGCCGCCGCGGCCGGCGGTGTTGCCGGGGCCGCCGTGGGCGCCGCCGGGGCCGGTGTCGCCGGGGGCATGATGCCGATGGGCATGATGGGCGGGATGCTCGGCCGCCAGGGCGCCCGAGCGCAGGAGCGCAGCAACGAGTCGCGGATCAAGAACGATCCCGAGGAGCTGTTCGGCGCTCCGCCGGACGCCGCGCCCGCGGTGTTCGGCGAACCCGAGGAGGACTCGCCGGATCCCGCGCCGAAGATCGAGGTGCCCTCGACGCTGCAGCCCGGAGAGCCCAAGCCCTCCATCGAGGACACCCTCAGCCCGAAGAACTGACCGGGCAGGCCCCGCCTCAGGCGCTGCCGAGGTCGCGCACCGCTCGCGCCTGGTCGGCTCGGGTGGCCAGCTGCTCGGCCGGCGGGTAGTCGATGGCCTGGAGGGTCAGGCCGTGCGGCGGGGCCACGGCCGTGGTGCGGACCTCGGAGCTCAGCAGCTCCTGGGGCCAGTCCGCTCGCCTGCGGCCATCGCCGACCATCAGCAGCGTGCCCACCAGGCTGCGCACCATCGAGTGGCAGAAGGCGTCGGCCGAGACCTCGGCGACGATCAGGTGCTCGGCCTCCCGGGTCCAGGTGAACGACTGCAGCTCGCGGATCGTGGTGGCGCCCTCGCGCGGCTTGCAGTACGCCGCGAAGTCGTTGAGCCCCAGCAGTTCCCGGGCCGCGGCGTTGAGCGCGCCGGTGTCCAGCGGCCGGTTCCAGGCCAGGGTGTCCCTGCGGCGCAGCGGATCCACGCCCCACGGGGCGTCGGAGACCTGGTAGCGGTAGTGGCGGCGCAGCGCCGAGAAGCGCGCGTCGAAGCCCGCCGGCGCCCGCTCCGCGCCGCGCACCCGGACGTCCGGCGGCAGGATCCGGTTCCAGCGGTGCACCATCCGGTCCAGATCCGGGATGCCTTCGGAATCGACCCGCAGGCGGCCCGGTTGCGCCGGGTCCAGCGGCTCCACGTCGAAGTGCACGACCTGTCCCGCCGCGTGCACGCCGGAGTCCGTGCGGCCGGCCACCACGACCGAGCGCGGCACCCGCCTGCCCGGCGGCTGCTTGGCCAGGGCGTCCTCGAAAAGGCCCTGCACCGTGCGCTGGCCGGGCTGCTTGGCCCAGCCGGCGAAGTCCGTGCCGTCGTAGGACAGCTCGGCGCGCACGCGAACGAGCCCGCCCTCCCCAGCGGGAGCAGCGGGCTCGTTCACGACTTCACCGGCCAAGATCAGGACTCGTCGTCCTTCTTCTCGGCAGCGTTGTCCGCAGCGGCGGTGTCCTCCGCGGTCGCCTCGGCGGCCTCGGTGGTCTCCTCCGCGGCCTCGTCGGCCTCGGGCTCCTCGGCCTTCGGCTCGTCCTTGGCGAACTTGGTGCCGCGAGCGGCCTCCGCCTCGGCGGTGGCGGTCTTCTCCTCCACCAGCGCGACGACGGCCATCTTCGCGTTGTCACCCTTGCGCGGCATCGTCTTGACGATGCGGGTGTAACCGCCGTTGCGGTCGGCGAAGAACGGACCGATCTCCTCGAAGAGCTTGTGCACGACGTCCTTGTCGCGGATGGTCTTCATGACCTCGCGACGGTTGTGCAGGTCGCCCTTCTTGGCCTTGGTGATCAGCCGCTCGGCGATCGGCCGCAGCCGCTTCGCCTTCGCCTCGGTGGTGGTGATCCGACCGTGCTCGAACAGCGAGGTGGCCAGGTTGGCCAGGATCAGCCGCTCGTGCGACGGGGACCCGCCGAGACGCGGACCCTTGGTCGGGGTGGGCATCGGTTGCTCCTCTCAAGGGCGCGCCGGTGAACCCCGGACGCGCAACACAGCTACAGCTGCTCTGTCTCCGCGTAGTCCTGACCGTCGTCGAAGCCGTTGTCCTCGACCGAGCCGAACGAACCCAGGGTGGTCTCCTCGCCGTCCTCGTCGGCGGACCAGCCCTCGGCCGGGTACTCGGCCGCCGCGGCCGACGGGTCGAACCCGGGCGGGCTGTCCTTGAGGGCGAGCCCCAGCCCGGCCAGCTTCATCTTGACCTCGTCGATGGACTTCGCACCGAAGTTGCGAATGTCCAGCAGGTCGGCCTCGCTGCGCGAAACCAGCTCGCCGACGGTGTGAATGCCCTCCCGCTTGAGGCAGTTGTAGGAGCGCACCGTCAGGTCGAGGTCCTCGATCGGCATCGCGTAGGCCGCGATGGTGTCGGCCTCCGCCGGCGACGGGCCGATCTCGATGCCCTCGGCATCGACGTTGAGCTCGCGGGCGAGCCCGAACAGCTCGACGAGGGTCCGGCCGGCCGACGCCACCGCATCGCGCGGGGTGATGGACGGCTTGGTCTCCACGTCGAGGACCAGCTTGTCGAAGTCGGTGCGCTGCTCGACACGAGTCGCCTCGACCTTGTAGGTCACCTTCAGGACGGGCGAGTAGATCGAGTCGACCGGGATCCGGCCGATCTCGGCGCCGGCCTGCTTGTTCTGCATCGCAGGGACGTAGCCACGACCACGCTCGACGACGAGCTCGATCTCCAGCTTGCCCTTCGCGTTCAGCGTGGCGATGTGCAGATCCGGGTTGTGCACGGTCACACCGGCGGGCGGCACGATGTCCGCCGCGGTGACCTCACCGGGGCCCTGCTTGCGCAGGTACATCGTGACCGGCTCGTCCTCCTCGGAGGACACGACCAGTTCCTTGATGTTGAGGATGACGTCGGTGACGTCCTCCTTCACGCCCTGGATCGTGGTGAACTCGTGCAGCACACCGTCGATGCGCAGGCTGGTGACCGCCGCCCCCGGGATCGAGGAGAGCAGGGTACGACGCAGCGAGTTGCCGAGGGTGTAGCCGAAGCCCGGCTCCAGCGGTTCGATGACGAACCGGGAACGGGTCTCCGACACCGCCTCCTCGGACAGCGTGGGTCGCTGGGAGATGAGCACTTCGTAATCCTTTCCTCACGGCGCCCGCTATTTGACGCCGATGGAACGGCATGCCCGCTCGAAGCGGGCCGGTGACGGATTCCTGCACCGCCACCGTGGGCTGCGACCGCCGGCGACCGCGTCGGGCCGCCGGCGGAACGCGTCACTTCGAGTAGAGCTCGACGATGAGCTGCTCGGTGACCGGGGTGTCGATCTGCGCGCGCTCCGGGAGCTGGTGCACCAGGATCCGCAGGTTCGAGGGCACGACCTGGAGCCAGGCCGGGACGGGCCGCTCGCCCAGGGTCTCCTTGGCGATCAGGAACGGCGTCGTGCCCAGCGACTTCGGCTTGACGTCGATGATGTCCCACTTCGAGACCTGGAAGCTGGGGACGTTCACCCGCTTGCCGTTGACCGTGAAGTGGCCGTGGCTGACGAGCTGACGCGCCATCCGGCGGGTGCGGGCCAGGCCGGCGCGGTACACGACGTTGTCCAGCCGGCTCTCCAGCAGCTGCAGCAGGTTCTCACCCGTCTTGCCGGAGCGGCGGTTGGCTTCCTCGTAGTACGCGCGGAACTGGCGCTCGAGCACGCCGTAGGTGTACCGGGCCTTCTGCTTCTCCTGGAGCTGCAGCAGGTACTCGGTTTCCTTGATGCGCGCGCGACCGTGCTGCCCCGGCGGGTACGGGCGACGCTCGAATGCCTGGTCGCCGCCGACGAGGTCGACCTTCAGCCGGCGGGACTTGCGGGTCGCGGGACCGGTGTAACGAGCCATTGGTGTTGTCTACTCCTTCCCGCGGCTCAGACCCGACGACGCTTCGGCGGGCGGCAGCCGTTGTGCGGCTGCGGGGTGACGTCCTGGATGGTGCCCACCTCGAGGCCGGCGGCCTGCAGCGAGCGGATCGCCGTCTCCCGGCCCGAGCCCGGGCCCTTGACGAAGACGTCGACCTTCTTCATGCCGTGCTCGGCGGCCTTGCGGGCCGCGTTCTCGGCGGCCATCTGCGCGGCGAACGGGGTGGATTTGCGGGAGCCCTTGAACCCGACGTGGCCCGCGGAGGCCCAGCTGATCGCCGCACCCGTGGGGTCGGTGATCGAAACGATGGTGTTGTTGAACGTGCTCTTGATGTGAGCCTGCCCGTGGGCGACGTTCTTCTTCTCCTTGCGCCGCACCTTCTTCACGGCGCCAGCGCGAGACTTGGGTGGCATAGCTTCAGGTGTCTCCTAGTGAGGCTTACTTCCGTCCGGCCTTCTTCTTGCCGGCGACCGTCTTCTTCGGCCCCTTGCGGGTACGGGCGTTGGTCTTGGTCCGCTGCCCGTTCAGCGGCAGGTGCTTGCGGTGCCGCAGGCCGTCGTAGCAGCCGATCTCGATCTTCCGGCGGATGTCGGCCTGAACCTCACGGCGGAGGTCACCCTCGACCCGGTAGTTCTCCTCGATGTAGTCGCGCAGCTTGGTCAGCTGGTCGTCATCGAGGTCGCGCGGCTTGAGGTCGGCCGAGATCCCGGTGCCGGAGAGGATCTCCTTGGCCCGGGTCCGACCGACTCCGTAGATGTAGGTGAGCGCGATCTCCATGCGCTTCTCGCGCGGGAGGTCGACTCCAACGAGCCGTGCCATGTCGGCTCCTTCTCCTTCACTCGGTCCAGGTCTGCTCCCGCACCGCCCCCGCACGTGCGTGCGGAGCCCCGGCCTGGCCCGGGGGTCTCACCGGTTCACGTTCGAACCGGCAGGCTGCGGGAGTTCTTCTCATCGCTGTGCGCTGCTGCGACCCAAGTGGTCCGCGCTCAGCCCTGGCGCTGCTTGTGCCGGGCGTTGTCGCAGATCACCAGGACTCGTCCGTGACGACGAATGACCTGGCACTTGTCGCAGATCTTCTTCACACTCGGTTGGACCTTCACGGTCGTGCTCTCCTGCTCGGACGCGTGTCCGGGTCGCCCCGGACACCGTGGAGGTCACTTGTAGCGGTAGACGATGCGCCCACGGGAAAGGTCGTACGGCGAGAGCTCCACCACGACCCGGTCCTCGGGCAGGATGCGGATGTAGTGCTGACGCATCTTGCCACTGATGTGTGCGAGGACCTTGTGGCCGTTTTCCAACTCGACACGGAACATCGCGTTGGGAAGCGGCTCGATCACTCGACCCTCGACCTCAATGGCCCCGTCCTTCTTGCCCATGTCCTCCGCGTTTCGTGACGGTGACGGTTTGCGGGATCTCGCGACCCCTGCCGCGGACGCCGGAGGACCCGGCGACCACGACCGGCACACGTCCGGCCCGGCACGAAATACCGATGTTCATCCGCAGCGGATAGGCTGGAAAGAGCCACCCGGACGGATCACCCAGGCACAACGAACCGGCGCCACTCGTGCGCCGATATTCCATAGTACGCGGAGCCCATTGGCCGCTCCACATCGGGGCAGCTCAAGCGGCGTCCGAGCACGCTCGGCGACGGGGCGAGCACCGTCCGGTCGTCTTGATCGGTCATCTCGCACGCCTGTGCGGCGGCTTGCGGAGGTGTTCGCCCCCTCACTAGTTTCGATCACACGCTCGACAGCGCGGTCGAGGACGTTCACCACCGGGGAGCAGACGAGGAGCAGCGTGACACGTTCCACCGCATCGCGGCTCGCGGAGGCCGCCCAGTCGGCCGTGGGCAGGCTCGACGAGTACCGCACCTTCCTGCACAGCGCGCTGCTGCACCCCCGCGAGGTGGGTGCCGCGACGCCGACCACCTCCGCGGTGGCCGCCACCGTCGGGCAGGTCGTGCCCACCACCGGCGCCCCGGTGGTGGTCGAGCTCGGCCCCGGCACCGGTTCGCTCAGCGACGGCATCCACGCCCGGCTGCCCGAGGGCGCCCGGCACGTCGGCATCGAGCTGGGCGGCGAGCTGGTCGAGCACCTGCGCACCCGCAAGCCCTGGCTGGAGGTCGTGCACGGCGACGCGGGCGACCTGTCCGCGCTGCTGGACAAGCTGCACATCGACGCCCCCGACGCGATCATCAGCAGCATCCCGTGGTCGCTGCTGCCGCCGGACGCCCAGGAGCACACCCTCCGGCAGGCCGCCGAGGCGCTGCCGCCGCACGGGGTGTTCACCGCGCTCACCTACCTGCCCGCGGAGCGCAGCGCCGGCGGGCGGCACTTCCGCGAACTGCTGGAGAGCACCTTCGACGAGGTCCTCACCACCACGACCTGGCGCTGCGTGCCGCCGATCCTGCACTACATCTGCCGCAGACCGCTCGTCTGACCTGGGCGGCAACCCCCTCAGCTGAGGGGGTTGCCAGGCGCGACGTTCGGGGTATCCCCGGCGAAAGCCCTTTATCACCTGCACGGATGCTGCTGCGCGGGCCGGATCGCGGACCAGTTACGGTCAGCCCGTCAGTCCGGAGGGCAGGGAGAAGCCGTGAGCAAGTCGCAGGAATACCTGACGTTCGTGCACCGGGCGGTGCGTTCGCCGTCCACGGTGGGAGCGGTGCTGCCCACCTCGCGGTACGTGGCGACCGCGGTCGCCGACCTGGTGCCGGCGCAGGAACCCTGCACGGTGCTCGAACTGGGTCCGGGAACGGGTGCGCTCAGCGGACCGCTGCACCGCCGGATCGCGCCGGGCTCGCGCCACCTCGCCCTGGAGATCGACCCCCAGCTGGTGAACTACCTGCGGGAGACCAAGCCCTGGCTGGAGGTCGTCCAGGGCGACGCGCACCACCTGCGCAAGATCCTCGCCGACCTGGGCATCGACCGGGTCGACGCGGTGATCAGCAGCATCCCGTGGACCCTGCTCCCCCCGGACCGGCAGCGCGCCCTGCTCGCCGAGGCCGCCTCGATGATGACCGACTCCGCCGTGTTCACCACGGTCACCTACCTGACGACGCTGTGGCGGGAGCAGACCAAGGCCTTCGTCAGCGCCCTGGAGGACACCTTCGACGAGGTCCTCCCGCGCAGCGCCGTGTGGCGCAACGTGCCGCCGGCCCGCATCTACGCCTGCCGCCGCCCGAAGAGCTGACCGGGCGGTCGCGCCGGGAACCGCGCGGGCTGGCCGCACGCCCCGGCGGGACCGTCATTCGGCCTTGGTCAGGACCCAGGGGCCGTCTTCGGTGATGGCCACCGTGTGCTCCCAGTGCGCAGCGCGCGAGCCGTCCGCGGTGACCACGGTCCACGCGTCGTCGAGCTCCTCGGTGTCGGCCGCGCCCAGGGTGAGCATCGGCTCCACCGCGATGGCCATGCCGACCCGCAGCTTCGGGCCCCGGCCCGGCTTGCCGAGGTTGGGCAGGAACGGCTCCATGTGCATCTGGGTGCCGATGCCGTGGCCGCCGTACTCGGCGATGATGCCGTAGTCCCGGCCGTCGGCGGCGGCAGCGGCCAGCGCCGCCTGCTCGACCGCGTGCGAGATGTCGGTGAGCTTGTTGCCCGCGCGCACCTGCTCGATGCCCGCCCACATCGAGGCCTCGGTTGCCGCCGACAGCGCCCGGTCGGCCGCGCTGACCTCGCCGATGGCCAGGGTCACCGCGGAGTCGCCGTGCCAACCGTCCAGGATCGCGCCGCAGTCCACCGACAGCAGGTCGCCCTCGGCGAGGACCTCCTGGCGCGAGGGGATGCCGTGCACGACCCGCTCGTTGACCGAGGCGCAGATGGAGGCCGGGAACCCGTGGTAGCCCTTGAACGAGGGCACCGCGCCCGCGTCGCGGATGACCTGCTCGGCCACCGCGTCCAGCTCGCCGGTGCTCGCGCCCGGCACCGCCTTCTCGGCCACCGCGGCCAGCGCCCGAGCCACGACCAGACCGGAGGCGCGCATCGCCTCGATCTCACCGCGCGACTTGAGCTCGATGCCCTTCCCCCGACGCAACACGGCACTCACCTTCGAAAGTATTTCGCGGTACGGCCGGGTCCCGCCCGGCACTGAACAAAAGTACCGGCCGGCCACCGAAGTGACCGGCCGGACGCGCACCTCACGCCTGGTTGCGCAGCGCTTCCATCGCGCGGGAGCTGATCTCCTCGACGCTGCCGACCGCGTCGATCTTGATGATCTTGCCCTGGTAGTACTCCAGCAGCGGCGCGGTCTCCGACTGGTAGACCGCCAGCCTGCGCCGGATGACGTCCTCGGTGTCGTCCGAGCGGCCGCGCTCGAGCATGCGCTTGACCAGCTCCTCCTCCGGGACGTCGAACTGCATGACGGCGGTGAGCTCCATGCCCTTCTCGCCGAGCATTCCGCTGAGCACGTCGGCCTGCGCGGTGTTGCGAGGGTAGCCGTCGAGCAGGAAGCCCTTGGCCGCGTCGTCGTCATCGAGGCGGTCGCGCACCATCTCGTTGGTGACCTCGTCCGGCACCAGTTCACCGGCATCCATGTAGCTCTTGGCCTTCTGCCCCAGAGCCGTCTGGTTGCCGATGTTCGCGCGGAACAGATCGCCGGTGGAGATGTGCGGCACGCCGAGCTTCTCGCTCAGCACCGCCGCCTGGGTGCCCTTGCCCGCACCGGGCGGACCGACGAGAACCAATCGCACCAAGGGTCTGCCTCCGAATCATCGCCATCGCGCGCCACTTGCTGACGAGCTGCGCACCACCCGTCCTCCCGGCCAGCGCGGTCAATTCAGACTACGCATGGGCTACGCCCGGGTGAACACGGCCGTACGGTACCGGTTACACACGCCACTCCGGGTGTGCCGCAGGGCACACCCGGAGTGCTCGAGTTTACCGGAGGAAGCCCTCGTACTTGCGCTGAGTGAGCTGACTCTCGATTTGCTTCACGGTGTCCAGGCCGACGTTGACCATGATCAGCACCGCCGTGCCGCCGAACGGGAAGTTCTGGTTCCCGCCCTGACCGCCGGTCAGGCCCAGGAAGAACATCGGCAGGATCGCCACGATGCCCAGGTACAACGAGCCGGGCAGGGTGATCCGGGAGAGCACGTAGCTGAGGTACTCGGCGGTCGGCCGCCCCGGGCGGATGCCCGGGATGAAGCCGCCGAACTTCTTCATGTCGTCCGCCCGCTCCTCCGGGTTGAACGTGATCGACACGTAGAAGTAGGCGAAGAAGATGATCAGCAGCATGTACAGCAGGATGTGCACCCAGCTGGACGGATCGACGATGTAGGTCTGCAGGAACCGCGACCACCAGGTGTCGTTCTGCCCGGCCAGCTGGCCGATCAGCTGAGGCAGGTACAGCAGCGAGGAGCCGAAGATGACCGGGATGACGCCCGCCTGGTTGACCTTCAGCGGCAGGTAGGTCGAGGTCCCGCCGTACATCCGGCGGCCGATCATGCGCTTGGCGTACTGCACCGGGATCCGGCGCTGGGCCTGCTCGATGAACACCACCGTCGCGATGATCGCGACCGCGAAGACGCAGACCATGGCGAAGACCAGGCCGCCGTGGCTCTTGAGGATGTTGCCGCCCTCGGCGGGGATCCGGGAAGCGATCGAGACGAAGATCAGCAGCGACATGCCGTTGCCGATCCCGCGCTCGGTGATCAGCTCACCCATCCACATCAGGATCGCCGCACCGGCGGTCATGACCACAACGATGGTGATCAGGTTCAGCACCGAGTCGTCCGGGATCGGCGAGACCGTGCAGCCCTGGAACAGCTGTCCCCGAACCGCCAGCGCCACGATGCCGGTGCCCTGCAGGATCGCCAGCGCGATGGTCAGGTACCGGGTGTACTGGGTCAGCTTGGCCTGGCCGGACTGGCCTTCCTTCTTCAGCTGCTCGAAGCGCGGGATGACCACCTGCAGCAGCTGGATGATGATGCTCGCGGTGATGTAGGGCATGATGCCCAGCGACAACACCGACAACTGCAGCAGCGCACCGCCGCTGAAGAGCGTGAGCAGCGAGTAGACGCTTTCGGAGCCGCTGCCTTGGATCTGCTGGATGCACTGCTGGATGTTGGGGTAGCTCACGCCGGGCGACGGGATCGTCGCGCCCACGCGGTAGAGCACCACCATTCCCAGAGTGAACAGGATCTTGCGGCGCAGGTCCGGCGTTGCCAGAGCCGAGCGGAAGGCGCCGAGCACGCGAACCTCCTGTACGCGAGCCGGTCGGAACCGGCCGGGAAGACATCGGCCGGCTTCCATCAGCCGGCGCGGCGGGAAACTCCAGTAGCGGTGCCGCCCCTCCCCGAGCGGGGAAGCCACGGCACTACTGCGCGACTTTAGCAGGCGGGAAACCGGATACGGACAGCGACCGATCCTTCACGACGATCAACGTTTCGCAACGTCCGACCAAGCTGCGGCAACCGCGCACGAGCGAACGCGGTTGCCGTTTTTCCCACGCTGACCTGCGACTCCGCCGCCCCGCGCGGGTCGAACCCGCCAGCGGCGCGGCGATGCGGGATCAGCCGCAGTTCGCCTGCTGCTCCTCCTCGGTCATCGGGCGCGTCGACTGCGTGACGGTGCCGCCCTGATCGTCGGCCGGACCGTAGGCCTCGAAGCCGTTCACGTACCAGATGTAGTGGTCGTGGAACTCGTCCGGGAAGTGCATTTCGTAGCTGCCCTTGACCTTCTGCATCTTCGCGCCGTGGTAGACCCGCCCGACCTCGCCCGGCCGGACCTCGATGAAGGTGGTCTGCGACTCCGTGTGCTCGGAGCGCCACGCGTGGCCGTAGGTGGCCTCGAAGGTCACCTTGAACACCTCGCCGAAGCCCGCCGACATGGACATGCCGACGCTGTTGCTCTCCGCGGTGCCGTCCGACCAGGAGACGTTCATCAGCTGCTGCCGATCCGTGCAGTTGTAGACCGGCGCGCCGACCGGCTCGGAGGTGTTCTGGTAGTGCTCCGGCTCGCCCTCCGGGTGGAACTCGCAGACGTCGGTGCCGTTGTCGCACTTCTCCAGCAGCTCGCGAACGGTCGGCTCGTCCGCGGCGGACGCGGGCGGGGCCAGCAGCAAGACGGCCCCGAGCGCCGACGCGCAGGTCGCGGCGATGCGCTTCATCGCGGGAGTCCTCTCGGTCGTCACGGGCAGGCGTCCAGTTCTTCCCGGGTCATGTCCCGCGCGTGCTGGCTGACCGCCGACGACGGTTCCGGAGCCGGGCCGGTTACCTCGAAGTCGTGCACGTACCAGATGTAGTGGTCGTGGAACTCGTCCGGGAAGTGCAGCTCGTAGGTCCCGCGGACGCGCTGCATCTGCGCCGCCCGCTCCACCCAGCCGACCTGGTGCGAACCGGTCGTGACGAAGGTCGTCTGCGACTCGGTGTGCGACTCCTCCCAGGTGTGCTCGTAGTTCTGCTCGTAGGAGACCGCGAAGACCTTGCCGAAGCCGGCTTCGGTGGTCATCGACAAGCCGACGCTGTTGCTCTGCGACGTGGTGTCCGACCAGGCGACCGAGGACCGCTGGGGGCCCGGGGTGCAGTTGTAGACCGGGTCGCCGACCTGCTCGGCGTCGGCGGTGAAGTACTCCGGCTCGCCCTCCGGGTGGAACTCGCAGACGTCGGTGCCGTTGTCGCACTTCTCCAGCAGCTCGCGGACGGTGGGTCCGTCGTCGGCGGTGGCGGTTCCGGTCGCGGGCAGGATCATCGCGCCGGCCACGCTCGCCGAGGCGAGCAGGGCGCGGACGGGTCGGGTGCGCATGTTCCGCTCCTTCAGCTCAGGCCGACCGACTCGGTGCGGTCGTTCATGAGGTCACCGACGTGGGAGGTGTTCTCCTTGAACGGCCCGTCCCGATCACCGCCGAGGTCGGGCTCGGGGTACAGCCAGATCCAGCAGTTGCCCCACGGCTGCACCGAGGTCACGACGTCCTTCCAGCCGTCGGGCAGGTTGATCTGGAAGTTGACGACGCCGTCCTTCTCGCACAGCTCGGAGCCGTAGACGGTGAAGCTGCCGCCGCTGAAGTTCTCGCCGTCGAACAACGTCGCCTGGATGACGTCGCCGCCGGCCGCGCGCGACCGCGACTGGTGGGTCGCCTCCGCGAAGCTGCCGTAGCACTTGGTCGCGCCGGTGCTGTAGAAGAAGCTGCAGTGCCGCGGCGGCTTCGGCGCCGCGGCGGACGTGCTCGCCATGGCCGTGCCCGGGATCGCCGCGGCCAGCAGGGCGACGATCGCCAACACGGCGCCCCGCCCCTCGTGCCGTACTCGCATGTGCCGTCGCTCCTCTGCGTTCCTCCAGTTCACGCCGCCCCAGGTGGGGCGGCCCGGATGAATCTAGGAACGGCGGGACGACCGCGACACAGACGAAGGCGGGCAAATGGTGCAGACCTTTGCCTGAAACCTCCCGGAGCAGGGTGCTCGACCGGCCGGATGCGCGGGAGCTGGGCTCAGCGGGGGGATCCGGGAAACCTGGAAAAAACCAGGTCAGCCATGCAATGAACACTAGCGGAAAGCGGTGAACCGGTCACGTGGTCCGGGCCGTGCACGATCGGTTCAGCCCGGGATCCGGGCGCGCGGATCCCGGGCCGCGAAAGACCGAGGGCCGGCCTACCCGATGGGTAGACCGGCCCTCGTGGTGCGAAGCTCTCGCCTCAGCGCTCCAGCTTGGTGGCCGAGCCGCCTGCGGCGGTGATCTTCTCCTGGGCGGAGCCGGTGAACGCGTGCGCGCTCACGTCCAGCTTGACGCCCTCGAGGTCCCCGTCGCCGAGGATCTTCACCAGCTCGTTCTTCTTGACCAGGCCCTTGGCGACCAGCTCGTCGATGCCGACGGTGCCGCCCTCCGGGAACGCCTCGGCCAGCTTGCCGATGTTCACACCCTGGTACTCGGTGCGGAAGCGGTTCTTGAAGCCGCGGAGCTTCGGGAGCCGCATCTGGATCGGCATCTGCCCACCCTCGAAACGAGGGGAGACGGTCTTGCGGGCCTTGGTGCCCTTGGTACCGCGGCCGGCGGTCTTGCCCTTGGAGCCCTCACCGCGGCCGACGCGGATCTTGTCCTTGTTGGAACCAGGGGCCGGACGCAGGTCGTGCAGTTTGATGACCATGTCAGTCGACCTCCTCGACCGTCACCAGGTGGGAAACGGTCTTGATCATGCCGCGGACGTTGGAGTCATCCGGACGCGTCACGGACTGACGGATCTTGCGGAGCCCCAGGGTGCGCATGGTGTCGCGCTGGTTCTGACGAGTGCCGACCAGACCACGCACCTGGGTGATCTTCAGCTGAGCCATGTCGATCAGACCCCCGTCCCGGCAGCGCGCGCACGCAGCATGAACGCCGGAGCGACGTCCTCCAGCGGCAGGCCGCGGCGAGCCGCGACCTCCTCCGGCCGCTGCAGCTGCTTCAGCGCATCGACCGTGGCGTGCACGATGTTGATCGGGTTGTCCGAGCCCAGCGACTTGCTCAGCACGTCGTGGACGCCGGCGCACTCCAGCACCGCGCGCACCGGGCCACCGGCGATGACACCGGTACCGGCGCTGGCCGGGCGCAGCAGGACGATGCCCGCGGCGTCCTCGCCCTGAGCCGGGTGCGTGATGGTGCCGCCCAGGCGCGGGACGCGGAAGAAGTTCTTCTTCGCCTCCTCGACGCCCTTGGCGATCGCGGCCGGAACTTCCTTGGCCTTGCCGTAGCCGACACCGACCATGCCGTCACCGTCGCCGACGACGACCAGGGCGGTGAAGCTGAAGCGCCGACCACCCTTGACGACCTTCGCGACGCGGTTGATGGTCACAACACGCTCGAACTGCGGGGTCTTTTCTTGGGCCGCCCCGCCACGGCCGCCGTCGCGGCGGTCCCGGCGGTCCTTGCCGCCGGACTCCCCGCCTTCACGCCGAGTGCGTCCAGGCATCAGGCGTCCCTTCCGTTCTCGTTCTTGCGCACTTGTCAGAACTCCAGACCGCCGTCACGGGCGGCGTCGGCCAGCGCGGCCACCCGACCGTGGTAGGCGTTACCGCCGCGATCGAACACGACCTTGTCGATGCCGGCGTCCTTGGCGCGAGCGGCGACGAGCTCGCCGACCTTGGTCGACATGGCCTTCTTGTCGCCCTCGAAGCCCCGCAGGTCCTGCTCCAGGCTGGTGGCCGAGACCAGGGTGTGGCCCTTGGTGTCGTCGATGACCTGCGCGGTGATGTTGCGCAGCGACCGGGTGACGACCAGACGCGGGCGCTCGGCGGTGCCGACGATCTTCTTCCGGATGCGCGTGTGCCGCTTGGCCCGGGCAAGCCGACGCTGGGTCGAGATGTCCTTGCCAACCGGCGTGCGCTTGGTAGCTGTCTCGCTCATGGTCACTTACCCGTCTTTCCGACCTTGCGGCGGATGTTCTCACCCGCGTACCGGACACCCTTGCCCTTGTACGGGTCGGGCTTGCGCAGCTTGCGGATCCTGGCGGCGATCTCGCCGACCAGCTGCTTGTCGACGCCCTTGACCGAGAGCTTGGTCGGGCCGTCGACCGCGAACTCGATGCCTTCCGGGGGCTCGATCACGATGGGGTGGCTGTAGCCGAGGTTGAACTCGAGGTTCGCGCCCTTCTGCAGCACTCGGTAACCGACGCCCTGGATCTCCAGGTCCTTCTGGAAGCCCTTGCTGACGCCGATCACCATGTTGTTGACCAAGGTGCGGGTCAGGCCGTGCAGCGAGCGGGACTCCCGCTCGTCGTCCGGGCGCTTGACCAGCACCGCGCCGTCCTCGTCCTTCTCGACGACGATCGGCTCGGACACCCGGTGCTCGAGAGCGCCCTTGGGGCCCTTCACGCTCACCGCCTGGCCGTCGATAGCCACCTCGACGCCGGAGGGGACGGTGATCGGCAGCTTTCCGATGCGCGACATAGCCGCTCCTCCTCCCTTACCAGACGTAGGCGAGGACTTCCCCGCCCACGCCGTCCTTCATGGCCTGCCGGTCGGTCCGCAGACCGCCGGAGGTCGAGATGATCGCGACGCCCAGACCGCCCAGCACCTTGGGAAGGTTGTCGGACTTGGCGTAGACCCGCAGACCGGGCTTGGAGACCCGGCGCAGGCCCGCGATGCTCCGCTCGCGGTTCGGGCCGTACTTGAGCTCGACGACGAGCTGCTTGCCCTTCTCGCCCTCTTCGGTGCGGGAACCGGACACGTAGCCCTCCCGCTTGAGGACCTCGGCGATGTTCGCCTTCAGCTTGGAGTGCGGCATCACGACCTCGTCGTGGTATGCCGAGTTCCCGTTCCGCAGACGTGTCAGCATGTCTGCGATCGGATCGGTCATCGTCATGACCTGCTCTACCTTTCTCGTCTGGTTCCGATGAGCCCCGACCACGTCCCACCCGGCGGGTGAGCGTCTGGACTCTGGCCTGGACGAAGTTCGGGGTCACCTGCCCGTCCGGCAGGGCCCTCAACCATTACGCGTTCTCAAGTACGGCGTTCGCCGCGGAGCGCGGGCATCAGCCCTGGTAACGCCTGCCGAGGGTACCGGCACGTCCGGATCCACCGGACAGCCGGGGCGCCCTCGGCAGGCGGAACGTCACCAGGAGGACTTGCTCACGCCGGGCAGCTCGCCGGCGTGGGCCATGTCGCGGAAGCACACCCGGCACAGCCCGAACTTGCGGAACACCGAACGCGGACGCCCGCACTTCTGGCAGCGGGTGTAGCCGCGAACCTTGAACTTCGGCTTCTGGGCCGCCTTGTGAACCAGCGCCTTCTTCGCCATCGCTCAGTTCTCCTTGAACGGGAAGCCCAGGTGCTTCAGCAGCGCCCGGCCCTCGTCATCGTTGGTCGCCGTGGTAACCACGGTGATGTCCATGCCGCGCGGCCGGTCGATCGAGTCGGGGTCGATCTCGTGGAACATCGACTGCTCGTTGAGGCCGAAGGTGTAGTTGCCCCGGCCGTCGAACTGCTTGCCCGACAGACCGCGGAAGTCGCGGATGCGCGGCAGCGAGATGGTGACCAGGCGGTCCAGGAACTCCCACATCCGGTCGCCGCGCAGGGTGACCCGCGCGCCGATCGGCATGCCCTCGCGCAGCTTGAACTGCGCGATGGACTTGCGGGCCCGGCGGACCTCGGGCTTCTGACCGGTGATGGCGGCGAGGTCGCGAACGGCGCCCTCGATCAGCTTGCTGTCCCGCGCGGCGTCGCCGACACCCATGTTGACCACGACCTTGACCAGGCCGGGCACCTGCATCACGTTGGAGTACTCGTACTCCTCGTTCAGCGCCTGGCGGATCTCCTCGCGGTAGCGGGTCTTGAGCCGGGGGACGATCTTCTCAGTCGTGGTCATGATCAGATGTCCTTACCGTTGCGACGCGAGATGCGAACCTTCTTGCCGTCCTCACCGATGCGGTAGCCGACGCGGGTCGGCTTGCCGTCGGAGTCCACGACCATCACATTGCTCACGTGGATCGGGGCTTCCTGCGTCACGATGCCGCCGGACTGCGCACCGCGCTCGCTCTGCGAGACCTTGGTGTGCTTCTTGATCCGGTTGACACCCTCGACCAGGACGCGGTTCTGCTGCGGCATGGCCTGGATGACCTTGCCCTTGGCACCCTTGTCCTTACCGGAGACGACGACGACCGTGTCGCCCTTCTTGATCTTCATGATCACAACACCTCCGGCGCGAGCGAGATGATCTTCATGAACTTCTTGTCGCGCAGCTCGCGGGCAACCGGTCCGAAGATCCGGGTACCGCGCGGCTCGCCGGTCGGGCGGACCAGAACGGCGGCGTTCTCATCGAACCGGATGTACGAACCGTCCGGACGACGCCTTTCCTTCTTCTGCCGGACGATGACGGCCTTGACCACATCGCCCTTCTTGATTCCGGCACCCGGGATGGCTTCCTTGACGGTCGCCGTGATGATGTCCCCGAGGCCCGCGTAACGACGCCCCGACCCACCGAGGACACGGATCGTGAGGATCTCCTTGGCCCCGGTGTTGTCGGCGACGCGAAGTCGCGACTCCTGCTGGATCACTTGATGACTCCTGACCCTAAGTGCCCGAACCTCGTGCCCGGGCACACTCTGGCGCGCCAAATTGCCGACCTGACGCGCGCGGTCAACTTCCGGCACGCGAACCGGCCGGACCGCTGAACTCCCCGGAGGAAGAACGCCGCGACCGGCCGGCTGTGCAACGTGCTCGACGGATGCGGGAAGAACCCGCACCCCGCAGGACGGCATGAGCGAAGAACATTGTCGCCCACGCCGCTCTGCCGAAGTTACTTGGCCTTCTCCACGACCTCGACCAGCCGCCAGCGCTTGTCGGCCGACAGCGGACGGGTCTCCATCAGCAGCACCCGGTCGCCGACACCGGCCGTGTTGGCCTCGTCGTGCGCCTTGACCTTGGTGGTCTGCCGCATGACCTTGCCGTAGAGGGCGTGCTTCTTGCGGTCCTCGAGGGAGACCACGATCGTCTTGTTCATCTTGTCCGAGACGACGTAGCCCTCGCGCACCTTGCGGCGGTTGCGCTCCTCCACGCCCTGTCCTTTCTCACTCATGCCGCGCCCTCCTCAGCGCCTTCGGGGGAAACCGTCAGGCCCAGTTCGCGCTCGCGCATGATGGTGTAGATCCGGGCGATGTCCTGCCGGACGGTGCGCAGTCGCCGGTTGTTCTGCAGCTGACCAGTGGCCATCTGGAAGCGGAGGTTGAACAGCTCCTCCTTCGCCTCCTTCAGCCGCTGCACGAGCTCCTCGTTGTTCAGCTCGCGGAGCTCGGATGCGGTGACACCCGCTGCCATCAGAAGTCACCACCCTCGCGGGACACGATCTTGCACTTCATCGGGAGCTTGTGCGCCGCGCGAGTCAGCGCCTCGATCGCCGTCTTCTCGTTCGGGAAGGTCAGCTCGAACATGATCCGTCCGGGCTTGACGTTGGCGACCCAGGACTCCGGCGAACCCTTACCGGAACCCTGACGGGTTTCGGCCGGCTTCTTGGTGATCGGGCGGTCCGGGAAGATGTTGATCCAGACCTTGCCGCCACGCTTGACGTGCCGGTTGATCGCGATACGGGCCGACTCGATCTGCCGGTTGGTGACGTAGCCGTGCTCGATCGCCTGAATGCCGTACTCGCCGAAACTGATCCGGGTGCCACCCTTGGCGAAGCCCTTACGCTTCGGCGCGTGGCTCTTGCGCCACTTCACCCTGCGTGGGACGAGCACGTCTCAGCCCTCCGTCTTCTCTTCAGCCGCAGCAGCCTGCGGCTGCTCGCCCTCCGCGGCCTTGTCGGCCTTGGCGGACTTGTCAGCTGCAGCGCGGTCGCCACCGCCACGACGACGGCCACCGCGGTCGCCGCGGCCGCCGCGGTTGTCCCGGTCGCCACCGCCGCGCGGCGGGCGGACCTCGGACTCCTGCTGCTTCTGCTTCAGGCCACCGACCAGCTCGCCCTTGTAGATCCAGACCTTGACGCCGATGCGCCCGAAGGTGGTCTTGGCCTCGAAGAAGCCGTAGTCGATGTCCGCGCGCAGCGTGTGCAGCGGCACGCGCCCCTCGCGGTAGAACTCCGAGCGGGACATCTCAGCGCCGCCCAGACGGCCCGAGCACTGCACCCGGATGCCCTTGACCTGCGGCGAGCGCATGGCCGACTGGATGGCCTTGCGCATCGCGCGCCGGAAGGACACGCGGTTGGACAGCTGCTCGGCCACGCCCTGCGCGACCAGCTGGGCGTCCGCCTCGGAGTTCTTGACCTCGAGGATGTTCAGCTGAACCTGCTTGCCGGTCAGCTTCTCCAGCGAACCGCGGATGCGGTCCGCCTCGGCACCGCGACGGCCGATGACGATGCCCGGCCGGGCGGTGTGAATGTCCACCCGGACGCGCTCGCGAGTGCGCTCGATCTCCACCTTGGAGATACCCGCGCGCTCCATACCGCGAGACAGCTGCCGGCGGATCTTGACGTCCTCCGCGACGTACTCCGAGTACTGCTTGTCGGCGTACCAGCGGGACTTCCAGTCCGTGGTGATGCCGAGTCGGAAGCCGTGCGGGTTGATCTTCTGACCCACTACCGGGCACTCCCCTTCTGGCTCTTTCGGGACTTGGCCGCCGCCTTGGGACGCGACTCGACCTCGACCGTGATGTGACTGGTCCGCTTGCGGATCCGGTACGCACGGCCCTGCGCGCGCGGCTGGAACCGCTTCAGCGTCGGCCCCTCGTCGACGTACGCGTGGCGCACGACCAGCGTCTCGGGGTCGAGAGAGAGGTTGTTCTCGGCGTTGGCCATCGCGCTGGCGAGCACCTTCGACACCGGACCGCTGGCGGTCTGCGGCGCGAACTGGAGCACGGCCAGGGCATCGGCGGCACTCCGGCCCTTGATGAGATCGACCACGCGGCGCGCCTTCATCGGCGACACGCGGACGAACCGGGCCCGTGCCACTGCGTGCGGGAATTCCTCCGCAGCAGTGGAGTCGGAACGGGCTGTCATCCTGCTACCCCTTGCTCTTACTCGTTCGTGTCACAGACCCGCTCAGCGGCGCCGCGACTTCCGGTCTTCCTTGACGTGGCCCTTGAAGGTGCGGGTCGGGGCGAACTCGCCCAGCTTGTGCCCGACCATGGCCTCGGTGATGAACACCGGAACGTGCTTACGGCCGTCGTGCACCGCGAAGGTGTGGCCCAGCATGTCCGGGATGATCGTCGACCGGCGGGACCAGGTCTTGATCACGGTCTTCTTGCCCGATTCGTTAAGCGCGTCCACCTTCTTGAGCAGGTGGTCGTCCACGAACGGGCCCTTCTTCAGGCTGCGTGGCATGTTTGCTTACCTCCCTGCTCAGCGCTTCTTGCCGGTGCGACGGCGGCGGACGATGAGCTTGTCACTCGGCTTGCGGAGGCGGGTACGACCCTCCGGCCGACCCTTCGGGTTCACCGGGTGGCGACCACCGGAAGTCTTGCCTTCACCACCACCGTGCGGGTGGTCCACCGGGTTCATGACGACACCGCGGACGGTCGGGCGCTTGCCCTTCCACCGCATGCGGCCGGCCTTGCCCCAGTTGACGTTGGCGTGCTCCGAGTTGCCGACCTCGCCGACGGTGGCCCGGCACCGCGCGTCCACGTTGCGGATCTCGCCCGAGGGCATCCGCAGCTGGGCGTACGGACCGTCCTTGGCCACCAGCTGCACCCGGGCACCGGCCGAGCGAGCGATCTTCGCGCCCTGACCGGGGCGGAGCTCGATCGCGTGGATCACGGTACCGGTGGGGATGTTGCGCAGCGGGAGGTTGTTGCCCGGCTTGATGTCGGCCCGAGCACCGGCCTCGACCGTGTTGCCCTGCTGCACACCGTTCGGCGCGATGATGTAGCGCTTCTCGCCGTCGGCGTAGTGCAGCAGCGCGATCCGGGCGCTGCGGTTCGGGTCGTACTCGATGTGCGCGACCTTGGCCGGCACACCGTCCTTGTCGTTGCGGCGGAAGTCGATCACGCGGTAAGCCCGCTTGTGACCGCCACCCTTGTGCCGCGTGGTGATCTTGCCCTGCGCGTTCCGCCCCGCCTTGCGGTTCAGCGGACGCACCAGCGACTTCTCCGGCTCCGTCCGGGTGATCTCGGCGAAGTCGGACACGCTAGAGCCACGACGTCCCGGCGTCGTCGGCTTGTGCTTGCGAATGCCCATCGTTAAAGCAACCTCGTCCTAATCAGCACCGTCAGGCGGCCGGTCCACCGAAGATGTCGATCGACTTGCTCTCCGGAGAGAGCGTGACGATCGCGCGCTTGGTGTTCTTGCGCTTGCCGTACCCGGTGCGGGTGCGCTTGCGCTTGCCCTCGCGGTTGATCGTGTTCACGCCGGAGACCTTCACGTCGAAGATCTTCTCGACAGCGATCTTGATCTCGGTCTTGTTCGAGCGCGGGTCCACGAGGAAGGTGTACTGGCCCTGCTCCTGCAGGCCGTAGCTCTTCTCGGAGATCACCGGCGCAATGATGATGTCTCGGGGGTCGGCGCTCACTGCTCAGCCTCCTCAGCGGAAGAAGCGGCGGCCTTGACCGACCGGCCCTTGGCCGGCCCGGCGACGAAGCGCTCGAACGCAGCCTTGGAGAACACCACGTCGTCGCTGTTGAGCACGTCGTAGGTGTTGAGCTGACCCGGGTCGATCAGGTGCACGTTCTGCAGGTTCCGCAGGCTCAACCACGAGTTCTCCTCCTCGTGGCGGTCGAGCACCACCAGAACCTTCTTGGCCTCGGTCCAGTTCCGCAGCGCGGTCTTCGCCGACTTGGTGGACGGGCTCTCGCCCTCGACCACGCCGGTGACCACGTGCAGCTGGCCGGCGCGAACCCGGTCGGAGAGGGCACCGCGCAGGGCGGCGACCTTCATCTTCTTCGGGGTCCGCTGGGTGTAGTCCCGCGACTGCGGCCCGTGGACGGTGCCACCGCCGACGAACTGGGGCGCACGGGTCGAACCCTGACGGGCGTTACCGGTGCCCTTCTGGCGGTACGGCTTCTTCGAGCCGCCGGAGACCTGACCGCGGGTCTTGGTGGCGTGGGTGCCCTGGCGCGCGGCGGCCAGCTGGGCCACCACGACCTGGTGCATCAGCGCCACGTTCGCCTGCGCGTCGAAGATCTCGGCGGGCAGCTCGACGGTGCCGTCGGTCTTGCCGTCCGGGGTACGGACATCGAGCGTCAGGCTCATCACGCACCACCCTTCGCCTTAGCCGGGCTCTTGACCAGGACCAGGCCGCCCTTGGGGCCGGGCACCGCGCCCTTGATCAGCAGCAGGCCGGTCTCGTTCTCGACCTTGTGCACCTTCAGGTTCTGCGTGGTCACGCGGTTCTTGCCCATGCGGCCGGCCATCTTCATGCCCTTGAACACGCGGCCCGGGGTGGCGCAGCCACCGATCGAACCCGGCTTGCGGTGCACCGCCTGAGCACCGTGGCTCATCGGCTGACGGTGGAAACCGTGCCGCTTGATGGTGCCCGCGAAGCCCTTGCCCTTGCTGGTGCCGACCACGTCGACCACCGCGCCGGCCTCGAACAGCTCAGCGCTGATCTCCTGGCCGACCTCGTATTCGCCGGCGTCCGCGGTGCGCAGCTCGACCAGGTTGCGGCGCGGGGTGACGCCGGCCTTGGTGAACTGGCCGGACTCCGGCTTGTTCACCTTGCGCGGGTCGATGGCGCCGTACGCCAGCTGCACGGCCGAGTAGCCGTCCTTCTCAGGGGTCCGAATCTGGGTGACCACGTTCGGCCCGGTCTGCACGACCGTCACCGGGACGACCCGGTTCTTGTCGTCGAAGACCTGGGTCATGCCGAGCTTGGTGCCCAGAATCCCCTTGATCTGCCTGTCAGACATTGGTCTCGTTCTCTCCAGCTACTCCGTCGCCGCTTACTGGATGTTCACGTCGACGCTGGCCGGCAGGTCGATGCGCATGAGCGCGTCGACCGTCTTCGGCGTCGGTTCGAGGATGTCGATGAGCCGCTTGTGCGTCCGCATCTCGAAGTGCTCCCGCGAGTCCTTGTACTTGTGCGGGGAGCGGATGACGCAGTAGACGTTCTTCTCCGTGGGCAGCGGCACCGGCCCAACGACCCGAGCGCCGGTGCGCGTCACGGTCTCGACGATCTTGCGTGCGGACGCGTCGATCGCCTCGTGGTCGTAGGCCTTGAGCCGGATGCGGATCTTCTGTCCCGCCATGGTGGCTTGCCGTTCCTCTAGTCTCGTGCCGCGGTTAGGTCAGTGCGGGTGCGGACGCACCTCACTGGTGCCCCTCGCGGCCCTCAGCGTGGTGTCGTCCCCGATTCGGGAGCCGTCACAGCTCTGTCGTCCGCCCCTGTTCAGGTTTGTCGATGCCCGGTACACGCGGTCGGGCGTGTCGGCCACTGGCCGCAGACCGGTCCCCTTCGAACGTCGCCGATGGGGTGGACCCGGAGGTCCGTACACCTTCTTGTGCCCCGCTCTCCCCGGCCTGAGCCGGGGGCGTTCCCGAATTCCGTGAGAGCGAATCCCGGAGCGCCGAACAAGGGCGCGAATATCGCACCAGAACCGCCGGATCGATCGAACGCCGCGTTGCCGCGGCTCATCGATCCCGCTGCTCTGCGCGAGCAACCCATACAGGATGACACACCGCCATGTGCCAGCCCAAATCGGGGGTCGCCTCGCGGGACCGAAGTCACCGCAAGACAGCGGAAGGCCCGCCTCCCCGGAAGGAGGCGGGCCTTCCGTCACGTCACTTGTTGATCTTGGTGACGCGACCGGCGCCGACGGTGCGGCCACCCTCGCGGATCGCGAAGCGGAGGCCCTCGTCCATGGCGATGGGCTGGATCAGCTGGACGGACATCTCGGTGTTGTCGCCCGGCATGACCATCTCGGTGCCCTCCGGCAGCGTCACAACACCGGTGACGTCAGTGGTCCGGAAGTAGAACTGCGGACGGTAGTTGTTGAAGAACGGCGTGTGCCGGCCACCCTCGTCCTTGGACAGGATGTAGACCTGCGCCTCGAACTCGGTGTGCGGGGTGGTGGTGCCCGGCTTCACAACGACCATGCCGCGCTCGACCTCTTCGCGCTTGACACCGCGGATCAGCAGACCCACGTTGTCGCCCGCCTGGCCCTCGTCGAGCAGCTTGCGGAACATCTCGACACCGGTGACGGTGGTCTTGATCGGCTTCTCCTTGATGCCGACCATCTCGACCTCCTCGTTCACCTTGATGACACCGCGCTCGATGCGACCGGTGATCACGGTGCCGCGGCCGGTGATCGAGAAGACGTCCTCGACCGGCATCAGGAACGCCTGGTCGGTGGCACGCACCGGGTCCGGGATGTTCTCGTCGCAGGCCTGCATGAGCTCGACGATCTTCTGGCCCCACTCGGCGTCGCCCTCCAGCGCCTTCAGCGCGGAAACGCGAACGACCGGAGCGTCGTCGCCCGGGAACTCCTGCTCGGACAGCAGCTCGCGGACCTCCATCTCGACGAGCTCGAGGATCTCCTCGTCGTCGACCATGTCGGCCTTGTTCAGCGCAACCAGGATGTACGGCACGCCGACCTGACGGGCGAGCAGCACGTGCTCGCGGGTCTGCGGCATCGGACCGTCGGTCGCGGCGACCACCAGGATCGCACCGTCCATCTGGGCGGCACCGGTGATCATGTTCTTCACGTAGTCGGCGTGACCCGGGGCGTCAACGTGGGCGTAGTGCCGCGCCTCGGTCTGGTACTCGACGTGCGCGATCTGAATCGTGATGCCGCGCTCTTTTTCCTCCGGCGCCTTGTCGATCTCGTCGAACGGCGTGAAGGGGTTCAGCTCCGGGAAATTGTCGTGCAGAACCTTGGTGATGGCCGCGGTGAGCGTGGTCTTGCCGTGGTCAACGTGACCGATGGTCCCGATGTTGACGTGCGGCTTGTCCCTCTCGAACTTCGCCTTCGCCACTGGATTGTCCTCCTGGACTTGTTAACTTTCCGCCGTACGACTTGTTGTGCCAGGCGGAGTCCTGTCGGGTAGGTGACGGGCGGACCGGATCCACTTCGGACCGGCCCGCTCGCCGCCGTATTGGAGGGGATTGCTCCCCGGTCGCCTTCGCGAGGCGTCGCCTCGATGATGGGGGCCGGCGAACCGGCGCCCATCAGCGGGTCACTCGCCCGTTGCCTTGGCGATGATCTCCTTAGCCACGTTGGCCGGAACCTCGGCGTAGGAGTCGAACACCATCGAGTAGTTGGCGCGCCCCTGGGTCTTGGACCGCAGGTCGCCGACGTACCCGAACATCTCGGACAGCGGCACGAGAGCCTTGACGACGCGGGTACCGCTGCGCTCCTCCATGGCCTGGACCTGGCCACGGCGGGAGTTCAGGTCGCCGATGACCTCGCCCATGTAGTCCTCGGGCGTGGTCACCTCGACCGCCATCATGGGCTCGAGCAGCGCGGGGGAAGCCTTCGCCGAGGCCTCCTTCATCGCCATCGAACCCGCGACCTTGAACGCCATCTCCGACGAGTCGACCTCGTGGTACTGGCCGTCCAGCAGGGTCATCTTCACGCCGACCATCGGGTAGCCGGCCAGCACGCCGTACTGCATGGCGTCCTGCGCACCCTCGTCCACCGACGGGATGTACTCCCGCGGGATTCGACCACCGGTGACCTGGTTGTCGAACTCGTAGGACGGCGAGTCGGCAGTCTGCTCGATCGGGTCGAGCCGAACGATCACGCGCGCGAACTGACCGGAACCACCGGTCTGCTTCTTGTGCGTGTACTCGTACTTCTCGATCGACTTGCGAATCGTCTCGCGGTAGGCCACCTGCGGCTTACCGATGTTCGCCTCGACCTTGAAGTCGGTCTTCATGCGGTTGACCAGCACCTCGAGGTGCAGCTCACCCATGCCCTTGATGATGGTCTGACCGGTCTCGTCGTCCAGGTTGACCTGGAACGTCGGGTCCTCCTCGGCGAGCTTCTGGATCGCCGTGGAGAGCTTCTCCTGGTCGGCCTTCGTCTTGGGCTCGATGGCCACCTCGATGACCGGCTCGGGGAAGGTCATCGACTCGAGGACGATCTGGTTCTGCGAGTCGCAGAGCGTGTCGCCGGTCGTGGTCTCCTTGAGACCGATCACCGCGTAGATGTGGCCGGCCTGGATCTCCTCGACCGGGTTCTCCTTGTTGGAGTGCATCTGGAACATCTTCCCGATGCGCTCCTTGCGGCCCTTGGTCGAGTTGACGATCTGCGCACCCGAGGAGACCTTGCCGGAGTAGACCCGGATGTAGGTCAGCTTGCCGAAGAACGGGTGCACCGCGACCTTGGAGACCAGCGCGGAGAAGGGCTCCTCGGTGGAGGGCTTGCGCTCGGCCGGGGTCTCGCCGTCCGGCAGGGTGCCCTGCACGGCCGGGACGTCCAGCGGCGACGGCAGGTAGCTGACGACAGCGTCGAGCATGGGCTGCACGCCCTTGTTCTTGAACGCGGTGCCGCACAGCACCGGGAAGGCCTCCCGGTCCAGGGTCAGCTTCCGGATGCCCTCGCGGATCTGCTCCTCGGTCAGCTCCTCGCCGCCGAAGTAGGCCTCCATGAGCTCTTCCGAGGACTCGGCGACGGACTCGACGAGCTGCTCGCGGTACTTCGCGGCGGTCTCGGCGAGGTCGGCCGGGATGTCCTCGATCGCGTACTCGGTGCCCTTGGCGACGTCGCCGCGCCAGGTCAGAGCCTTCATCTGGACCAGGTCGACGACGCCCTCGAAGTCGGACTCCGAGCCGATCGGCAGCTGGAGGACCAGCGGCTTGGCGTTCAGCCGCTCCTCGATCGTCTTGACCGAGAAGTAGAAGTCGGCGCCCAGCTTGTCCATCTTGTTGATGAAGCAGATGCGCGGGACCTCGTACTTGTCGGCCTGCCGCCAGACCTGCTCGGACTGCGGCTCAACGCCCTCCTTGCCGTCGAACACCGCGACGGCGCCGTCGAGGACGCGCAGCGAGCGCTCCACCTCGACGGTGAAGTCGACGTGGCCGGGCGTGTCGATGATGTTGATCTGGGTGTCGCCCCAGAAGGTGGTGGTGGCAGCCGAGGTAATGGTGATACCCCGCTTCTGCTCCTCCTCCATCCAGTCCATCGTCGCGGCGCCGTCGTGCACTTCGCCGATCTTGTAGTTGATCCCCGTGTAATAGAGGACCCGCTCCGTCGTGGTGGTCTTGCCCGCATCGATGTGGGCCATGATGCCGATGTTGCGGACCTTGGTGAGGTCCGTCAGCACGTCGCGTGCCACGAGTTCGTTCCCCGTTCCCTAACAGCAGGTGCTAGTCCTGTGACAGGTGCAAGCTGTCGAATTCGGTGCGCAGGCGGGCAAGACCCACCCGACGTCACCAGCGGTAGTGCGCGAAGGCCTTGTTGGACTCCGCCATCTTGTGCGTGTCTTCGCGCTTCTTGACGCTCGCGCCGAGACCGTTGCTCGCGTCCAGCAGCTCGTTCATCAGGCGCTCGACCATGGTCTTCTCGCGGCGCTGCCGGGAGTAGGTGACCAGCCAGCGCAGCGCGAGGGTGGTGGACCGGCCGGCCCGCACCTCGATCGGCACCTGGTAGGTCGCGCCACCGACGCGGCGGCTGCGGACCTCCAGGCTCGGCTTGACGTTGTCCAGAGCACGCTTGAGCGTGACGACCGGGTCGGTGCCGGTCTTCTCCCGGCAGCCTTCCAGGGCCGCGTAGACGATCCGCTCGGCCAGCGAGCGCTTGCCGTCCACGAGGACCTTGTTCACCAGCTGCGTGACCAGCGGCGAGCCGTACACGGGGTCAGCGTGCAGCGGCCGCTTGGGGGCCGGACCCTTGCGGGGCATCAGCTCTTCTCCTTCTTCGCGCCGTAGCGGCTGCGAGCCTGCTTACGGTTCTTCACACCCTGGGTGTCAGCGGAACCGCGGATGATCTTGTAGCGCACGCCCGGGAGGTCCTTCACACGGCCGCCACGAACGAGCACGATCGAGTGCTCCTGCAGGTTGTGGCCCTCGCCCGGGATGTAGGCGGTCACCTCGATGCCGCTGGTCAGCTTCACACGAGCGACCTTGCGCAGCGCCGAGTTGGGCTTCTTCGGGGTGGTCGTGTACACGCGGGTGCACACACCACGCCGCTGCGGGCTCCCCTTGAGCGCCGCGGTCGTGGTCTTCGCGACCTTGTCCTGGCGGCCCTTACGGACCAGCTGCTGGATGGTGGGCATGGACCGGCTTTCTGTCAGCGTTCGCGTCTTCTGGGTACTCGACCAAGCAGCCGCTCGTTCGAGCTTCGGCGTGCCCTGGCGTCGAGCACCTCTCAGGCACTGTGTTTCGGGACTCCTCCGCACCACGAGGTCGGGCGTGTCGGCCTCTACCTCGCCTCACGGCCCCGGCGTGACCCCGAAAAAGGGAACGACCCAGAGGGTTCTGGAGGAGTTCCACACATCCTCGGCGCTGCCGCGGCCGCCCGAAGCTGGACAGCCACGTCATGCACGGGCATGCGGATCGACCCGATAGGTGTCGGGTCCGATAAGCAAAGATACCTGCCCCGTTCTCAGAGGGTCAAAACGGGGTCCCCCTTGACCTGCTCGATCACCCGGCGGCAACCACGGCGCCGCTGCTGAGGTGCGAGCTCGCGTCATCCTTCGAGAGCCACTGTACCCAGACGGGCAAGAGCTCCGGGACGCCGAGATCCGCACCACACCTCCGGCCGCCGTCCCGCAACGGCCGGCGAGCGGGTCCGATCCGCCCGTTTCCCGGTTCACACCTCGGCGAGCCAGCCGTCCTCGACCAGACCGGTCAGCCGGTTCGGCAGCACGTAGGCGGTGCCGCCGCCCACCTGGCCGTTGGCCGGGAGCGCCTGGCCGGCGATGACCTCGAAGGGGCGCACGACCCGGTAGCGGTGGTACTCGCCCGGGGGCCTCCCCGAAGGGAGACCGCGCTGCGGGATCGTGGTGCCGGCCACGTAGGCGGTGTTCATCGACGGATCGCCGAAGCGGTCGATCTCGGCGCCCTCGGGCAGGACGGCCATCGTCCTGTTCTCGTAGGCCGACAGCGGCGGGTCCTCCGGGAACGGCAGCCACGGGCACTCGAACTCGCCCAGCACGTCGCCCTGCGGGCGCTGGTAGCGCTCGCGGTGCATGGTCATCGCGCCGACCAGGTAGGCGGCAGCGCTCGGCTCGTCGGGGAACTCGGCGCGCTGGACGACCTCGCCGCGCAGCACCCGGGCGACCTGCCACCAGCCCCGCTCGTCGCGGGTCTTGGTCCAGAAGTCCTCCTCCTGCTGCGACTCGTAGAACCGGGCCCCGATGCCCTGCTCGGCGAGCGCCACCACGGACCGCTTGTGCAGCTCCGCCCGGTCGTGCGGCAGCAACGACTCCGGCTCCGCGCCGAGCACCAGCGCCTTGGCCTGCGCCTGCGCGTGGTCGCTGACCCGCTTCGGCGGCTGGTAGCCCCGGGTCCGGATGTGGTCGAGGAAGGCCCGCGGCGGGGCGACGTCGTGCTCGCGCAGGTAGTAGGCCATCGACACCGGCCAGACGAAGGCTCCGTCGGTGTGGAAGGCCTTGGGCACCTCGGGCGGACGCGCGGGGTCGAGCGCGTCGGCGTCCGCCCCGTTGGCCGACAGCAGGATCTCGCCGCCCAGCAGGTAGTTGATCACCTGCTGCTTCTCGGCGAACGGGAGCGCGGGCCGGAACACCTGCGGTCCGGGCTCGTCGAAGAGCGGCGCCATCGCGATCCGGCCGCCGCTCGGTTCCGCGCGGTGCTCGACGAAGTGCTCCCAGGCGGCGGCCAGCAGCCACTCCGGCGCCTCGACGCGCGGGAAGTACCGCAGCTCGTCGAAGTGGTGGCGCTGGTCGGCGCCGTCCCACCGGGGCTGCTCGAAGGTGGTGCGGAAGTCGAGCTCCGGACCGGTCACCGCGAACGCGGCGCGGGTGAAGGCGCCGGTCCCGGGCAGGTAGCAGACCGCGCGCAGCCGCTCGAACTGGCGCACGACCTCGTCGGTGGGCCGCCAGGGCTCGCCGCCGACCGAGCCGGCGACCTCCAGCCGGGTGCCCAGCGCGGTGCAGGTGAGCTCGGCGTCACCGGCCGGGAGCAGCTCGCCCAGCTGCTGGACGAGCCGTTCGCGCTGGCCGCTGCGGTCCGGCGTGCTTCCGAAGCCGGCCCGCTCCGGGAACCGCGGGCCCACCGGCCGCGGTTCCTCCTCCCGGACGACGACGTTCTCCCCCGGGGTCACCGGTTCTCCTCGTGCTCTTCGTGCCGCGCCACCCCGTTGAGGCGGCGCGGGGCCGGCTTGGGCTGCGGGAACTCGGCGGCCATCGCGGGCTCGCGGCTGCGGACCGGGTAGCGCTCGGCCCAGTCGGAGTCCGAGGGCGGTTCGATGGCGGCCTGGCCCGGCTGGAACCCGCCGCGGCCGAACTCGGCCACGCAGTCCAGGGCCATCTGCTCGATGACGTCGCGCAGCTCCAGCTCGGCCAGCCAGTCCAGCGGCAGCGCACCCACGCCGCGCAGGGCGCCGACGATGTTGCCGCAGATCGCGCCGGTGGAGTCGCTGTCGCCGTCGTGGTGCACGGCCACGCGCAGCGCCAGCTCGGCGTCCTCGCCGCCGACCAGCGCCGCGCACACCGCGATGGCCAGGGCCTGCTCGCCGACCCAGCCGCCGCCGAGCACCTCGGCCAGCCGCTGCGGCGTGGGCACGCCCTCCTCGGCGAGCTGAACCGCTGCCTTGACCACGGCCGAGGTCTCCTCGCCGCCCTCCCAGGTCTCCAGCACCTGCAGCGCCAACCACACGCCGTCGTCGAGGCTCCGGCCGAGCAGCGCCTGCTGGACGATCACCGCCAGCGCGCCCGCCGAGTGATAACCGGCCGGGTGGCTGTGCGTGATGGCCGCGGTGCGGGCGCCCAGCTCGAAGGCCTCGGCGGGGTCGGTGGAGCACAGCGCGGCCGGTGCCGCGCGCATCACGCCGCCGCACCCCTTCGAGTCGTTGATCCGCTCGGTGAGCGAGCCGGCCGGGTGCCCGTCGCCGAAGCGGGTCAGCGCGCGGAAGATCGTCTTACCCGGCGCGCGGGTCTTGAACAGCCCCGGCACCTCGACCAGCCAGCCGTCCGGTGCCGGGTGGTCGGTGCGGAACGGCCCGACCGCCGCGTCCCACTCGACGCCCTGGGTGTGCAGCCAGCGCTGGTAGGCCAGCTGGACGTGCGGGATCGGATCGGCGTCCCCGCCGCTCCGCGCGGCCACGCTGGCCCGGATCAGCCCCTCGGCGGTGAACAGGGTCATCTGGGTGTCGTCGGTGATCGCCCCGTGCGCGCCGTAGGCCTCGCGCAGCCCGCGCGGGCCCTGCGGGCCGAACCGCTCGGTGATCTGCTCGGCGGTGACGAACTCCAGGTCCGAACCGTAGGCGTCGCCCAGCCCGCCGCCGAGGAAGCAGCCGAGCACCCGCTCGGTCAGCGAGGGCGCGGCGTCCCCGGGACCGTCGGCCACGGCGTGCCCGCCGCGCGGGACCGCCGGGGCCCGCTCGGCCGCGCGCGACCCCGGATCAGCTGCCCGGCCGGGGAAGAACGCCTGGTCAGCGAGGCCCTTCTCAGCGACGTCCGGGCCCGGGGAGCGCGCGGGCTCGACTCCGGTCGCGTCCGCTCCGACCACCTCGGACTCGGCCGTCTCGGCTGCCTCGGGCTCGGTGGTCCCGGGCTCAGCTGCCTCGGTCGTGGCGGTGCCAGCGGAACCCTGCTCGTCCTCGTCGGGGGTTTCGGACAGCTCGGTGGGTTCCGGTGCGAACGCGGGCAGGCCCGAGGCGAGCGCCGGCTCGGGTTCCAGGTCGACCCGCGGGCCGTCCTCGTCCCCCGGCTCCGGCTCGTCGGCGTCGGCCGCGAAGGCCCGCTCCGGATCGGATTCCCAGCCGAAGCGCGGGTCGGCGGATTCGCGCTTCGGCGCGCTGTCCACGTCGTCGCTGCTCGACGGCGCGCCGATACCGCTGACGTCGACCACGGGGACCTCGATGTCCACCGGGGACCGGCGCGGCAGCGGCTGCTCCTCGGCCTGCTCGGGCTCGATCTCTTCCGCCTGCTCCTCCGGTTCGGGATCGACCGGCGCGGCATCGGTGGGCGGTTCCGGTGCGGGTTCGGCGACCGGTTCCGGTTCGAGATCGACCAGCGGGGTGTCCGGCACCGGCTCGGCTTCCGGCTCGGGCTCGGGCTCCGGTTCCGGCTCCTGTTCGAGATCGACCAGCGGCGTGTCCGGCACCGGCTCCGGCTCAGGCTCCGGTTCCGGCTCAGCAGCAGGCTCCGGCTCCAAATCCACCAACGGCGTATCCGGCACCGGCTCCGGCTCAGGCTCCGGTTCCGGCTCAGCAGCAGGCTCCGGCTCCAAATCCACCAACGGCGTATCCGGCACCGGCTCCGGCTCAGGCTCGGGATCCGGCTCAGCAGCAGGCTCCGGCTCCAAATCCACCAACGGCGTATCCGGCACCGGCTCCGGCTCAGGCTCGGGATCCGGCTCAGCAGCAGGCTCCGGCTCCAAATCCACCAACGGCGTATCCGGCACC
>NZ_JBHTCJ010000004.1:0-200021 GCF_042665275.1 Saccharopolyspora griseoalba | reverse complement strand
CCGGCTCCGGCTCAGGCTCGGGATCCGGCTCAGCAGCAGGCTCCGGGACCTCGAACTCGATCGGCGTGCGGTCGCGCGGGGCGGACTCCTCGGTGCCGACCGCGGCGAACACGGCGGTGCTCTCGGCGTCCCCGACCTGCGGGACGGGAGGAGCCGGGAAGGTGGCCGCGCCGGCGCTGGAAGCGGCGGGCTCGAACGGCGGCGGCTCCTCGACGGGAACCGACCGTCGCGCGGTCTCCGCGGACGGCTCCGCCGGCGCGGGCTCCTCGGCCGGGATCGCGGGCAGCACCATGGTCTGCTCGCCCGAGCCCTCCACGGTGCGCTCCGGTGCGGCGAGTCGGCGCGGCGCGTTCTGCTGCGGCTCGCCGACGTAGCGCTGCGCCCACTGCGGCGGAGGCGGCGGCGCGAACGCCTCGGTGGCGTCCTGGCACAGCACGTCGAGGACCTCGCGCAGTTCGAGGTCGTGCAGCCACTGCGGCGGGATGCTCGCGGGACCGTGCAGCGCGCCGGCGAGCTGCCCGGCCAGGGCACCGGTGACCGCGCTGTCCGCGGAGTGGTTGACCGCGACCTGCACCGCGTCGGCGAAGGTGCGCGTGCCGCCGACCGCGGCCAGGGCGATGCCCAGCTCGCCCGGCTTGTCCACCACGTCGAACTCGATGTCGATGTCCACGGGGCGCGGGAGCGCCCCGCGCTGGCCGACGAACATCGCCGCGTGCACGGTCCGCCGCACGTCGGCGGGCACCCCGGCCACCGGGTAGGCGGTGTTCAGGCGCCGCTGGTCGGAGGCGGTCAGCGCGTCCCACAGCGGGATGCCGCGGATGAGCTGCGCGAGCACGTCGGCGTGCAGCCCGGCGGCAGCGATCGAGTTCGCGCCCGAGGTGCACAGGTTCGCGATCGCGGCGCCCGCCGAGTACACGCCCTCCGGCACGTTCGACCACACCATGGCGGGCGCGGCCCACACCGCGAAGTCCGCGGCGCCGTCCCAGCTCACCGGCGGGTACAACCTGCCGTCGGCGCCCAGCGGGGAGCGCGCGGCCATCCGCCCGAGCAGCGCGAGCACGTACCCGGCGGGGTTGCGGGTGGAGTACAGCTCGCGGCGCTCCAGCAGCCAGCTCGCGGGCGCCGGTTCGGTGTTCAGCGAGGCGGCCATGGCGTACTCCCACGGCACGCCCTGGGTGTGCAGCCAGCGGAGGTGGTTGGTGAACACGAACTCGGTCGGCAGACCGCCCGCCCCGGCTGCCTTCGCCCGCAGCAGCCCCTCGAGCGTGAACACGGTCAGCTGGGACAGGTCGGTGGCCGCCCCGCGCCGCCCGTAGACCGGCAGGTAGTCGGCGACGCCGCGCGGGCCGAACCACTGCTGGATCTCGGCGGTGGAGGTGTTGCGCACGCCAGCGCCGACGGCATCTCCGACGGCACCGCCGAGCATGGCCCCGCGGAATCGGTCGGCCCAGCTCAGCTGCTGTTGGGTCATCACGATCTCCCTAGTGTTCGCGGGGGTTCACCACGCCGGGTAGCGCTGCGTCCAGGACGGGTCGGTCGGCGGACCGGGGCTGAACTCGGCCAGCGCGTCGTTGGTCAAGGTCTCGATGACTTCGCGCAGTTCCAGGGTCCGCAACCACTCCGGCGGAACGGCCCGCATCCCGTGCACCGCGCCGCCAATGTTGCCGCACACGATCCCCGTCGAATCCGAGTCCCCCGAGTGGTTCACCGACAGCAGCAGCGCGTCGCGGAGATCGTCGGTGGCCAGCACCGCGTAGAGCCCGATGGCCAGGGCCTCCTCGCCCACCCAGCCCTGACCGAGCTGCTCCTCGATCTCCTCGGGCGAGACCCGTCCGCGCTCGGCCAACGCGACCGCCGCGTCCAGCGCGCGCAGCTGCTCCTCGTGCTCCGGCCAGCGCACCAGCAGATCCCGCGCCACGCGCACGGAATCGCGCAGCGGCACGTCCCGGAGCAGCTGGTGCACGATCACCGCGAGCACCCCGGCGGACAGGAACCCGCTGGGGTGGCTGTGGGTCAGCGCGGCGGTCCGCGCGGCCGTGAAGAACACCTCGCCCGGATCGTTGGACCACACCGCGACCGGAGCCGCGCGCATGACCCCGCCGCAGCCCTTGGAATCGTTGATCCGGTTCTGCGGAGTGGCGTGCTGATGCGTCTGCGCGAAGGTGAACAGCGCCGACATGCAGGTGCTGCCCGGCGCCCGATCGGCGAACAGACCGCGGTTGGTGATCAACCACCCGTCGGGACGCGACAACCGGCGAGCGTACGGGCCGCCCGCGTGCTCCCACGGCCGGTTCTGCGTGTGCAACCACCGCTGGTACGCGTGCTGCACCTCGGGAACCGGATCGTTGTCCCGCGGCTCGATCCGGCGCGCGACGTGCGCCCGGATCAGCCCTTCGAGGGTGAACAGCATCATCTGCGTGTCATCGGAGATCTCCGCGACCCCGCCGCGCAGAACCGGCCCGGTCACCCCGCCCTCGCCGTGCTGCCGCCGAATCATCCCGATGCCGTGGAACTCGACCGCGTACCCCAGCGCATCCCCCACGGCACCGGCCACCATCGACCCGAAGAACCGCTCCCGAGCATCCACCGGCGGCCCGGGCTGGGGTTGGGCCGCGGGGGTTTCGGCTGCGGTTCGGGTCGTGCTTCCCCCCGCGGCCTCTTGCTCCGCCGCGCGACGCTCGACGTGCACGTGGTTCTGCCTCTGCAGGAGCACCATGTCGTCGATGCCGAACTCGACCCCGAGGCCGTTCCCCTCCGGGGAGTCGTTGATGCGGAGCCAGAGCTCCTCGTCCGTGCCGTAGAGGTCGAGGATGTCGGTTCCCGCCATGAGCTGCACCGGACCGGCTGCCGGGTCGACCAGGGGCTCCGAGGTGAACACCAGAACGCCGCGTCGGGTCTGCCCGAACTTGTGGTCGACGTGCTCGGCGACCTCGGGCCTGCGGGTCTGCGGATCGACCACCACGAGATGGCTGTTCTCGGCGAAGGCCCACACCAGGTCCCCGATCGAGATGTGGCCGTAGAGAGCCCGCCACAGCACCAGCTCGAAGTGGTTGTGGAACTCCCGCTTCGCGAAGGCGGGCTGCGGCACGAAATCCGGGTTCATCCAGGTGCGCGTGAACTCGCCGCGCTCGTCGATGTACCGACCGCCCGTGACGTTGCTCAGCGTCACGGGCGCGTCCGGCGGCAAGCTGGAGTCCGTGTAGTACATCCACGAGTTCGGGTGGGTGCGCGCGTACTCCTGCGCCCGCTCGCTGATCGGCGGCAAGGTGTCCGTCTTGAACACCTGCTTCCTGTGGATGCGCGCGACGCGCGGGTCCTCGTCGTAACCCGTGTCGTCAGCCGACCCGTCAACCATGTCTCAGAACCTCGTTCGCCTGTGGACTCCCGCCTCCGCCGTTCGGCGCCGCAGCGGGCCGATTCTTCGCCGTCGCCCTGCCCGGGGCATCCCCGAGCGTGCTGCGGGTCACGGCTGCGGCTGCTGATGCTTGAACCCCGCGTTGACCACGGGATCTCCCACGAACGCGCTGGTCAGCTTGCCATCCCCGTCGAACCGCGTGACTCGCGGCCAGCTCCGGTAGATGTGCCCGGCGTCAGCACCGCCGACGAGGAGCACCTCGCCCTCCTGATAACCCGACATCTGCTTCGCATCGCGGTAAGTGGCGTTCGTGTCGATGCCGCCCGGGTGGTACATCTCGTGCATGTACACGACCTGCTCGAACCCGCCGCCGGGCAACCGCTTCACCCCGAACTCGGCGAGTTCCGCATCGGACGAGTTGGCCAGCCCCTTGGGGAGCCGGCTCTCCGGGTCCGGTTCCCTGCCCACCGCGTGCTCGGGACTTCGCGAGGTGCTCACGAAGGCGGACTGGACCTCGTTGACCCCGAGGTGCGCCCCGATGTTGACCATCTCGGGGTCCCGGCAGCGGAACCCGCCGGCCTCGTCGATGACCTGCTCCGCGGAGCGCAGGTCCAAGCGGAAGAGCGCGTTCTTGGGGTGCAGGAAGTCATCCGGCTGACGCCAGACGACTCCGGGCTTGTCGGACACGACCGGGTAGATCTCGTCGACGGCGACCTCGTCCATCGCACCAGCGGTCGCACCCGCGTGCGGCTCCCGCGTCAGTCCCGGAGGTAGCTCTCCACCGGGAGTGAAGTGCTCGTCCTGCAGGCCTTCCCATGCGGGGTTGGAACGGCTGAGCTCGGCCTGCAGCGCGTTGTTGAGGTACTCCCGGGTCAGCTCCGTCGAGGGATCTGCGACCCGGTCGGGTGCCGTGGGCAGGTCGACGGCACGGCCGTCGTCGCCGACCCGCGACGTCTCGTCGACCCGACCGTCGGCCGGACCCCGGTGCTGCGGGTTCTCCGGCTCGGCGGGGTCGCTGCTCGAAGCCGATTCCCCGTCCGCGGGACCGCGCGCACCACGACCGTCGTGCGGTTTCGGCTCGAAGTCGTCGATCCCCCGGGAGTCATCCCGGGTGCTCGTCGATCGCACCGGTGCCTGATCCGACGACCTGGACGGCGCGAAGTCGTCGAAGACCTTCTGCGCGTTCGCCGACCTCGGCGCTTCCGTCGTCGTGCGGGGCGGGCCGAAGTCCGCGTGGCCCGGTCCGTCGGGGCGGGACGCCGTCGGCGTCGGCGCTGGTGGACGAGGGCCTTGCGCAGCCCGCGGACCGTTCGGCCCCTGATGCGCCGCGGGGCCGTTCGCCTGGTGCGGTGCGGCGGGGCTCTGCGGCGCGCGCGGGACGCTCGGCGTCTGCGCCGCCGGGCGCCCGGTGTTGTGGGGCGAGGACGGAGACACCGACTGCGCCGCATCGGGCTGCGCGAATCCCCGCTGCGGTCGGGGCGCTCCGGCGGACGGCGACTGGGGCGCCTGCGCGCGGAAGCCCTGCTGCGGCAGGTGCTGCGGGGCTGGTGCTGCGTGTTGCTGCGGCGGTTGCGGGTGACCGCCCTGGCCCTGGTTCGGGGCGTGCGTGGGCTGGCCGCCGCTGGCCGCGACGATCTGCTGGTTGGTGGGGCCGTGCGCCTGCTGCGCAGTCGGTCCGTAGCCCTGCTGCGGCGCGGGTTGGCCCTGCTGCGGTGGGCCGTGGTTCGGCTGCGGAGGCCCGTAGCCCTGCTGCGGCGCCGGACCGTAGTTCGACTGCGGTGGGCCGTAGCCCTGCTGCGCAGCCGGACCGTAGTTCGACTGCGGAACCGGCTGGCCGTGCTGCGCCGGGCCGTAGCACTGCTGCGGCGCCGGACCGTAGTTCGACTGCGGCGCGGGCTGGCCCTGCTGCGGTGGGGCCTGGTTCGGCTGCTGGGGATGCGGGGTCGGTTGGTTCGGCGGTGGGTTGTTGGCGTGGGCGTGCCCCGCCGTCGGATCGCCGAAGTCCTCCTCCCGCATCCTGCCGAGCAGCCTGTCGAAGACCCCGCGGCGGTGCGCGTCGTCCGCGAGCTGGCCGTGGCGGACCCACTTCGGGTCGTGGCCCGGGGGGATGGGGCTCTCGTGGGTGGCCTTGGTGCCGTCCGGGCGGAAGCTGTGCCACTCGCCGGGTGCGTCGAACCTGGGTTGCGGGGCCCCGGCCTCGTTCGGTTCGAACTCGGCGCGGGACTCGGAGGCGTAGACGTTGCCGTAGTTGTCGACCCAGGCGTCCGTGCTCGGGGCCAGGACCTCCACGCCCAGCTCCTCGGAGAGCTGCTGGGCGAAGTTCTTGGAACCGTCGGGCACGTCCGCGCCGGTCCGGCAGGAGACCAGCCGGACCGGCGCTCCCTCCTGGTACCCGCGCGAGCCGCGGATGACCTCGGCGAGCTCCTTCGCGGTCAGGTCCGCGTCGCCGATGCGGACACCACCGGGGGTCCCGTGGACCTCGACGGTGAAGCGGTTCGGGTCGACCGATGCGCGGGGTTCCCGGTTCGCCGGAGTGCCGAACGGCCCGTCCCCCCGCGGGACCATGGTCAGGCCCGACGGGGTGTTCTTGATCGAGTGGTAGTGGCCGCCGAGCTTCTCGCGCAGCTCGTCGGAGATCTCCGGCCTCCTGGTCTCGGCCAGGTCGGCGTTCCAGCGGTGCAGGAACGGGTCCTCCGGCTCCCGCTCGCGAGCCATCGATTCCGCGGTCGAGCGACCGCGGTCCTCGCTCGGCGCGGCGTGCTCGGCCGGCTGACGCGGGTCGGCCTCCGGCGTCCGGTGCGTCGGGACGCTCGCCGAGCGCTGCGGACCGCCCGGGACGCCCCCGTCGAAGGCGTTGCGCAGCGCTCCCGGGCTTCCCCGGGTGCCGGTCCAGCCGCCCGGACCACCGGCTCGCGGAGCGTCGGGGCGCGGTGCCGCCTGCGCGTTCGGGCCGCCCGCCTGGGCGGCGGGTGCGCCGCCCGCCTGGCCCGCGGAGGACGGTTGATCGGGGCGAGGCGGCGGTGGGGTGTTCGCCGCCGGGGCTTCCGGGGCGCGGGGCGGGGCGTCGGCGAACGCCGCCGTCGTGCTCGCCGGAGCGCTCGGGGCATCGGCGGGAGGAGTCGCCGAACCAGCTCCGGACGACGGCGATCCGCCCTGCGGGGCCTCCGGGCTCGGCGACGCCGGACCGGAATCGCCTGCGGGGTTCCGGCTCGGGCCCGGATCGGCGGGCGCGGCCTCGGGCTCGCGACCGCCCGGCGGAGACCCGCCGTCGGCGGCGCGCCCGCTCGCGGCGGAATCGGATGGGCCCTGGGAATCCCGCGGGCCCGCACCGGAATCCGCGACCGAATCTCCACCCGACGAGGTCGTGCGCGCGTCCCCAGCACCGTCGCCGGAACGCCCGCCGGCATCGGGCGAATCCGACGATTCCGAAACGTCGGAACGTCCCCCGGCAGCCGACGAACCCGAATCGCCCGAAGGCCCGGCAGCACCCGACGAATCGGCCGAACCCGCGTCGCTGCCCGCGGTGCTCGCGTCCGCGCCGCCGTCGGTGGAGGATCCCTGCGACGAGCGGGCACCCGATTCACCCCTGCCACCGGAGGAGTCCGGCCCGGAGCCGCCTTCCGAGGAATCCGAACCGCTCCCGCCGTCGGGGGCGCTCGGATCGCCGAACTTCGCGTGGTGCTTGCCCACGACGTCGGTGCCGAAGGTGTCGTCGACCTTCTTCCACGCGGGCTCGGCGAGCTTGTCGCCCAGCTTGCCGCCGACGTCGAGCTTGTCGACGACCTTGCCGACCCCCTTGGCCGCGCTCTTGCCCAGGTCGCCCAGGGTCTTCATGATGTCGCCGAACACCTCGGCGAGCCTGGCCAGCTTCGGCGAGACGTTGCTCAAGGTGCGGGTCAGCTTGGACACGACCTCGGCGATCTTGGCGACCGTCTTGGAGATGAACGCGGTCGCCTGCGCGGCCACCAGCGGGATGGCGAGCCCGAACGAGCACACCGCTTCCAGCGCGTAGGTGATCAACCGGGAGATGCAGTCGGAGATCAGGTCCCGGACGAAGTCGCGCACCCCGCCGACGACCTGCCCCATGATCTCCACGACCGAGCTGATCGTGTCGGCGAGCTCCCCTGCGCCGTGCAGGGCTTCGGACTTCTCCGCCGCCTGCTTGCGGTACGCGTCGCCGGCCGCGCCGCGCCAGTCGGAGGTGTCGGCGCGGACCGCGTCGTCGTACTGCTCGGCGGCCTGCTTGACCGCCTGCGAGACGTTCGCCCAGGTCTTGGCGTAGGCGCCGACGCCGTCCGGGTCACCGGCGAACCAGTCCAGGGCCTCGTTGAGCGGTTCGACGTGCTCGATCAGCCAGGAGAGGCCGTAGGAGAGCAGGGTGCCGATCGGGTCGACCGCGAGGCCGACGCCCTCCATGGCCGCGCCGCCCCAGGCCAGACCGCTCTCGACCCAGCTGGAACCGTCCTTGAGCTGCGAGATGTCGCTGACCGATTCGGCGATGCCGATGCCCTGGCCCCAGCCACCGCTGCCCTGGCCCTCGGTGAGCGGACCCGGCCCGTCGGGGTTCTCCGGGGCCTGCTCGACGAGCGGGTTGCTCACTCGACCCCCCGGATCAAGTCGCGGTTGCGGTCGTCGGTGGACTGGTAGTCCTCGGCCGTGGCGCGCACGTTCTCGACGAGCTCGCTCATCGACTCGACCGCGCTGCGCAGCGTCTGCACGCCGTTGCTCTCGACGGGGTCGAGCATCCAGGCGAACGGGCGGCAGATGATGCCGTAGGCGTCGTTGTTCAGCGAGACCTGCTGCGAGGCGTCGACCGCGGTCCGCAGCTCGTCGACCACTCCATCCACTTTGGACGCGTGCGCGCGCAGGCGCTCGGTGACGATCTTCATCTCGTCGGGCACGGGTCCCCCAGGTCAGCGCAGGAACGAGCCGTTGCCGAGGTCGTCGTCCCAGTCGTCCTCCGGGCCCCCGCGCTTGCGCGGCGGCCGGTAGTCCGCCGGCCGCTCGCCGCGATCCCCGTCGGCGCGCGGGCCCTCGGGCCGCTCCGGGTCGCCCTCCGGCAGCTCGGGGAAGGTCTTGCGCGCCTGGTCGACGACGTGCTGCGCGGCGGAGTCCTGCAAGCCGACCGTGTCCGCGACGGCCTGCTGCATCAGGTCCGGGATCCTGGCTTGAGCGCTCTGGACGAGCCGCATGATCTCGGCACCGAGCTTGGGCATCGGGCGGCTGTTCGCGCCCTCCGCGAGCTGGAGGTCCCGCAGCATGCCGTTGGAGGAGACGGTCACCCGAACCGCCCCGTCCCGGGAGGCCTCGGTGACCGAGATCTGCTCGACCCGCTGCTGCATCCGCCCGAACCTCTCGGCCTTCTCGGTGGCCCGCTCCTGCCACTCGCGGACCATGCGCTCGGTGGCCCCGACATCCCCGCCGAACTCCTCCGGCACCACATCTCCCCAGATCGCGATGGAACAGGCCGTGATCGAGAACGTTATCAATCGAAGGTGTGAAGGACGGCGGGCTCGGCCGGTTCCGGCGTGCGGCGAGGATCACTCCTCGGCGCCGGTAAGCTCGGACCCGTGTTGTGGTCCGCTGTGCTCGATCTCCCGGCGGGCCGACCGGACAGCCACGGCCTCGCCGAGGCCGCGCGCGCCGCGATCCGGGACGGCCGGCTCCCCGCGGGCAGCCGGGTGCCCTCGACGCGTTCGCTGGCGCAGGAGCTCGGCATCGCGCGGGGCACCGTCACCCGGGCCTACAACCAGCTCTCCACCGAGGGGTTCCTGCTGGCCCGCCAGGGCGCGCCGACCGTCGTCGCGGAGCAGCTGACCACGGCCCCCACGGCCGCGCCGACGCGAACCCCCGCTCCGCCCGCGCGCTGGGACTTCCGGCCCGGCCGCCCGAACTTGAGCGCGTTCCCGCGCCGGGACTGGCTGGCGGCCAGCAGGCGGGCGCTGCGCGACCTCCCCGACGAGGACCTCGACTACGGCGATCCGCAGGGCCATCCCGCGCTGCGCCAGGCGCTCGCCGAGTACCTCACGCGGGTGCGCGCGGTCGTCGCCTCCCCGGAGCAGGTCATCGTGTGCAACGGGTACACGCAGGCGTTGTCGCTGCTCAGCAAGGCCCTTTCCGACGAGGGGATCTCCTCGGTCGACTTCGAGGACCCGTCCGCACCGCTGCTGCGCGACATCCCGGCCGGGTTCGGGATGCGGGTGCGCGGCGCGCCCGTGGACGCCGAGGGCCTCGACGTGAGCGCGGTGCGCGGACCGGCCGTGGTGGTCACCCCCGCCCACCAGTTCCCGCTCGGCGTGGCGATGAGCTCGGCGCGCCGCACCGAGCTGGTGCGGCGGTCCAAGGACGAGGACCTGCTGATCGTCGAGGACGACTACGACGGCGAGTTCCGCTTCGACCGGGCGCCCGTGGGCTCGCTGCAGGGCATGGCGCCCGAGCGGGTGGTCTACGCGGGCACCGCGAGCAAGACCCTGGCGCCCGCGCTGCGGCTGGCCTGGCTGGTGCTGCCGCCGCGGCTGGTCGAGCCGGTCCGGGAGCTCAAGCGGCACAGCGGGTCCCACGCGCCGCTGTTCGAACAGCTGGCCATGGCCGAGCTCGTCTCGGCGGGGGCCTACGATCAGCACGTCCGCCGTTCGCGCGCGACCTACCGGCAGCGCCGGGAGCGATTGCTCGAACGGGTGGACCACCCGCCCCACCCGTCCGGGATCGCGGCGGGACTGCACCTCGCCCTCCGGCTCGACGGGCTCACCGAGGTCGAGGTCCTCGCGCGGGCGCGAGCGGAGTCGGTGGACCTCGAAGTCCTCGGCCCGCACCGGGTGCGCCCCGGCGGCGGACCGCCGGGCGTGATCGTCGGGTACGCGGCTCCCGCCGACGACGACTTCGAACCCGCGCTGCGGGCGCTGGCGGCGGTCCTGCGGCGATAACACGATCGTGCGATGCCCGCGCGCGACCCGCACGTCCCGCCACACCCGTTGGGAACACCTGTTCTATTCTGGGTGCCCCTCTCTCGATTCACAGGAGACACGTTGACCGAAGAGCAGACCAACCAGGCCGAAGCAACCGCGTCCCAGGAGGCGGCCGAGGCCCCCGCGACCGGAGCGGCCGCTTCCGACGCCCCGTCTGCCGAGTCCGCCCCCGCCGCCGAGTCCACCGCGACCGACGGCACGTCCGCTTCCACCGGGACCGAGTCCGCCGACAAGCCGGTCGCCGACTCGCCCGCGCCGAAGAAGCAGACCCGCAAGAAGAGCACCGCGAAGAAGACCCGCACCGTCGAGCTGACGCTGACGGTCACCGGCACCGCCGACGGCGAGTGGCAGGCCGACCTGCTGCACGCGGGCAAGCGCGTCGTGCAGGGCCTGCAGATCCCGGCCGCCGCCGTGTCCAAGGCCGCGGCCGAGCTGCACACCGACATCTCCGAGACCATCGAGGACGTGCTGAACAAGGCCCGCCAGGAGCACGAGGCCAAGCTCGCCGAGCTCGAGGCCGAGGTCGAACGGGTCCGCAAGGCCCTCGCCGAGCTCGAGAGCTGACCCCACCCGCGCGAAAGCCCCCGGCACCTCGCCGGGGGCTTTCGTCCGCCTCGCAGTTCCGCCTGGAGCTGCACGCGCTCAAAGTCCGTTGTGCCCAGGCAGTTCTAGGCAGAACTGCGAGTGAAAGAACCCCCTGCCCGGAGGAGACGGGCAGGGGGTTCTTGGCTACTGACCTCAGCGGTAGTCGCGGCCGAAGTCGTAGTCGTCCAGCGGGACCGCCGCACCGGTGCCGGTGCCGAACACGTCCGGGGTGTAGTAGCTGTCGTCGTAGGACGGGATCGCGTAGGCCGCGGCCCGAGCCTCCTCCGTCGGCTGCACCTGGATGTTGCGGTACCGGTTGATGCCCGTACCGGCCGGGATCAACTTACCGATGATCACGTTCTCCTTCAGGCCGACCAGCTTGTCGCTCGCGCCCTCGATCGCGGCGTTGGTGAGGATGCGGGTCGTCTCCTGGAAGGAGGCCGCCGACAGCCACGACTCGGTGGCCAGCGACGCCTTGGTGATGCCCATCAGCACCGGACGGCCGGAGGCCGGGTCGCCGCCCTCGGCGACGACGCGGCGGTTCTCGCCCTCGAACTGCGAGCGCTCGACCGGCGAACCGGGCAGGAACTCGGTGGCACCCGAGTCGATGATGATGACCCGGCGCAGCATCTGGCGGACGATGACCTCGACGTGCTTGTCGTGGATGCCCACACCCTGCGACCGGTACACCTCCTGCACCTGGTCCACGAGGTGCAGCTGGGCCTCGCGCGGGCCCATCACGCGCAGCACCTCGTGCGGGTCGACCGCACCTTCCAGCAGCTGCTGACCGACCTCGACGTGGTCGCCGTCGGAGATCTGCCGCTCGGTGCCGTCCACCGAGATCGCCGCGAGCCGCTGCCGCTTGGACAGCTTGTCGTAGACGATCTCCTCGCCGCCGTCGTCCGGAATGATCGTGATCTTCCAGTAGCGGTCGTTGTCCTCCAGCCGGATGCGGCCGGAGGTGTCGGCGATCGGCGCCTTGCCCTTCGGCACGCGGGCCTCGAACAGCTCCTGGACACGCGGCAGACCGGTGGTGATGTCGTCACCGGCGACACCGCCCTGGTGGAAGGTGCGCATGGTCAGCTGCGTGCCCGGCTCACCGATGGACTGGGCGGCGACGATGCCGACGGCCTCGCCGACGTCGACCAGCTTGCCGGTGGCCATCGAGCGGCCGTAGCAGACCGCGCAGACGCCCACGCCGGACTCGCAGGTCAGGACGCTGCGGACCTTGACCTTCGTGACGCCGGCCTGGAGCAGCTTCTCGATCGCCGGGTCGCCCAGGTCCGAGCCGCGGGCCATGATCACGTTGCCCTCGGCGTCGGTGACGTCCTCGGCGGTGGTCCGGGCGTAAACGCTGGTCTCGACGTGCTGGTGACGCACCAGCTTGCCGTCCGGCAGCTTGTCGGCGATCGGCATCTTGATGCCGCGCTCGGTGCCGCAGTCGTCCTCGCGAACGATGACGTCCTGCGAGACGTCGACCAGACGACGGGTCAGGTAACCCGAGTCCGCGGTGCGCAGCGCCGTGTCGGCCAGACCCTTGCGGGCACCGTGGTTGGAGATGAAGTACTCCAGCACGGACAGGCCCTCGCGGAAGTTGGCCTTGATCGGGCGCGGGATGTACTCGCCCTTCGGGTTGGACACCAGGCCACGCATACCGGCCAGCTGCACGACCTGGGTCATGTTACCGGCGGCACCGGACTTCACGATCGTGGAGATCGAGTTGTTGTCCGGGAAGTTGTTCTCCATGGCCTCGGCGACCTCGTCCTTGGCCGCCGTCCACACCTTGACCAGCTCGGCGTTGCGCTCCTGGTAGGACAGCGCACCGCGGCGGTACCGCTTCTCGACCTGGTCGGCCTTGGACTCGTAGTTGTCCAAGATCTCGGTCTTGCTCTCCGGCACGACCACGTCCGAGATCGACACGGTCACGCCCGAGCGGGTGGCCCAGTAGAAGCCGGCGTCCTTGAGCTTGTCCAGCGTCTGGGCGACGGCGACCATCGGGTACCGCTCGGCGAGGTCGTTGACGATCGCCGCCTGCTTCTTCTTCGGCAGCAGCTCGTCGACGAACGAGTAGTCGTCCGGCAGCAGCTCGTTGAACCAGACCCGGCCCAGCGTCGTCTCGGCGATCCAGGGCTGACCCGGCTCCCAGTCCTCCGGCATCTGCTCGGCGTTCGGGACCGCGTCGCGCAGCCGGATCTTGACCTTGGCCTGCAGGTCCAGGTTGCCCAGGTCGTAGGCCATGATGGCCTCGCCGACCGAGGAGAACGCCTGGCCCTCGCCGGTGGCGCCGTCGACCTGCTTGGTCAGGTGGTACAGGCCGGTGACCATGTCCAGACGCGGCATCGCCAGCGGCCGACCGGAGGCCGGCGAGAGGATGTTGTTGCTGGACAGCATCAGCACCCGGGCCTCGGCCTGCGCCTCGGCGGACAGCGGCAGGTGCACCGCCATCTGGTCGCCGTCGAAGTCGGCGTTGAACGCCTCGCAGACCAGCGGGTGCAGCTGGATGGCCTTGCCCTCGACCAGCTGCGGCTCGAAGGCCTGGATGCCGAGGCGGTGCAGCGTCGGAGCGCGGTTGAGCAGCACCGGGTGCTCGGCGATGACCTCTTCCAGCACGTCCCACACCTGCGGGCGCTGGCGCTCCACCATCCGCTTGGCGGACTTGATGTTCTGCGCGTGGTTGAGGTCGACCAGCCGCTTCATGACGAACGGCTTGAACAGCTCGACCGCCATCTCCTTGGGCAGGCCGCACTGGTGCAGCTTCAGCTGCGGGCCGACGACGATGACCGAACGGCCGGAGTAGTCGACGCGCTTGCCGAGCAGGTTCTGGCGGAACCGGCCCTGCTTGCCCTTGAGCAGGTCGGACAGCGACTTCAGCGGCCGGTTGCCCGGACCGGAGACCGGACGCCCGCGACGGCCGTTGTCGAACAGCGCGTCCACGGACTCCTGCAGCATCCGCTTCTCGTTGTTGACGATGATCTCGGGCGCGCCGAGGTCGATCAGCCGCTTGAGGCGGTTGTTGCGGTTGATCACGCGGCGGTACAGGTCGTTGAGGTCGGAGGTCGCGAAGCGACCACCGTCGAGCTGCACCATCGGACGCAGGTCCGGCGGGATGACCGGCACCGCGTTGAGCACCATGCCCGCCGGGTCGTTGCCGGTGGTCTGGAACGCCGCGACGACCTTGAGCCGCTTGAGCGCGCGCAGCTTCTTCTGGCCCTTGCCGTTGCGGATGGTCTCGCGCAGACCCTCCGCCTCGGCGTTGATGTCGAAGTTGGCCAGCAGCGCCTGGATGGCCTCCGCGCCCATGCCGCCGGTGAAGTACTCGCCGTAGCGGTCGTAGAGCTCGCGGTAGAGCGTCTCGTCGGCGATGAGCTGACGCGGCTCCAGCTTGGTGAAGGTCTCCCAGATCTCGTCGAGCTTGTCGAGCTCGCGCTGCGCGCGGTCGCGCAGCTGCTTCATCTCGCGCTCGGCGCTCTCCTTGACCTTGCGGCGCTGGTCGCTCTTGGCGCCCTCGGCCTCGAGCGCGGCCAGGTCGGACTCGAGCTTCTGGGCCCGGGCCTCCAGGTCCTGGTCGCGCTGGTCGGCGATGTGCTTGCGCTCGACGCTGACCTCGCTCTCCAGCGTGGACAGGTCGTTGTGGCGCAGCTCGGTGTTGACCGAGGTGACCACGTAGGCCGCGAAGTAGATGATCTTCTCGAGATCCTTCGGGGCCAGGTCCAGCAGGTAGCCCAGGCGGGACGGAACGCCCTTGAAGTACCAGATGTGGGTCACCGCGGCGGCCAGCTCGATGTGGCCCATCCGCTCGCGGCGCACCTTGGCGCGGGTGACCTCGACACCGCAGCGCTCGCAGATGATGCCCTTGAAGCGGACGCGCTTGTACTTGCCGCAGTAGCACTCCCAGTCCCGGGTCGGACCGAAGATCTTCTCGCAGAAGAGCCCGTCCTTCTCCGGCTTCAGGGTGCGGTAGTTGATGGTCTCGGGCTTCTTGACCTCGCCGTACGACCACTGGCGGATTTGGTCGGCCGTGGCGAGGCCGATTTTGAGTTCATCGAAGAAGTTGACGTCAAGCACGTCGGGTCTTCTCCCTTGGTCGGAAGGTGCCGCCCCGGTCGGACCGGGGCCGGCTCATGCCAGGTTGGGTCGGGTGCCGGCCCGCGAGCTCACCCGCGGGCCGGCGGCGAGCGTCAGTGCGCGATGTCGTCCACCGACGGGTTCTCGTTGCGGGACAGGTTGATGCCGAGGTTGGCCGCGGCACGCTCCAGGTCCTCGTCCTCGCTGTCGCGCATCTCGATCGCGGCACCGTCGCTGGAGAGCACCTCCACGTTCAGGCACAGCGACTGGAGCTCCTTCAGCAGGACCTTGAAGGACTCCGGGATGCCCGGTTCCGGAATGTTCTCGCCCTTGACGACCGCCTCGTAGACCTTGACGCGGCCGACCACGTCGTCCGACTTGATCGTCAACAGCTCCTGCAGCGTGTAGGCCGCGCCGTAGGCCTGCATGGCCCAGCACTCCATCTCGCCGAAGCGCTGACCACCGAACTGGGCCTTACCGCCCAGCGGCTGCTGGGTGATCATCGAGTACGGGCCCGTCGAGCGGGCGTGGATCTTGTCGTCCACCAGGTGCGAGAGCTTGAGGATGTACATGTACCCGACGGCCACCGGGTACGGGTACGGCTCACCGCTGCGCCCGTCGAGCAGCTGTGCCTTGCCGTCCGAGCCGACCATCCGCTCGCCGTCGCGGTTGGGCTTGGTCGACCCGAGCAGACCGGTGATCTCGTCCTCGCGCACACCGTCGAACACGGGGCTGGCGGTGTTCGTGCCCGGCTCCACGTCGAGGAGCTCCTCGGGCAGGCGCTGGGCCCACTCCGCGTCCCCGTCGATGGACCACCCCTGCGAGGCGACCCACCCGAGGTGCGTCTCCAAGATCTGCCCGATGTTCATCCGTCGCGGCACACCGTGGGTGTTCAGGATGATGTCGATCGGGGTGCCGTCGGGCAGGAAGGGCATGTCCTCGGCGGGCAGGATCTTGCCGATGACGCCCTTGTTGCCGTGGCGGCCGGCGAGCTTGTCGCCGTCGGAGATCTTGCGCTTCTGCGCGACGTAGACCCGGACCAGCTGGTTGACGCCCGGGGGCAGCTCGTCGTCGTCCTCGCGGTTGAACACGCGGACGCCGATGACCTTGCCGGTCTCGCCGTGCGGCACCTTCAGCGAGGTGTCGCGGACCTCGCGGGCCTTCTCGCCGAAGATGGCGCGCAGCAGCCGCTCCTCCGGGGTCAGCTCGGTCTCGCCCTTCGGGGTGACCTTGCCGACCAGGATGTCGCCGCCCTGGACCTCGGCACCGATGCGGATGATGCCGCGCTCGTCGAGGTCGGCCAGCACGTCGTCGGAGACGTTCGGGATGTCCCGGGTGATCTCCTCGGCGCCGAGCTTGGTGTCGCGGGCGTCGACCTCGTGCTCCTCGATGTGGATCGAGGTGAGCACGTCGTCCTGCACCAGGCGCTGGGACAGGATGATCGCGTCCTCGTAGTTGTGGCCCTCCCACGGCATGATCGCCGTGAGCAGGTTCTTGCCCAGGGCCATCTCGCCGTTCTGCGTGCTCGGACCATCGGCGATGACCTGCCCGGCCTCGATCCGGTCGCCCTCGTTGACGATCGGCTTCTGGTTGATGCAGGTGCCGTGGTTGGAGCGGGAGAACTTCTCCATCCGGTACGAGCGGCGGGTGCCGTCGTCGGCCATGATCGTCACGAACTCGGCCGTGAGCTCCTCGACCACGCCGGCCTTCTCGGCGGTGATGACCTCACCGGCGTCGACCGCGGCGCGCAGCTCCATGCCGGTGCCCACGTACGGGGACTCGGCGCGCAGCAGCGGCACCGCCTGGCGCTGCATGTTCGCACCCATCAGGGCGCGGTTGGCGTCGTCGTGCTCGAGGAACGGGATCATCGCGGTCGCGGCGGAGACCATCTGCCGCGGCGAGACGTCCATGTAGTCGATCTCGGTCGGAGCCAGCAGCTCGACCTCGCCGCCCTTCCGGCGACCCAGCACGCGGTCGTCGAGGAAGTTGCCGTCGGCGTCGATCGGGGCGTTCGCCTGCGCCTTGACGAAGCGGTCCTCCTCGTCGGCGGTCAGGTAGTCGATCTGGTCGGTGACCACGCCGTCGACGACCTTGCGGTACGGCGTCTCGATGAAGCCGAACGGGTTGACCCGGCCGAAGGTGGCCAGCGAGCCGATCAGACCGATGTTCGGGCCTTCCGGCGTCTCGATCGGGCACATCCGGCCGTAGTGCGAGGGGTGCACGTCGCGGACTTCCATGCCCGCGCGCTCGCGGGACAGACCGCCCGGGCCGAGCGCGGAGAGCCGGCGCTTGTGCGTCAGGCCCGCGATCGGGTTGGTCTGGTCCATGAACTGGGAGAGCTGCGAGGTGCCGAAGAACTCCCGGATCGACGCCGTGATCGGGCGGATGTTGATCAGGGTCTGCGGCGTGATCGCCTCGACGTCCTGGGTGGTCATCCGCTCGCGCACGACGCGCTCCATGCGCGAGAGGCCGACGCGGACCTGGTTCTGGATCAGCTCGCCGACGGTGCGCAGGCGGCGGTTGCCGAAGTGGTCGATGTCGTCGACCTCGACCGGGACGGTCTCGCCCTCGACCGTGTTGCCCTCGGCGTCGCGCCGCGGCATCTCGATCTCGCCCGCGTGCAGCCGCACGAGGTACTCGATCGTGGTGACGATGTCCTCTTCGGTGAGCACGCCGGTCTCGTAGGGCAGCTCCAGGCCGACCTTCTTGTTGACCTTGTAGCGACCGACGCGGGCCAGGTCGTAGCGCTTCTCCTTGAAGAACAGGTTCTCCAGGAGGGTCTGCGCGCTCTCCTTCGTCGGCGGTTCGCCGGGCCGCAGCTTGCGGTAGATGTCCAGCAGCGCCTCGTCGGTGCCGCCGGTGTGGTCCTTCTCCAGGGTCGCCATCAGCGTCTCGGAGAAGCCGAAGCGCTCGCGGATGGCCTCGGTCGACCAGCCCAGCGCCTTGAGCAGCACGGTGACCGGCTGCCGGCGCTTGCGGTCGATGCGCACGCCGACGGTGTCGCGCTTGTCGACGTCGAACTCCAGCCACGCACCGCGGCTGGGGATGATCTTGACGCTGTAGACGTCCTTGTCCGTGGTCTTGTCCACCGACTGGTCGAAGTAGACGCCGGGGGAACGCACGAGCTGGGAGACCACGACCCGCTCGGTGCCGTTGATGATGAAGGTGCCCTTGTCGGTCATGACCGGGAAGTCACCCATGAACACCGTCTGGCTCTTGATCTCGCCGGTGGTGTTGTTGATGAACTCCGCGGTGACGAACAGGGGCGCCGCGTAGGTCATGTCCTTGTCTTTGCACTCGTCGACGGAGGCCTTGACCTCGTCGAACCGAGGGTCGGAGAAAGACAGCGACATCGATCCGGAGAAGTCCTCGATCGGAGAGATCTCGCTCAGGACCTCTTCCAGGCCGCCAACCGGACTTTCCTCGCCGGAGTCGACCCGGCGCTGGAACCAGGCCTCGTTACCGACAAGCCATTCGAAGGACTGGATCTGCAGGTCTAGCAGGTTCGGCACGTTGAGCGGTTCGCGGATGTTCGCGAACGAGACCCGAGTGGGTGCCCCAGGGATCCCCGACGTGTAGTTGGAAGCTGCAGAGACCTTGGTCGCGCGGGAGACTGCCAAGATGCGTCCTTCCGGGACTCTGAACTGGCTACAGCCGCACTGGAGATTGCGCGCGTCAGCAGAGCGCGCAGATCACTAGCACAGCTGTCAAGGGTGCAATGGCGCTGACCATCCTACGGTCCGGTACAGGACGGACGGAAAGAGGGCAGCGCAAAGTAGCAGTCTAGCCGGAAGGACGCCAGCTGTCGAGGGGGCCCACCCGATGGCGGCCCATCCCCGTGTTGAGGACCAGAGTGAACCCACGCGAGCTCTCAGTCAAGAGATCACGCGCCCATCACTCTCGTGGCGCAAAACACGATCACCGGACGTAACCGCCGGACCGGCGTTTCCCCCTGGTCAGCGCGATATGATCACCTCTTCGCGGGTATCCGCGACACGACTGGCGAAGGTAAGCCAGGCGACCCTTGACGACCCCTCGGCCGACCCTCGAGACCGCTCGCCCGCCATCCCCGCGCGGCCGCTCGCGCCAGGCGGGACGTCTCCTCCGCGCCGGTGCCGCCGGTCCGCGGCGACGAAGATCGTTTTCTGCTTCGGAACCACCAGGTACCGGAAATGTGGCGGGCGCCCGCAGGCAATTGACCGCCCCCCGCCGCGCGCATTTTCCACCCGGCCCAATTATTGATCTTGAAAATACCGAACCGGTCAGACCATTCGAGACCGGTCGAGACCAGAGGGCGACCGCCGAGGCTCCGCGGAGAAGCAGTTTCAAGATCAACTCCTCGCTTCGCCGGCAGGCCCATGACCTCGGGGAAGCTCACCCGATTGTCGCAATATCTGTACGTCTGCCGTGGTCAGGGCGACCCCTTCCGAACGCCTTGATCACATCGAGACCACCGGTTCCCGATACCTGGCTGATCCGCCGGAGCGGACCTAGTAACTTCTCCGCACGAGACCTTCGAAATCGGCCCGGCGGCCGTGCCTGCCACCGAACCGATCTCACCAGGTAATACAAGGGCTGGTTGCACAATTAGCCCCGCCGGTAACGTGACACGACCACCGGCCCCCGACCGGTGCCCGGCAGGCCACAGGAGAACGAGACCGATGACAGACGATGCAAGCCGCGCGAGCGAGCGGTTCCGCGGGCTGCAGCGTTGGACCGGGAAGGATCGGGGCGACGCACAATCCAGCTGGTTCGCCCCCGGGGAGGACACGACCCCTCCCGAGGCCACCACGACGCCCCCCGGCGAGCCGCTGGCGCCCGCTCCGCCGCGCCCCGAGCGGCCTGCCGCGGAGCGCCCGGCCGGGGAGCGACCCAGCGCCGAGCAGCGCTACGCCGACGCGATCGCCGCGATGAACAACATCGTGACCACCTTCGACTTCTCCGCCCTGCCGTGGGTCGCCGAGGTGTTCCGCACCACCGCGGGTGTGCTGCGCGAGGACGACCCGGCGCGCGCCGGGGTGCTCAACAACCTGGGCAGCGCCACCCAGCTGACCCACGTGCAGAGCGGGGACCTCGCCGACCTCGAAGACGCGATCAGCTACTACCGGGCCGCGGCCACCTCCGCGCACGCGGGCGACCGCGACCGCGCGTTGTACTACTGCAACCTCGCCCTCGCGCTCACCGACCTCGCGGGCAAGACCGGGCGACCGGACCTCGCCCAGGAGAGCGCCCGGGTCGCCCAGGAGGCGCTGCAGCAGACCTCGAAGCGCGACGGCAGCCGACCGATGGTGCTGATGCGGCTGGCCAACTCGCTCAAGCTGCACGCCGAGCTCGCCGGCTCGGTCGAGTCCGACGAGGAGTCCATCGCGGCGTTCCGGGAGGCCGCGCGGATCTCCCCGGCGACCGACTCCACCACCTCCGAGCTGCTGGTCAACCTGGGCAGCGCGCTGCTGCGCCGCTACCGGCGCGCCTGGTCGCTGGACGACCTGGACGAGGCGGTGAAGCACCTCAGCACCGGCGCGGGCGCCCTCGCCGACGGCGAGGCGCGGCGCACCGCGCTGTGCCGCTACGCCGAGGCCCTGCGGCTGCGCTTCCAGCGCAACGGCGACCTCACCGACCTCAACACCTCGATCAACGAGCTGATCGGGGTCCTCGGCGTGCTGGAGAGCGGCAACGCGCTGCTCGGGCTGGCCATAAGCCAGCTCGCCGAGACCACGGCCGAGCACGTCGACGCCACCGGCGAACCCGGGCAGCTGCGCCGCGTGCTGCGCCCGATCAGTCCGGCGGTGCGCGCGATGACCGCCGACGACCCGAACCGCTCGGCCGCGCTCGCCGGGTACGCGGCCCTGCTGCGCAGGCAGTTCCTGCACGGCGGCGAGTCCACGGCGCTGGACACCGCGATCACCGCGGGCGAGGCCGCCGTGGACGGCGCCCCCGAGGCCGAGCGCGGCCGGATGACCACCGCTCTGGTGACCACCCTGCTGCGGCGCTTCGAGCACGGCGAGGAGCGCGGTGACCTGGACCGGGCCGCCGACCTGGCGCAGGAAGTGGCCAAGCACCAGGGCTCGCCGGTGCAGCACATCGCCTGGGTGCAGCTGGGCAAGTGCGCCGCGCACCGGTTCGCCACCTCCGGGCGCACCAAGGACCTCGACACGGCCATCGAGCTGTTCGACCAAGCGCTCATCGCCATGCCGCAGGAGGCGCCCGGGCGCGCCGGGGTGGCCATAGAGCTGGGGCGCGCGCTGCAGGCGCAGCACCAGCGCAGCGGGCGGCGCCGGTACTACCGGTGGGCCCGCAAGGTGCTGGGCGAAGCCGCCAACCTGGTCAACGCCCCCGCCGACCAGCGGCTGCGGGCCGCAGCGCTGGCCGGGCGGATCAGCGCCAGCGAGCAGAAGTGGTCCGAGGCGCTGGACTCGTTCTCGCTGGCCGTCGAGCTGCTACCGCTGATGACCCGGGGCAAGCGGGTGGTCGCCTCGCCGAGCGCGCAGCAGCGCTGGGCGACGCTGGTCGCCGACGCCGCGGCCTGCGCGGTGGAGGCCGGCGACTCCGACCGGGCGGTGGAGATCGTCGAGCACGGGCGCTCGGCGATCCTGGCCGACTACCTGCCGACCGGGGGCGAGCTCGGCGAGCTGCACCGCAGCAGTCCCGACCTGGCCGACGAGATCGTGCGCCTGCGCCGGCTGCTGGACCGCCCGATCGACGACCACGAGCTCGATGGGGACGACCGGCTGCACCTGGCCGACGCCTGGGCGCACCTGCTCGGCGAGGTCCGGCAGATCCAACCGGGGCACCTGCGCATCAAGCGGGTCCAGGAGCTCGGCGAGGGTGTCCCGGAGGGCTCGGTCGTGGTGGTCAACCTCAGCCGGTACCGCTCGGACGCGCTGGTGGTCATCGGCGGCCGGGTGCTCACGGTCCCGCTGTCCGGCGCCGACCCGGAGAAGGCCGAGTCGATGGCGGCGAACCTGCTGGCCGCCGCGCAGCAGGACGACCACCCGGCGATGGCCGAGGTGCTGGACTGGACGTGGGTGCGCATCACCCGCCCGGTGCTGGACCGGATGGGCTACCTGAGCACTCCCGAGGAAGGCGCCCGCTGGCCGCGGATCTGGTGGAGCGCCTTCGGGGCCGCGGCCTACCTGCCGCTGCACGCGGCCACCGCGCACGCCGGGACCTCGGCGCTGGACCGGGTGGTCTCCTCGCACACGGCGACCTTCGGCTCCCTGGCGCGGCCCCGGTCCGGGCGCGGCGACGACGGCAACTCGCTGGTGGCCGCCGGCTGGGCCGCGCAGGTGTCCAGGGAGCTGCCGCGGCAGAACCAGATCCTGGCGCAGTACTGGCCCGCGGCCGAGATCGTGTCGGTGGAGAGCGCGAGCTCGCCGGACGTGCTGCGGATGCTGCCGCAGTACTCCTGGGTGCACGTCTGCGAGCCGAGCTCGCAGTTCCCCGCCCAGCCCGCCGCCGGGCTGCTGCTGGACCGCGAGGGTCAGCGGCCGCTGGGCCTGGTCGAGCTCGGGCAGGTCGCGCTGGGGCAGGCGGAGTTCTGCTACCTCGGGCAGTGCGCGACGGCCGCCGACACGCCGTGCGCCGCGGCGCTGTCGCTGGCGGCCGCGCTGGGATTCGCCGGGTACGCGCACACCGTCGGGACGCTGTGGGAGGTCGACGAGGAGAGCGCCTCGGAGGTCCTGGCCGACGCCTACGGCGAGATGTTCGGGCCCGAGGGGTACGGCGTGGACGGCGCGGCCTACGCGGTGCACAACGCCGCTCGCCGCCTTCGCAGCCAGTACCCGGGCGAGCACGCCACCTGGGCGGCCCACGTCCACGTCGGACCCTAGGAGCTGCTTCGCCCGGCGCTGCGGGCGGCGAGCTCCGAGCCGCTGCGCGGACTCGGTGCACGCCAGATCAGCGGCGGCTCACCGCCCCTCGCGCGAGCGCCGCGGGACCGCTCGCGCGAGAGGGCTCCTGATCAGCGGACGGCGAGGTCGGTGATCTTCCACGTGTCGCCCTGCTTCTCGGTGGTCACGGAGAGCTGGGCGGGGCCGACGTTGCTCTCGCCGCTGCTGGAGCGCAGCGCGTGCTGGTCGACGAACAGCAGCACCTGCGCGCGGTCGTCCTGCAGCCGGGTCACCGAACTGCTCTTGACCGTGGTGGTCACGACCAGCTGCTGCTTCGGCGCCTGCTCCTTGACCACCTTGAACAGCTCGTCGTACTGCTTGGTCGCCTCGCCGGTCAGCAGCTCGTCGGCGGCCTTCTCGGTCTTGGCGGTGTCCTTGAAGTCGTAGGAGAACAGCCGCTGCACGCCGTCCTCGATCTTGCCCTTGACCTCGCTGGTCTGCCCGGCCGAGACCAGCGCCTTGTTGGCCATCGCACCCCGGTAGTACGTCGAGTAGCCGAGCACGCCGAACACGATCGCCACGACCAGCAGCACCGCGGCGGCCGTCCACAGCAACCAGGCCCTGCCGCCCCGCGCCGCATCCGCACCGGTCTCGGAGGCGGTGGCGGCCCCAGCGTCCTCTTCGGACTCCCGAGCGTCGTCGGAGCCCTCTTCGGAGCCGCGCGACGGTTCACCGTCCTCTTCGAACTCACGCGCGGCGTCGGCGCCCACACCGGACTCCTGCGGCGGTTCGGCGTCCTCTTCGGACTCCCGCGCCACCTCGGCGTCGCGCTCGGCGTCCGAAACCTCCTCGGCGGCCGAATCGTCCGCGGTGTCGGCAGTCCGGTCCGACTCGGCACCGGGGACGTCGGCGACCTGCTCGTCGGGCAGCGCCGCGGCTTCCTCCCGCGACTCCGGCTCGGCGGTCCGGGCCGGCTCAGCGGCCGCGGCGGTCTCCTCCTCGGTCGCAGCCGGCCCGGGCCGCTGCTTCTCGGTCGTCTCGCGCTTGCGCAGGCCGGCCACCTTGGGTCGGCGCACCGAGGGCTGCCCGTTGCTTCCTGGGCGGCGGTTGGTTGGCACTGGCTTGCACTCCTGAGAATCGCTTAGAGGTCTCGCCCGCCTCAGCCGACCGGGACGGTGCCCAGGTTGCTGAGCTTCCAGGTGTCGCCCTCACGCGTGAGTTCGGCCTGGTAGCGGTCCTGCTTGGTGGACGGCTTCTGACCATCGATGGTGACCGTGACCTGCACGACCGCGATCATCTTCGCCTTGCCCGCCTGCGGATCCAGCTCGGTGAGACCGGAGTCGAGGACCTTGGCGGTCGTGGTCGACTTCGCCTGCTGGATCTTGGTGGCGTAGTCCTTGTGGCTCTTCTGGATCTCGTCGTGCAGCGGGCCGGTGGAGTACTGCTCCCACCGCTTGAGCCCCGCTTCCACGTTCTTGTGATCCAGCGTGTTGAAGGCGATGACCGCGTTCGTGCCCTGCTGCAGCGCGGTGTCGCGGGTCTCGGCGTAGGCCACCGACGAGCTGGTGGCCGCCAAGGACCACAGCACCACGGCCACCAGCGCCAGCACCAGGCTCAGGCCGCATGCCACCAGCGCCGCCGCGGGGCGGCGCCCGGTGTTGCCTTCAGCGGTCAATGTGCGGCTCCTCTCCTACTGCCCGGATTCCGGCGCGTTCTGCGCGCCGCGAACGGAGGTGTCGCTGCCCGGCGGTTCGGCGCAGTGCGCGTTGGTGTTCAGCGGCACCGGCGCCGTGGCCGTGCCCTCGCGCTTCTGAGTGTCCTCGTAGCCCTTTGTACACGGCAACGGGTCCATGACGTTGAGCACGAGGCCGAAGTGCGCGGTGCCGTCGCCCGGCACGACCGAATTGGACGCCGCGACCTGGGCCGGGTAGGACACGAACAGCTGCTCGATGCCGTCCACGTTGGCCGACAGCAGCTTCGAGGTGGTGGTCAGGTTCGCCACCAGCGGCCCGAGGTTCTCGTTCTCCGCCAGCAGCGCGCTCACCTGGTGGGCGGCCGGCGGCGCCCGCTGGATCACCTTGCGCAGGTCGCCGTCGGAGGACTTCAGCGACTGCGACAGCAGGTTCAGGTCCTCGCTGAACGACTCGATCGAGGATCCCTGGTCGTTCTGCGTCTCCAGCACCGTCTTGCCGCTCTCGAGCAGCTGGACGGTCTGCGGCAGGTGGTCCTGGGCCTGCTGGGTGAACTCGCGCGAGGTGTCCAGGATGGTCTGCAGGTGACCGCCGTTGCCGCGGAAGGCCGTGCCGAGCTCGGTGACCACGGTGCGCAGCGAGTCCTCGGGGACCGAGTTGGCGAACCGGTCCAAATTGGTCATCAGGTCCTGCACCGGCAGCGGCGTGGACGCCTGCTCGCGCTCGATCACCGAACCGCCCTCGAGGTACGGCCCGCCGTCGGACTTCGGCCGCAGGTCCACGTACTGCTCGCCGACCGCGGACCGCAGCGAGACCGCGGCCTCCACATCGGACGGGATCTTCGGCGCGTTCTCCTCGATGTCCAGGGGGACCGAGACGCCGTCGTCGGTCAGCTGGATCTCGCCGACCCGGCCCACCGGGACGCCCCGGTAGGTCACCTCGGCGTTCTCGAAGACGCCGCCGGTGTTGGCCAGCTCCAGGGTCACCTCGTAACCCCGGTTGCCGAACAACCGGTCCAGACCCGCGTAGCGGAAACCCGCGTAGCTGACGCCGACCAGCGCGATCAGGATGAATCCCATGATCTGCAGGCGGACTCGACGGGTGAGCATCAGTCACCTCCAAGCAACGAACCGAGCAGACCACCGCCGTCGTCCTGGCCCTGCTCCGGCGGCGGCTCCGGCGCGGGCTGCGACGGCGCCGGCTGCTGGCCAGGGGGCGGCGCGAGCGGCAGCGGGATCGAGTTCGGCGGGCGCAGCAGCGGCTGGCGCGAACGGCCGAGGTTCTCCAGCAGGTTGGTCAGGTTCAGGTCGGCCTTGACGTAGAGGTTGGTGTAGTCGCTGCCCTTGATCCCCTCGACCGCGTTGTCCGGGAACGGGAAGGAGGCCAGGACCTCCAGCGACTTCGGCAGGGTGTCCCCGGCCGCGGCCAGCTGGTGCAGCGTGGGCGCCAGCTGGTTGAGGTTGGCCACCAGGTCCTCGTGCGAGCGGTCCACCACGTCGGTGGCCACGCCGGAGAGCTCGTCCAGCGACCGCAGCATGGTCACCAGCTGCTGGCGCTGATCGGCCAGCACCTTCAGCCCCGGCCCGAGCTCGGTGAGCGCGGTGTCGATCTGCCCGCGCTGCTCGTTGAGCTTGGCGCTGAGCCGGTCGATGCTCTCCAGCGCGTTGGTGATGTCGTCGCGCTGGGCGTCCAGGCCGGCGACCAGCTCGTCGAGGTTGCCCAGCAGGCCGCGGATGTCGGCCTCGCGGCCCTCCATCGCCTTGTTCAGCTCGCGGGTGATGTTCTGCAGCTGCGCCACGCCACCGCCGTTGAGCAGCAGGGACAGCGCGCCGAGCACCTCCTCGACCTGCGGGTTGCGGCTGGTCCGCTCGATCGGGATCGTCGCGCCGTCGCGCAACCTGCCCTCGGGGGTCTGCGCCGGGGCCGAGAGCTCGACGTACTTCTCGCCGAGCAGGCTGGACTGGCGAAGCCGGGCGATCGCGTTGGCCGGCAGCTCCACGTCGCCGTTGACCTGCACGGTCACCTCGGCCTGCCAGGTCCCGTCGGCCAGCCGGATGTCCTCCACCCGGCCGACCGGGACCTCGTTGACGCGCACGCCCGCGTTGGGCACCAGGTCCAGCACGTCGGACATGCGGACCTTGACCTCGTACGGGTCGTCGCCGATGTCGGCACCGCCGGGCAACGGCATGTCGTAGACCCCGCGGGAACCGCAGCCGGACAGCAGCAGCAACGCGACCGTCGCGACCACGCCCGCCCTGACCGCGGCCCCGCGCCGCGCCCGCGGGTTGTCGGCGCCCGCGGCGACCGCCGCGGCAGCGCGCAGCTTGCGCAGCATCACTGGCCACCTCCGGGCTGGGTTCCGTTGGTCAGCGGCAGCGGCAGCGGGGGCAGCTTCCCGTTCTGCACCGAGTTGAAGCTCTCGGCCAGCGACGGCAGCTTGACCGCGCCGTCGAGCACCGGCTGCAGCGAACCGCACGCCTGCTGGACCTCGGCGGGCACCTCGGTCACCGCTCCCTGCGAGAGGAGGCGGCACACCGACACCAGCGGCGGCTGGTTGAGCTCGTTGAACACCGCGCGGGTGTCGAGCGTGCCGGAGGCGCCGTTGTAGGCGTTGTTCAGGTTGCTCATCGCCAGCGGTCCGTTGACCAGCGACTCCTGCAGCGCCTTCTTCTGCTTGACCAGGACCGTGGCCACCGAGTTGAGCTGGTCGACGTTGGTCTTGATGTTCGCCCGGTTGTCCCGGACGAAGGTCTCGACCTTGCCCAGCGCCTCGGCCAGCTGGGCCAGCGCGGCGCTCATGTTCTGGCGCTCGCCGGCCAGCTGGGAGCTGACCTGCTCCATCTGGGTGTTGAACTTGCGCACCTGGTCGTCGTTGGCGGCGAGCATGGAGGTGAAGCGCTGCAGGTTGTCGACGGTCTCGAACAGCTCCTTGCTGTTGCCGGACATCGTCGTGCCCGCCTCGCCGAGGTTCTTCAGCGTCTCGGACAGGTCCTTGCCGTTGCCCGCCAGGTTGGCCGCACCGGTGTTGAGCAGGTCGGTCAGCGCGCCGTCCTTGTTCGCGCCGTCCGGCCCCAGCGCCTTGGTCAGGTCGTTGAGGCTGCGGTAGACCTTGTCCAGCTCCACCGGGGTCGCGGTGCGCTGCTCGGGGATCACCGCGTCATCGGCCATCTTCGGGCCGCCGCGGTAGACCGGCGCGAGCTGCACGTAGCGGTCGCTGACCACGCTCGGCGAGACCGCGACCGCGCTGGCGTCGGCGGGGACGTCGACGTCGCGCTCGACGCTCATCACCACGCGGACCTTCTTGCCCACCGGCGTGACCTCGTCGATGGTCCCCACCGGCACGCCGAGGATTCGCACGTCGCCGCGCTCGTGGAGTCCCACGGCCGCGGAGAAGTAGGCGGTGACCTTCTTGTCCGACCCGGAGAACAGCCACCAGCCGCCCAGCGCGGCGACCAGCACCACGACCACCGCGACGGCGATCAGCTTGACCAGGTTGGAGCTCTTCGCAGCTGCGTTCGTCATGGCTGGCAGCCCTCCCGGTTGACGGGGCCGATCGCGGGCGGCAGGAACCCGCAGATGTAGGTGTCGAACCAGCGGCCGTTGCCCAGCACGTTGGAGAACAGCCGGGTGAACGGCGCGAAGGTGGCAAGGCTCTGGTTCAGGTTCTCCTGGTTGCGCTGCAGCAGCTTGGTGACCTGGTCCAGCTGCTCCAGCGCCGGGCCCAGCTGCTGCTGGTTGTCGTCGACCATCCCGGACAGCTGCCGGGACAGCTCCTGGGTGCCGGTGAGCAGCGAGTTGATCGAGTCGCGGCGGGCGTGCAGCTCCTGCAGCAGCAGGTTGCCGTCCTGCAGCAGCTTCTCGAAGTCCGCGTTGCGGTCGGCGACCGTCTTGGACACCTGCGCGGTGTTGTTCAGCAGCTTCTCCAGCTCTTCGTCCCGCTTGGAGATGGTCTGCGACAGCGCGCTGAGCCCCTTCAGGGCGCCGTCGACCTCGTCCGGGGTCCCGGCGAAGGTGTCCGACATGGTCCGGAAGCTCTGCGCGAGCTGATCGGTGTTGATCGCGTCGACGTTCCTGGACAGGTCGCTGAACGCCTCGATGACGTCGTAGGGCGACATCGTCCGCGCGGTCGGGATCGGCTCGTCGTCGTCGAGCTGCTTGGTCCCCTGCGGGTCCAGCGCCAGGTACTTCTGGCCGAGCAGGGTCTTGACCTTGATCGCGGCCCTGGTGTTGTCGCCCAGCCAGGCGTCCTGGACGCGGAAGTCGACCCGGACGTGGTCGCCCTCCAGCTCCACGTCCGAGACGGTTCCGACCTTGACCCCGGCGATGCGCACCTCGTTGTCGGCGCGCAGGCCCGCGGCCTCGGTGAAGTTCGCCGAGTACTTGGTGCCGCTGATCAGCGGCAGCCGTTCGTAGTTAGCGGCCAGCAGGAACAGCACCACCAGCACCAGGATGCCGGCGATACCGATCTTGAGCGGGTCGCGCTTGGAGAAGGAACTCATCGCTGGCACCTCGGCTGGGTCACGGGCATGACCGGCAGCGGCACGTTGGCCTCGCCGATTCCCACGTTTCCGGTGGCACCGCACAAGTAGAAGTTGAACCACGAGCCGTACGAGGCGGTGCGGCTGAGGGTTTCGAACTTGTTCGGCATGTTCTTGAGCACCCGGTCGACCAGCGCCTGGTTGTTGTTGAGGTTCTTCGACAGCTCGCCGAGGCCGTTGATGTCGGCCTGCAGCCCCGGCCGGGCGTCCTGCAGCAGGTCGGCGGTGCTGTTGGTCAGCCCGTCCATCGCGGTGATCGCGCTGCCGATGGAGTCGCGGTCCTCGGCCAGCCCGGAGACCACCCGCCGCAGCTGGCCGACGAGCTCGGTCAGCTGCTGGTCGCGCTCGTTGACGGTGTCCAGGACCCCGTTGAGGTTGTTGATGACCTCGCCGATGACCTTGTCCCGGGAGGCGATGTGCTGGGTCAGCGAGGCGGTGTGGGCCAGCAGGCTCTCCACCGTGCCGCCCTCGCCCTGCAGCACCTGGATGATCTCGTAGGACAGCTTGTTGACGTCCTCCGGCGAAAGCGCCTGGAACAGCGGCTTGAACCCGCCCAGCAGCACGGTCAGGTCCAGCGCGGGCTTGGTGCGGTCCAGCGGGATCGTGCCGCCCGGCGGCAGGTAGCCGCTCTGGGTGCCCGCCGACTGGATGCCCTGGCTGCCCTGCTCGAGCGCGAGGTAGCGCTGCCCGACCAGGTTCCGGTACTTGATCACCGCGCTGACGTTGCTCGGCAGCCGCCGATCGGCGACGTTGAACTTCACCTGGGCGATGCGCCGGTCGACCAGCTCGACCGACTCGATCTCGCCGACCTTCACCCCGGAGATCCGCACGTCGTCGCCCTCGTTGAGGGCGGTCGCGTCGGTGAACCGCGCCGTGTAGGAGTTCGAGGCCCGGAAGTCCTTGTTCGCGATCGTCATGATCAGCAGACCGCTGGACAGCAAGGTGACCAGCACGAAGACCAGGAACTTGACCAGCGGACCGGTGATGCCGCGCCCGTTCATCGGTAGCTCACCTCCGCACCCCGCAGGACCGGGCCGACCAGCAGCGAGCCCCAGCTCGGGACCTCCGAGGCCGGGCGCCCCACGGCGGGCGCGAGCACGGTGGCCACCATGTCGCGCTCCGGCTTGGAGTTGATCCACTGCGAGGAGGTCGACGACGGAGCCGTGTCAGCCGGCGGGTTGAGCCCCTCGGTGGCCGGCCGGGAAGCCGGCGGCGGGACCGAACCGTCCTTGAACGGCCCGTCCGGCGGATATTCCGGCATCGGGTCGATGTTCTCCATGAAGTCGTAGCAGCGCGGCCCGCGCTTGTCGTTGAACTCCGGCTCGTCCTGGTTCGGTTCGTACTTGCCGCGGTGCGCGGTGACCTCCAGCGTGATGTGCAGGCCCGGTTCGTCGGTGCCCTCGCCGAAGACCTTCCGGATCCGCGGCACGTACTCGGCCATCTCGTTGAGGAAGCACGGGTAGGACGGCGAGTACTTGGCAAGCAGGTCCAACGTCGGCCTGCTGCTGTCGGCCAGCGCGACCATGTTGTCGCCGTTGGCCTGCAGGAAGCCGGTGAGGTCGTTGGAGGTCGTGGTGAGCTGACCGGTCAGGTGCTGGAGGTTCTGCCGCTGCGAGACCAGCGTGCGCGCGGTGGTGCTGAAGTTGTCCAGCGCGTTGATCACGTCCGGCGCGGCCTTCTCGTAGGTCTGCGCGACGCCGACCAATTCCTGCAGGTTCTGCTTGAGGTCCGGAACCGACGGGTTGAGGCCCTCCAGGTAGGTGTTCAGCCGGGACAGCGTGTCGCCCAGCTGGTCGCCGCGGCCGGACAGCGCCTGGTCCAGCGCGTTGAGCGTGGCGGCCAGGTCGGCCGGGTGCACCGCCTGCAGCACCGGCATGGTGTCGGCGAGGACCTTCTCCAGCGCCACCGCCGACTGCGAGGTGTCCTGCTGGATCACGGTTCCCGAGGACAGCGATCGGCCGGAGCTGTCGTCCGGGATGTCCAGCGAGACGTAGCGCTCGCCGAACAGCGTGCGCGGCAGGAACTGCGCCTTGACGTTGCTGGGCAGCTTCTCGGCCTGCTCCGGGTCCAGCGCGAGGTCCAGCGTGGAGCCGTCCGGGCTCGCCTCGACCTTCTCCACCCGGCCGACGACCATGCCCCGCACCTTCACGTCGGACTCCGGCTTGATCTGGTTGCCGGTGAAGGCGGCCTGCAGCTTGACCTCGACGTCGTCGCTGAAGGCCTTCTGGTAGATCGCCACGCACGTGGTGATGAACAGGACCATCGTCATCAGCAGCGCGAGACCGAGCACGCGCCGCTTCACTGTGGTGAGGGTTCCCTGCGCGCTCATCCGGTGATCCGAACGGTCGTAGTGGTGCCCCAGATCGCGAGGCTGAGGAAGAAGTCCAGCAGCGCCGTGGTCACGATCGCGGTCCGCACCGCGCGGCCCACCGCCACGCCGACCCCGGCGGGACCGCCGCTGGCGCGATACCCGTAGTAGCAATGCGTCATGATCACCACCACGCTGAAGACCAGCACCTTCCCGAAGGACCAGAGCACGTCCTCGGGAGGTAGGAACAGGTTGAAGTAGTGGTCGTAGGTGCCCGCCGACTGGCCGTAGACGTAGATCGTGACGCCGCGCGCGGCCACGTAGGAGGTCAGCAGGCCCAGCACGTAGAGCGGGATCACCGCGATGAACCCGGCCATCACCCGCGTGGTGACCAGGAAGGGCAGGCTCGGCACGCCCATCACCTCGAGCGCGTCGATCTCGTCGGAGATGCGCATCGCGCCGAGCTGGGCGGTGAAGCCCGAGCCGACGGTGGCCGAGAGCGCGAGACCGGCCACCAGCGGCGCGATCTCGCGGGTGTTGAAGTAGGCGGAGATGAAGCCGGCGAACGCCGAGGTCCCCAGCTGGTCCAGCGCGGCGAAGCCCTGCAGGCCGACGACGGTGCCGGTGAACAGCGTCAGGCCGATCATCACGCCGACGGTGCCGCCGATGACCGCGAGCGCGCCGCTGCCGAAGCTGACCTCGGCCAGCAGCCGCATCGTCTCCTTGAAGTAACGGGTGATGGCCCGCGGGATCCAGGCCAGCGAGCGCAGGTAGAACGACATCTGGTCGCCCAGGTCGTCCAGCATCTCGAGTGGCCGTCGGGCCGCGCGCTTGGCGCGCTGCGAGATCGTCACCATGTTCCTATTCCCCCGGTGCCCGTCACATTCCCTTTGGCGGCACCAGCTGCAGGTACAGCGTGGTGAGGATGAAGTTGACCGCGAACAGCAGCAGGAAGGTGATCACCACCGACTGGTTCACGGCATCACCGACGCCCTTCGGGCCGGGCGGTGGGTTCAGGCCCCGGTAGGCGGCCACCACACCCGCCAGGAACCCGAAGATCAGCGCCTTGAGCTCGCTGATCCACAGGTCCGGCAACTGCGCGAGGGCGTTGAAGCTGGCCATGTAGGCGCCTGGCGTCCCGCCCTGCATGATCACGTTGAAGGTGTAGCCGCCGACCACGCCGACGACGCTGACCATGCCGTTGAGCAGCACGGACACCAGCATCGCGGCCAGCACTCGCGGCACCACGAGGCGCTGGATCGGCGAGACGCCCAGCACCTCCATCGCGTCGATCTCGTCGCGGATCTTGCGCGAGCCCAGGTCGGCGCAGATCGCCGAGCCACCGGCGCCCGCGATCAGCAGCGCGGTCACGATCGGGCTGGCCTGCTGGATGATCGCCAGCACGCTGGCCGCACCGGTGAACGACTGCGCGCCGATCTGCCTGGTCAACGAGCCCAGCTGGAGCGCGATGACCGCTCCGAAGGGAATCGAGACCAGGGCCGTCGGCAGGATCGTCACGCTGGCGATGAACCAGCACTGCTGGATGAACTCGCGGATCTGGAACGGGCGGGACGGGAAGGCCCGCACGATGTCCAGCCCCAGCGCGAACAGGCGGCCCGTCTCCCGCAGACCACCGGCGCCGGGGAAGCGCGCCTGACCTGTGCTCACTGCTCACCCCGCTTGCGGCCGAACCAGCGCTTCTTCGGCTCGCCGGCCGAGTCCTCCTCAGGCCGCAGGCCACCCGGCCAGGCGGGCTCCTCCTGCTGCTGGCCGCGCGGGTAGGGCGTGGGCTTGCCCTGCTGCGGAGGCGGCGGAGCCGCGGGCTGCTGCGGAGCGCTCCGGGGCTGCTGCGAGGGCTGCGCCGGGCGCGGCGGCTGCTGCTGCGGCGCGGGCTGCGGCGAGCGCTGCGAGGCGCCCTGCGGCCAGCCACCCGTGGCCGGGGTCTGGTAGCCGTAGAGCGCCAGCTCCTCCGGGGTCAGGCTCTTGAGGATCTCCTCCTGCGCGGTGGGGCTCAGGCTGCGCAGCTGGTTGAGCACCCGGTCCTTGCGGCGGCGCACCGCGGCGCGCTGCGGCAGGCCGGGCGAGACGTCGAGCTGCGGCATCATCGGCGGCACGGAGGCCTCGCCGTTGCGGGCGAGCTCGGCCTCGACCACCGCGGTGTCCTTCTCCTCGGTCATCCCGATCGGTCCGTCCGGACGACCGTTGAGGAACTGCACCACGGCCTTCTCGTCGGAGGTCAGCAGTACCTCGCGCGGCCCGAACATCTCCAGGTTGCGGCGGTAGAGCATGCCGATGTTGTCCGGAACGGTCCGCGCCGTGTTGATGTCGTGGGTCACGATCAAGAACGTCGCATCGGTCTGCGCGTTCAGGTCCACGATCAACTGGTTGAACAGCGCGGTGCGAACGGGGTCCAGACCGGAATCCGGCTCGTCGAACAGAATGATCTCGGGATCGAGCACCAGCGCGCGGGCCACACCGGCGCGCTTGCGCATACCGCCGGAAATCTCACCCGGAAGCTTGTCCTCCGCTCCGATGAGACCCACCATCTCCATCTTCTCGAGCACCACGTCCCGAACCTCGGATTCGGACTTGCGGGTGTGCTCGCGAAGCGGGAACGCGATGTTGTCGAAGAGGTTCATCGAGCCGAACAGCGCGCCGTCCTGAAACAGCACGCCGAAGAGCTTGCGAACCTCGTAGAGGTCGCTTTCCGAGCATGTGCAGATGTCGGTCCCGTTGATCACGACCTTGCCCTGCTCCGGCTTGAGCAGACCCACCAACGACTTCAGGAACACCGACTTGCCGGTGCCAGAAGGGCCGAGCAGCACGCTGATCTCGCCGCTCGGCAGCGTCAGCGACACGTCTCGCCAGATGGTCTGCGCGCCGAAGGACTTCGACAGCCCGTCGACAACCACCTCGACGCCCATCCTCGAACCTCCGCGTCTTCGCGATTTGCAACCGACCAGGGCAAGCCCCGGAATAGCACCCTTGCATATGTGACGCGATTAACGAAGGTAGGTGGCGTCACACCTGTGCAACGAGTGCGCCGCCACATGGTTACTCGCCAGTTCACCAGAAATCCAGGGGCCCCGGGATATGCCCGAAAAAAGCGACTCCACTTCCCGCAATGCAAAAGAGAACGGGCACCCGCCGTCGCAGCGAGTGCCCGTTCTCTAACAGAACGTGAGTCAGTGGCTCACTTGATGGAGATGGAAGCGCCGGCGGCCTCCAGCTTCTCCTTGGCCTCGTTGGCCTTCTCCTTGTCGACCTTCTCCAGGATGGCCTTGCCGGACTCCTCGACCAGCTCCTTGGCCTCCTTCAGGCCCAGGCCGGAGACGACCTCGCGGACGACCTTAATGACCTGGATCTTCTTGTCGCCGGCACCGTCGAGGATGACGTCGAACTCGTCCTGCTCCTCCTCGGCCGGGGCGGCCTCGCCACCGGCGGCCGGGACAGCGGCGACCGCGGCCGGGGCGGCGGCGGTGACGTCGAAGGTCTCCTCGAACTGCTTCACGAACTCCGACAGCTCCAGGAGGGTCATCTCCTTGAAGACGTCCAGCAGCTCTTCGTTGCTCAGCTTCGCCATGACAGGCGTCCTTTCTGATCAAGACCGGGGCACCGGCGGTGTCCCGGATGTGTTGTGGAACGAGCGGGACTCCCCGGACCCGACCGGCCGCGGCCGGCGGCGGGCTCGGGAGGTCTTACTCGTCGCCCTTCTTGTCCTTGAGGGCAGCGGTCATCCGAGCCACCTGGGACGCCGGGGCTGCGAACAGCGCGGCGGTCTGGCCCATCTTGGCCTTCATCGCACCGGCCAGCTTGCTCAGCGTGACCTCGCGCGAGTCGAGGTCGGCGATGCTCTCGACCTCGTTCACGGACAGCGCGCGGCCGTCCATGTACCCGCCCTTGACGACGAGCGCCTTGTTGTCCTTGGCGAACTGCTTGATCGCCTTGGCCGCGTCGACCGCCTCGCCCTCGACGAAGGCGATCGCGGTCGGTCCGACGAACAGGTCATCGAGACCCTCGATGCCCGACTGCTCGGCGGCACGCTTGACCAGCGTGTTCTTCGCGACACGGTAGGTGACGTCCGGCCCGAGCGCGCGCCGCAGCTCAGTGATCTGAGCCATCGACAGCCCGCGGTACTCGGTGATGACGGCAGCGCTGGAGTTGTTGAACGCCTGCGCGATCTCGTCGACCGCCTCGACCTTTTCGGACTTCGCCATGTCGCCTCCTCTCTGTATCCGACTGTGGTGACCCATCCAGTCAGTCGGTCCTGAGACGACGAAACGCCCCGGCGCAGGGCAGCACGGGGCGTGAAAGATCAGGAGCGCGCACGCGGGCGCGCATCTCGCAAAGCCTCGTCCCTCCTGCGCGGGCCGCCCGCATCTGCGGGACCTTAGTTCCCCGGGGAACCCGGAGAAGACCAGCGGTCTTGGGTGGAACCAGCGACCAGAGTACACGACCCGCGAGCGGGCCTTCGCGGGGGTCGCCCGGGAGCGGGCCCGTGACCTCGCGCACCGGCCCGGGCATCATGGTCGTCGTGGGTGATCAGCAGGAGCCGCGCAAGCAACCGCCCGAGGTGATCGACGGCGAGGTCGTCGAACCCGAGCCCGGCAAGGAGGTGGCTCGCGGCGGCGACGGCGCGACACGAACCGACCGGCCGCCGCTCGGGCTGGAGGGCACCGACGACAGCGAGTACCAGGAGTTCCTGGAGTTCAAGCGGTTCAAGGAGTGGCAGGCCGCCAACGGCGGGCAGCCCCCGAAGACCGAGGCCAGGCCCTGGTGGAAGAAGGCGCTCGGCCTGCTGCGCTACAAGGCGATCCGCCGGATCCTCTACCTGCTCGTCGCCCTGCTGCTGCTCAACTGGGCCTACAACCACTACTTCGGCTCCAGCGACCGCGCCGACGAGGCCGACCCGGTGCAGGCCCACCGGGACCACCTGCACACCAACCCGATCCGGCAGACCAAGCCGATGAACGCCGTGCGCACCGTCTACGACGCGCTGGCCACCGAGCCCGGCACGGTCTGCGAGAAGTTCACCCCGCAGGGCCGGGCCGGCTTCGCGCGCGGCAACAACGCCCCGGACTGCCAGGCCGCGGTGAACGCGATCACCGCGCAGATCACCGAGCCGATGCTGTTCAAGAACCCGAACTTCACCGGCGCGGCCCTCGACCACGCGCAGCAGGACGACGTCACCATCCGCGGCTGCGACACCCAGGTCACCGGTGGGCCGAACCTCGGCGACTTCGAGCTGCACCGCCAGCCCACCGGCGGCTGGGTGATCGTCTCGCTCACGCCGGCGGGGCCCTGCTGAGCCCGGACGCGAAGAAGGGCGGGTGCGCGAGGCACCCGCCCTTCTCGTTTCGCGCCTGAGATCAGGCGGAGGCGACCTTGGTGATGCTCGGGTCGACCGGGATGCCCGGGCCCATGGTCGTGGTGAAGGTGACCTTCTTCAGGTACTTGCCCTTCGAGGCCGACGGCTTGGCGCGCAGGACCTCGTCCAGCGCCGCCGCGTAGTTCTCCGCGAGCTTGGCGGTGTCGAAGGACACCTTGCCGATGATGAAGTGCAGGTTGGCCTGCTTGTCCACGCGGAAGTTGATCTTACCGCCCTTGATGTCCGCGACCGCCTTGGTGACGTTCGGAGTGACGGTGCCGGTCTTCGGGTTCGGCATCAGGCCGCGCGGGCCGAGAACCCGCGCGATCTTGCCGACCTTGGCCATCTGGTCCGGGGTGGCGATAGCCGCGTCGAAATCGAGCCAGCCGCCCTGAATGCGCTCGATGAGGTCTTCGGAACCAACCGCGTCCGCGCCGGCGGCCTCGGCCTCAGCGGCCTTGTCGCCGGTGGCGAACACGATGACGCGGGCAGTCTTACCAGTGCCGTGCGGCAGGTTCACGGTGCCGCGGACCATCTGGTCTGCCTTGCGGGGGTCGACGCCCAGCCGCAGCGCCACCTCGACGGTGGCGTCGTAGTTGACCTTGGCGGTCTTCTGTGCGAGCTCGGCCGCCTCGACCGGGGTGTAGAGCCGAGTGCGGTCGACCAGCTCGGCCGCCTGCTCGTATGCCTTGCTGCGCTTAGCCATTGCTGTCCCTTACGAATGTGGATCAGTTGTGGTTGGTCGGGCTGCGCTCAAGCCCTCCCACAGCCTCGTGCCGGGTCGCCCCGGCCGACGGCTCAGTCCTCGACGGTCAGGCCCATCGACCGAGCGGTGCCGGCGATGATCTTCGCGGCCTGGTCGATGTTGGTGGCGTTGAGGTCCGTCATCTTGGTCTCGGCGATCTCCTTGACCTGGTCCATGGAGACCTTGCCGACCTTGTTCTTGTGCGGCTCGCCGGAGCCCTTCTGCACGCCGGCGGCCTTGAGCAGCAGCTTCGCGGCCGGCGGGGTCTTCAGCTTGAAGTCGAAGGACCGGTCCTCGAACACGGAGATCTCGACCGGCACGACGTTGCCACGCTGGTTCTCCGTGGCCGCGTTGTAGGCCTTGCAGAACTCCATGATGTTGACGCCGTGCTGACCAAGCGCCGGACCGACCGGCGGCGCCGGGTTGGCTTGACCGGCCTGGATCTGCAGCTTGATGATCCCTGCCAGCTTCTTCTTCTTGGGCGGCATGTTTGCTTCCTGTGTCTTCGCTATCCGATTGCTCGGTCCCGCCCGGGTCGGGCGGAACCGATTTCGGCGGTACCACGAGACGGTGGCATCGCCCGCTGCTGCGCGCGGCTCCTGCCAGATCCGCGCGCAGCCCGCCGCGCTCCCGCGGACGGGAGTGCGGTCAGAGCTTGGAGACCTGGTCGAACGAGAGCTCGACCGGGGTCTCGCGGCCGAAGATCGACACCAGCACCTTGAGCTTCTGGGCGTCGGCGTTGACCTCGTTGATGGTGGCGGGCAGCGTCGCGAACGGCCCGTCCATCACCGTGACGGACTCGCCGACCTCGAAGTCGACCTCCACCGAGGGCTTCGCGGCGGCCGGCTCGGCCGCGGCGGCCTTCTTGCCGGTCTCGGCCTTCTTCTCCTCGACCTGCGGCGCGAGGAACTTCAGCACCTCGTTGATGGTCAGCGGCGAAGGCTTGGACGTGGCACCCACGAAGCCGGTGACGCCCGGCGTGTTGCGCACCGCGCTCCAAGAAGCGTCGTTGAGCTCCATCCGCACGAGGATGTAGCCGGGCAGCACCTTGCGCTGCACCATTTTACGCTGGCCGTTCTTGATCTCGGTGACCTCTTCGGTCGGCACCTCGACCTGGAAGATGTAGTCCTCGACGTCCAGCGTCTGGGCGCGGGTCTCGAGGTTGGTCTTGACCTTGTTCTCGTAGCCCGCGTACGAGTGGATGACGTACCAGTCGCCCGGGGCGCGGCGCAGCGCGGTGCGCAGCTCCTCGACCGGGTCCACCTCTTCTTCCTCGGCGGACTCGTCGGCCACCTCGCCCGCGGCGGCTTCGCCCTCGGCGTCCTCGCCTGCGGTTTCGTCGCTCGATGCGGTGTCAGCGGCCTCGGACTCGGCAGCCTCACCGGCAGCGTCCGAGGAATCGACTGCGTCGACCGAGTCAGCGGTCGCCTCGGCTTCGGCAGCCTCGGGCTGCTCCTGCTCTTCGGTGAGGCCGGTGGATTCCTGGCCCTCGGGGGAGGTCACAGTCGGACTCGCTTCCTCTCGTGCGTTGCGTGCCGGGTCGTGCAGTTCCGCCGCCGGCACCTAGGCGGGGCCGGAGGTTCAGCCGGAGCCGAACAGCCAGGCCACACCCTTCGCGAAGAGCACGTCCACACCGGCCACGAACGCCACCATGATGCTGACGAACACCAGCACCACGAGCGTGTAGGTCGCGAGGTTCTTGCGCGTCGGCCAGATGACCTTGCGCAGTTCTGCGACGACCTCACGCAGGAAGCGCCCGATCTTGCGGAACGGCGAAACCCGACCCTGCCGGCCGTCCCGCGACGGGGTGGGCCGACCTTTCGACTCAGTTGTGCGCGTCGAGCCGGAACCCGACTCCTGCGAGCGAGCCTTGCGGCCGCTCGAACGGGCGGAGGCGCGGCGCTCGCGCCGCGCCGCGGCGCTGGACGGACGAGCTTCCTCGTTGCCGCCCTGCCCGTGCTCGCGGTCCTCGCTCACGCCCAATCCTCCGCTCACCGTCGCATCGACGCAGGGGTGACAGGACTCGAACCTGCAACCTGCGGTTTTGGAGACCGCTGCTCTGCCAATTGAGCTACACCCCTCTGCGGCCCGTGGAGCCCGACCGCAACTCGGGACACCCGGAACCGGCCCTGGAACCTCGTTCCAAGGTGTTCGGGCATCCCAAGTTCGAAAGTGTACGGCACACCGCTGAGCCGCCTCCAACGGCACCCCCCGCAAGTCCGCCATGAACGACTTCTCCGCAGGTCGGGTGTTGTTCACCGGCGTGTCGAGTGCCGAAGAACACGCCGCAACCCCGGCCGGACGATCATCCGACCGGGAAAACGGCAAGAACCGGCGTCCCCAAGATCACCCGTCCGGTCGACCGCGCCGAACCGCGGCGCCCCGGGGTCGGGCGGCTCATCCGGGCAGGCGGACGGTCGCCGAGGCCCCGCCCAGCACGCCCTGGTCGGCGCTCTTGGCGGTGATGGCGACCTTCACCGTGCCGTCGTCGTTGATCTTCGAGACCTTGCCGGAGAGCTCCACGGCGGCCCCGGTGCCGTCGTCCGGGACCACGACCGGCCGGGTGAAGCGCACCCCGTACTGCACGATCGCGCCCGGGTCACCGGTCCAGCGGCTCACCAGGCGTCCCGCGACGGCCATGGTGAGCATCCCGTGCGCGATCACGTCGGGCAGGCCCACCTCGGTGGCGAAGCGCTGGTTCCAGTGGATCTCGTTGAAGTCCCCGGAGGCACCCGCGTAGCGGACCAGGTCGACCCGCCGCAGCGGCACGCTCAGCGGCGGCAGCTGGTCGCCCACCGAGACCTCGGACAGCCGGACGCTCATGCCTCTTCCCCCCTGACGACCAGCATCGAGGTCGCGGTGCACACGGCCTCGCCCTCGACGGTGGCGATCTCGGCGCGGACGGTCAGGAAGTCGTTGCCCGCCCGGCTCTTGATGTCCTCCACGTGCGCGACGGTGGTCAGCCGATCCCCGGCGCGGATCGGCCGGTGGTGCGCGAAGTCCTGCGAGCCGTGCACCACGCGGCTGTAGTCCAGCCCCAGCTTCGGGTCGCCCACGATCTGGCCCTGCGCGCCCATCGACAGGATCACCGCGAACGTCGGCGGGGCGATCACGTCCGGGTAGCCGGCGGCCCTCGCCGCCTCCGCGTCGCGGTGCAGCGGGGAGTCCTCGCCGACGGCGTCGGCGAACTCCCGGATCTTCTCCCGGCCCACCTCGTAGGGCTCGGTCGGCGGGTACTCACGTCCAATGAATGACTGGTCAAGCGGCACGGCGGGCAGCGTACCGGGGACCGCTCCGCGCGCCTGCGCCGAACCGCCGCACCGGCCCCCGGAAAGGCGAGAGCCCGTCCCCTGCGAGCAGGGAACGGGCTCCGGATGCCTGTGCGACCGCTGATCTCAGCGGGTCTCCTTGTGGACCTTGTGGGTGCCGCAGTTCATGCAGAACTTCTTCATCTCCAACCGGTCCGGGTTGTTGCGCCGGTTCTTGTTGGTGATGTAGTTACGGTTCTTGCACTCCTCGCACGCCAGCGTGATCTTCGGGCGAACATCGGTGGCTGCCACGGGGATGCCTTTCTCTCTCGGTCGTCTACAACGGTTCGCTGGAGATCCGTGCGAACCCGTGACTGGTAGCGGTGGCCGGACTTGAACCGACGACACAGCGATTATGAGCCGCTTGCTCTACCGACTGAGCTACACCGCCATGCCGAGGCCTGTGGTGCACGCACCGTCGACCTCAAGCGACGCAGGATATCCCACGCAAAACAGCCACGGCACCCAGTTTACCGAGCACCGCAGCTGTCTTTCGAGCCCCAATACGGAATCGAACCGTAGACCTTCGCCTTACCATGGCGACGCTCTGCCGACTGAGCTATTGGGGCGTGCCCTCTCTTGCGGAGCGATTAGAACTTTACACACCCGCCGAGGGGCCGCGAACAGGGGGGTCCCGTTCCGGTGAAGCAGCAGGTCGATCCCGGTTTTCGGACCGCGCGGCCGCTGGATCCGGCGAGCAGCGGGCTCAGTGCAGGAGTGTGAGGACGGTCTCGCTCCGGGCGTCGATCTCCCGCTTGGTGCGCGCCTGCAGCCACGCCTCGAAGCGCTCCTCGGACAGCGGCCGCGAGATCAGGTAGCCCTGGGCCACGTCGCAGCCCATGTCGACCAGCTGATCGCGCGAGACGTCGTCCTCGACGCCCTCGGCGACCACCGCGAGGTCCAGCGAGTGCCCGAGCTCGACGATCGTGCGCACCACGGCGAGGTCGGACAGGTCGGTCCCCATCCCGAGCACGAAGCTCTTGTCGATCTTGACCTCGTCCACCGGCAGGTGCCGCAGGTAGGCCAGCGAGGAGTAGCCGGTGCCGAAGTCGTCCACGGCCAGCACCACGCCCATCGTGTGCAGCCTGCGCAGCACCGGCAGCGAGCGCTCCTCGGCCATCACGCTGGACTCGGTGAGCTCCAGGGTCAGCAGCTCCGGCGGGATGTCGTGGCGCTGCAGCGCGTCGGCGACCCGGTCCGGGAAGGTCTCGTCGGCGAGGTTGCGCACCGAGAGGTTCACCGCCACCGACATCCGCATCCCGCGGTCCAGCCACTCCCGGATCTTGACCAGCGCGCACTCCAGCACGAACGCCGTGAGCGCGTCGACCAGGCCGGTCGCCTCCACCACCGGGATGAACTCGTCGGGATCCAGCCGCCCGTACTCCGGGTGCGACCAGCGGACCAGCGCCTCGGCGCCCACCACCTGCCTGCCCGGCAGCGCCACCTTCGGCTGGTAGTGCACCTCGACCTGACCGGAATCGATCGCCTGCCGGAACTGGGTGACCAGCTGGAAGCGGCGCAGGAACACCTGGCCCATGGCGGGCGCGTAGCAGCGCACCCCGTCCTCGCCGTTGCGCGCGGCGCGCACCGCCACGTCGGCGTGCTGCAGCAGGGTGTCCACGTCGGCCTCGGCCTCGCCGTCGCTGGGCGCCGAGGAGGCGTACCCGGCCACCGCGCCGGCCTCCACCACGATCCGGTCCAGCGGGTAGGGCTCGGAGATCACCTCGCGCAGGTGCTGGGCGACCTCGTGCGCCTGCGCCTCGGTGCGGTCCAGCAGCAGCACCGCGAAGGAGTTGGCCTCCAGGCGGGCCAGCGGCGCGCCGCCGAGCACCTCGCGCATCCGCTGCCCGGCGGCCACCACCATCCGGTCGCCCCAGGTGTAGCCCAGCGCCTCGCTGACCGTGGTGAGCACCTCCAGGTCGATGCGCAGCACCACCGCGGTGCGGCCCTGGCGCAGCTCCTCGCCGCCCATCTCGCGGAAGCCGGTGCGGTTGAGCAGGCCGGTGAGCGGATCGTGGTAGGCGTCGTGCCGCAGCCTGGCCAGCAGCCTGCGGTTGTCCATCGCGGTGGCCAGGTGGCTGGCCAGGGTGTGCAGCAGCCGCACGTCGGCGCGACCGAAGCCGCGCCACCGGCTCACCCGGTCGTGCACCTCCACGGCGCCGAGCAGCCTGCTCGCACCGCGCAGCGGCACGACCAGCGCCTCGTAGGCGCCGCGCTGGCGCAGCGCGTTGCGGACCTCCTCGGGCGCTTCGAGGCTGCGGAAGGAGCGCACGTGACTCCCGGGCAGCTGCAGCAGCGGGTCGTCGCGGAGCGCCGCGGGCGCGGCTTGCACGGCCTGCTCGGGCATCGGCTCCCCGGCGACCAGCGTGATCACCTCGCCGCGCGGGTCGAGGCGCAGCCGCAGGACCACGCGGGTGGCGTTGAGCTGCTCCTGGATGCGCTCCGCGACCGGTTCCCACTCGGCCAGCGAGATCGCCTGGTCCGGTCCGACCGGATCCGGGGTTCCCTGCCCGGAGCGGGCCACGCTGAGGCTGACGTCGCTGAGGGCCTCCAGATCGCGCTGCTCGCGCAGCAGGTCGGAGTAGGCGCGGTAGAGACCGATCACGGCCACCGCGACCAGGCCGACCAGCAGCCAGCCCCACGGCGTGCCGATGGCGACCTCGTAGCCGATCAGCCCGACCGAGGTGTTGAGCAGGCCCACGGCCAGGGTGCGGCCGGCCAGCCGCGCGCCCGCGGCGACCTTCATCGCCCCGCCCAGCACGGTCAGCGCGGCGAGCGCGAAGCCGCAGCTGATCAGCGGGGAGGTCAGGGTGCCCAGCACGGGGCCGAACCAGTCCGGGGCGGTCTGCTGGAAGGCCTGCTTGACCGCGCCCGCGACCGCGAACGGCACGGCGATCTCCAGGCACAGCACGCCGGCGTTGTAGACCACGTGGGTCGCCGCCCGCCTGCCGATCTGGGCGCCGAGCCCGGCGATCAGGTTGGCCGCCAGCACCACCTCGAACGGCGCGGTGAGCAGGCCCAGCAGCAGGGGGATCTCGGTGAACGAGATCGTCCAGCCGACCCGCTTGACGTCCACGTCGATGGTCAGCTGCTCGGCCAGCAAGAAGCCGATGGCCAGCAGCGGACCGATGAACAGCAGGTCGGAGTCGTAGCGGAACGGCAGCGCGTTGGACGCCACGATCGAGATGACGACACCCGCGATCAGGGTCGCCAGCGAGAAGCAGGTGAACAGGCGCCGCCTAGGGGGTTCGACCTCCATGCGCACCGGGGGCCTGGTCGGCTCCAGGTCGGCATCCGGGCCGAGGGAGCGATGGCGCTCGATCATCCACGCTCCTCCCCGCGAGGCGATACGGGCGTACCACATATGTCCGTCCGCCGATCGTGACGCACGCGGACACGGATGACCAGGGGCCAACGACGGCCCGGGCACCGCCCAGATACCCCGAACGGGTACACCCTATTGGCGGATGCTCCCTGATCACTTTCGGTGAAGGGCCCGTCTACCTGCGGAGACGGTATCCGCCAAGCAGGACCAAAAGCTTTACTTCTGCTAACGACGAGGGCCTCGGCACATTGTGAGGATGCCCGCAGCAACGAAACCGGCCGGACACGGAAGGTGATCGGACTAGGCACAACGTGTCATCATTGGATGTCGAATTCATCCAGAAAGTCACGTACAGCACGGTCCAGGTCGGCCAGCCCGGACTCCTCCACCGGCAGGTGCCCGGCCCCGCGCAGGCTCGCCCACCGCGTGGGCGAGCCGATCCGGCCGAAGAAGCCCTCGGAGAGCTTCGGCGGGGTCCAGCGGTCCTCCTCGGGGTGGGCGAGCAGCAGCGGTCGGTCGAAGCCCTCCGGCTCGACCGCGGGGCGTGCCTGGAGGCAGCTGCGCGCGAAGCCGAGCGAGAGCCAGCCGCCGCCGGCGAGCCGGTCGGCCCACACCAGGTTCGCGTACTGGGTGTGGTTCGAGATCGCGGCGATGTTGACCAGCCAGTGCACCGGCACCCGCGACATGGTGAGCGGCCCCCTGGCGAGGTCGAGCACCCGCGCCAGGCGCACCATCTCCGGCCTGGCCGCGAGGGTTCGGCGCACCTCGTCGCGGCTCGGGTCCACCAGGCAGGTCGCGATCACCCCGGCGACCTCGGCGCGCGCAGCCGCGTCGTAGGCGAGCCGGCCGCCGGTGCTGAAGCCCAGCAGCACGATCGGCCTCGGGTCGCGGGCCCGCTCCTCGCGGACGAGGTCCCGGACGCAGCGGATCCAGTCCCGGTAGGTCCCGCCGGACGCCCCGGCCCCGGAGAGCCCGAAACCGGGCAGGTCGGGGGCGATGAACTCCAGATCCGCCAGGGCGGGCAGCCGCCCGTAGGGCGCCAGCATCCGCCCGTAGCTGCCGACCCCGTGCAGCGCGATCACCTTCGCGGGCGCGTCCGGGCGCGCGACCCGGTCGAGGTGCACCAGCGATCCGCGCCACCGCCACCACTGCTCGGCTGGCGCGTTGTCCGCGGCCACGCGCAGCGATCCGGGGAAGAACTCCTGGTAGCGCTGCCAGTGGTGCTGTTCGCGGTAGCCGGGGCCGGCGTCGGTGGCGGACCCTGGGGGCGATGGGGCGTTGAAAGCCACACCTCGAACATACGGAGTGCGAGCGACGATGCGCATCAGCCATCAGCAGGCACGCGCCCGGTTCGCCGAGGCCCGCACGGCCCATCTGGCCACGGCGGGCACCGATTCGGTCCCACATCTGGTGCCGGTGGTGTTCGTCACCGTCGGCGACCGGATCGCCACCGCCGTCGACTGGAAGCCGAAATCGGGCCGGCGGCTGCGGCGGCTGACCAACATCGAGGCGAACCCGCGGGTCGCGCTGCTCGTCGACCACTACGACGAGGACTGGAGCCGGCTGTGGTGGGCCCGCGCCGACGGCTCGGCCGAGGTCCACGCCCCGGAGGCCCGGCCGGAGCTGCGCTCCGCGCTGATCGAGAAGTACCCGCAGTACCAGCGGGAACCGCCGACCGGCGAGCTCATCGTGGTCGAGGTGACCAGGTGGACCGGCTGGAGCGCCACGACCTGAGGTCGCGCGTCAGTCCCACCGGCTGTCGAGGCGAAGCGTCTCGGACTCGAAGTCCAGCGACCCGCCGCCGGACTCGCGCTCGTCGTCCTTGACCACCTCGACGTAGGCCAGCTGATCGAGCTGATGCTTGGCGCCAGCGCTGAACAGGCCCTCCACGCCCAGCGCGACCCCGGCGGAGCGCAGCGGCTCGGGCCGCGCGCCCTCGGCGGCGCGCTTCTCCCAGCGGCGCCGCGCGCGTCCCGCCCGATCGATGGCCATGCCGCCAGGCTATCCCGCCGAACCCGCGCGACACCCGACCATCGGCGGGAACCCGACGATCCGCGACGTAGGTTGAGGCCCGTGGCAGACCCGTACTTCGTCCAGATCGCGACGTCCGATCTCGCGGAGCTCGACCGCGCGCTGGAGCTCCTCGGCGAGCGCGCGGACCTCAACCACCGCTACCGCAAGATGCTCGACGAGTCCCGCGACCAGCTCGCCCAGCCGGAGATCCGCCTCACCCAGGCCCGCGGCCTGGCCAAGAGGCTCATGGTGCTGCTCAAGGCAGCGGGCGCCGACTTCCCCGAAACGCTGCCGGAAACCCTCCGCGCCGAGCTCGACGCGGGACGGCGGCGCGCGGACTCGCTGGTGTTCCACCCGGAAGAAGGATGACCCCGACCCCCTTCGCAGCACGCGCCCGAGCGGTATGTATGCTTTTTCCCGCAAGCCAGCGAGGCTGGCGCGCACGCCGGGTTGCCCGAGCGGCCAAAGGGAGCTGACTGTAAATCAGCCGGCATTGCCTTCAGAGGTTCGAATCCTCTACCCGGCACCAGCAGGAAGAAGACCCCGTGACCAGCGAGTAAGCGGTCACGGGGTCTTTGCTTTGCAGTCCGGCTGTGTCCGGTGCCGTCCGGCCGTGTACGGCTATCCACGCCGAATACACGCCGAAATCCATCGGGCTCTGCTCAGTGCTTGTTTCACCCGTTCGCGAGCTGGCTGTTCGCCAGCGTCCAAGCATTTCGCGTGGACCCGGAGCAGCACGCCCACGTTGTGGCCGGCCCACTCGGCGACGCGAGTCGCTTCGACCCCCGCCGTTGAGCCACGTCGACACCGAAGCGTGCCAGCGCCAAGAGTGGGCGACTGGACGGTAATCCTCGGAATGGAGCACCTGGTTTCTGATCTTGGCCGGGTTGCCCCAGCAGCGAGGTCAGCAGCTCCCGCGCCGTGGCCCGAGCCCGGCGGATGAGGTGTCGCGCCGACACCAGCACGGCGATCAGCAGCGCCACGGCGAGCACGCCGACGATGATCAGGCCGATGGTCGCTTCGCTCATTGGAGCCGGTCCTCGTACCGGCGGATGGTCAGGTAGACCGCTGCACCGGCGGCGAGGAACACGAGGACTTCGGTGGGTTGGGGTAGTCGGTCGAGCCCCGCGGGGGCCAGTAGTAGTCCGGTGAGGGCGCAGACTGCGGCGATGCGCAGCGCCTTCGGGTGTCGTGGCTTCACGGCCGATCACCCCACCGGAACACGGCGCGCAGATTCGCCCGTCCCTGACGCCACGACCCGGCGATATCTAGTGGTGGATGGCCCACTAATGCCACGGCGAACCAGGCGAACCGAACCGGACCGGGCCACAGCGGCAGCATCCCACCGAGCCACATCGGCGGTAAGAACCCCAACTGCATGGCACGTTCCCAGCGTTTCGATGTCGGCCCGGACTTCCACCAGGTTCGGAGGCGCTTAGTCATCGTTGGTTGGCGCGCGTTGCATGAGGATGTCGATCCAGCGGTGGCCTGCTTCGCGGCGGGCGCGTGCCCAGAAGGTCCACACGATGTTGCTGATGATGACGCCGCAGGCGAACAGGGCCATGATGGTGTAGGCGGTGGCGGGTGCCATTTGCTGCCGGGGGCCGTGGACGGCGGTCTGGATGATGATGGTGAGGGCGAAGGGAGCGCCGACGCAGGCGATGGTGAGGTAGTAGGCGCGTTCCCACCGTTTCCACGCGGGCCCGGTTTGCCACCAGGCGCGGAGCCGCTCGATCATCCTGCTTTCCCTTCTGGGTCATACCGGTCGCCTCGGCCGGTTCGGAATACCCGCATGACGTACCTTTTCGTGGCGGGCTTGCATGACTCCGGGTTGTGGCATCAATTCATCGTCAAACCACCAGAAGAGGTGTCGCGCCAGCGGTGGCCTGCTTTGGCGCGAGCCTGCGCGTAATTGATCCACACGACGCCGGTGATGATCGCGGCGCAGCCTAAGACGGAGAAGAGGTTGTCGTGGACGACCTTCGGGAGTAGCGACTGTTCCGCCTCGTGAGTGGTGGTGTAGTTGAAGATCGTGATGGCGTATAGCACGCCGACACAGGTCACGGCGAGGCAATGCGCTCGTTGCCATCGTTTCCATCTCGGCGCGGTCCGCAACCAGTTGCGGAACCGTTCACGCATCCCGATCACCCGGAGCGGCACGTCGTTCTCGACGACGTGCCAGCACGTAGCCGCTGCCGGTCACGATCGCGATCAGCGTTGCCGCGCTGTATCCGGCCAACCGGACAAGATCAGGGCTCCACGGAAATCCTCCGACCAGCATGGCCGGAAACCAGAGCAGTTTCCCGGACCACTCCCACCGTTTCGGCTGCGTTGCTTCCGCCCATGCTTGGCGCATCGGGCGGCGATTTGGTGATCGCCAGGCGCGCACCACCGCGAACACCGTGAGCCCCACCAGGAACAGTCCGAAGGTGCTCAAGGCGATGACCGCGACGATTTGATCCCTACTCATCCCGATCACCTCGCCGGAGACGGGCGCATCGCACACCGGCCGCACACTGCGGCGACCAGAGCCAGCACGGCGACCACGCCGGACAGCATCGGGTGGTCACTGCCGCCGATGGCGACGGCCCCGTAGCTGAGTGCGACCAGTCCACAGCCGTTCGCGGTCAACATGAGACGTGCCCGCCCATCCATCCCGGCCACCCCGGCGGAAGACTCGTGTGATGTCCTGCTTCTTGGCGCGCCGGAACGGTGCTCGCTGTTGCAGGCGCAGTAGCGCCGCGTCGCGCAGCACGGTTCCGGTGATCGGCCGACCGGCGCGGCGGTGTGCGCGCAGCCCGCGCATGACCAGCAAGGCCCATACACCCACAGGGCCAGTCAGCGCGGCGCCCAGAGCCGGGAAGAGGACTCCTGCGATCGCAAGCACGAGGACGCCGTCGACGAGGGCGTCACGGACGCGGATGCGGCGGTCGAGGTTCCGGTTCACGGCGGGGATCGTGAAACGTTTTCGTGATCATCGGCAAACGAGTCAGGCACGGAGTGTGGGGCAGGCCATGCTCACAACGCTGCGGTGCTGCTGCCGGTGCACAGCCGGGCGCCGCGGGTTATTCACCGCGCACGCCGCCCTGGCCCCGAACCGCTCGGCGTTACCCACAGCTGGTTTTCGAACGCCGTGCGCAGCTGCTCCACCTGATCCAGCGGCAACGCCGCACTCTTGTTCCGCGTCCGGCAGCGCTCACACCACGACGGCCGGTTCGACGTGCCCGCCAGCCGGTCGAGCAGTTCCTCCGCCGTCATCCGATATGCCGGACCCTGGCGGTGAATCATCTTGCAGTCGTCGAAGTGCAGGATGAGCCCGTTGGTGCTGCCCCGGGCGACGAAGCGGGCCGGAGGATGCACCTTGCCGCGCAACCGGTAGCGGTCCAGCAGCCTGTCGAGTTCGCCCTCGAACTGCTCGGCCTGGTCGGCGGGGAGGTGCTGGAACACGTCCACGCGGAAGTGAGCAGCCATGCCCGGCGACGATGCGGGCGACAACACGACGACAGGCGTGGCGCCCCTGATCAACGTGATGTGGGCCGCAGATCAACCAGACGCGCTCCGCAACGTCTCATTCCTGTCCCCGGGTGGCCCGGGTCCGTGCACGGGGCGGACCGGACCGACGGGGTGGGCTGCACGATGGCAGGCGACAAGCGCCTGCGAGAACCGCTTCGCAGACGCTGGCCTTCAGAGGTTCGCATCCTCTACCCGGCACCACGGGAAATCGGCCCCCCTGATCAGCGCGTAAGCGGTCAGGGATCGATTCGCGTTGTCCGGCCACCTCGTCAGCGGCGTGGCGCCGGGGGGGTTGCGTTCGACTTCGTGGAGCGACTCCTGGGCCTTTTGAGCCCCCGCGGGTTGCTTCCTCTCGCGGTCAGGAGCTCGCTCCGGCTGCGCTGGCCGCGCGCAACATCTCCAGCTGGGCTTGGACCGCGGCGGTGGCGCGTTGCTCGTCGCCGGTGGCCAGCAGGTCCAGCAACGCCCCGCGCAGCACCGCCAGGACCAGCGTGCGCTGCTGGTGGCCGGCTTCCGTCGCCCGGTGCTGCGGTGGTTGGGCGGCGGCCAGGACGGCCAGCCAATCGTCGACGGTGGATAGGGCGAAATCGCCCCAGGGGCCGCCCGGTTCGACCAGGGATCGGCCGTAGGCCTCGACCCACAGAGTCAGCAGCGGGCGGTGGGAGGAGTCGGCCAGCCAGGACCAGATTTGCTCCGCAGCCACTTCCAGGCCCACCGGGCGGTGGCCGTTGAGAGCGTTCAGCCGCTCCAGCAGCGCCAGCTCGTCACTCCTGGCTCTGTCCAGCAGCGCGCGGACCAGGCCGTCCTTGCTGCCGAACAGGTACAGCAGCACCCGGGGACTGGAGCCGATCGCGGAAGCCAGCGGTCGCAGCGACAGCTCCGCGATCCCGCGTTCCAGGGCGTACTGGTAGGCGCGTTCGAGGAGGTCGAGCTGGCGCGCTGATGGGGGTGGTTTCTCGCCGGCCACGGCGTTACCGTAGCAGCACTGAAACAGTCGTGTCAGTGGAAAGGGTGCCTCCGATGGCGGCCAACGAGACGCGGGTGCGACTGCGTCCGCTGAACCGAGCCGGCGACCTCGGCTGGGTGGTTCAAGCGCACGGCGAGGTGTACGCGGACCAGTTCGGCTGGGACACCAGCTTCGAGGCGCTGGTGGCCCGCATCGTCGCCGACTACGCCGCCGAGCACGACCCGCAGCGCGAGGCGGCGTGGATCGCCGAGGTCGACGGCCGGCGGGCCGGGTGCGTGTTCTGCGTGGCCGCCGACGCGCACACCGCCAAGCTGCGCACCCTGCTGGTGCTGCCCACCGCCCGCGGCCTCGGCGTGGGGTCCCGATTGGTGGACGAATGCCTGCGCTTCGCCGCGGCGGCCGGCTACCGGACGATCACGCTGTGGACCAACGACGTGCTGGTCTCGGCACGCCGAATCTACGAGGCCGCCGGGTTCACGCTCGTGGAAGAGGAACCTCACCACAGCTTCGGCCACGACCTGGTCGGCCAGAACTGGATCCGCGCGCTCTGACCTGCGCGTCCCAGCTGCCCCAGCCGCCAGGCACGACCTGGGACCCGGCCGTCGGTGCTGAGCGGCCTGCGAGAGGTGTCAGGGGTGCGGCTGGTGGTGCCGGTTGAGGGCGCGTTGCAGGGCTGCGGCGAGGACTCCCGCCGCCGCTCCCCAGATCGCGTTGACCGCCAGGGTGGCGAGGACGCCAGCGCCCCACGGCGTGGCCAGGGGTCCTTGGAGCTGGCCCGTCAGCAGGACGGAGCCGACCGCGCTCAGCACCACCGCTAGCACGGCGTAGATCAGGCCCGCGGCCACGAGCGTGCGCACCGGGTGCCGCACCCGCGAGAGCCCCACCACCGCGATCCACACCGCCGAGATCACCGCGGTGGCCACGAGCGGAGCAGCCGGCTCGCCCAGGGCGTCCATCACCCCGGCCATCGACAGCAACGGCCGGACCAGGGCGAACGCCCCCAGCAACAGGGCCAGGCGCCAGGAGACCTCGTTGAACCGAGCCATGCCGCCAGCTTCGCCGAGCCGAACCTCCCGGACATCCGGCAGCACCCCGACTTCCACCCCGAGATGCGGCGGTCACCGGCCGGACGGTCCGGTGCGGGACGACCACGACTCGGAAGCCGAGCTCGGCGCTCCGGAACCGCGCGGCACGTCGTGAGGCTCCCCGGCCCGCACCGCCATCAGGCGACGCGGCGGTGCGCTCTCCAGCCGTGCAGGGCCGCTGCGGGCGTGCCGAGCAGCAGCGGTCCGGCGATCCACGCCAGCAGCCCGCTGCTCACGCCCGACGAACCGGTGATCGCGAGCAGGAGGACGAGTCCGCCGAAGAGCGCGACGACCGCGGTCTCGAACCGGACGAGACGGCGAACACCCGCCAGCGCGGCCACGCCGAACCCGGCACCGAAGACCGCTCCGAGAGCGGTCCCCGTCGGCACGGCGACCAACCCGGCCACCGAGGCCAGCCCCAGGAATCCCGACGAAATCGGTGCGGCGCCCGCACCGCCCCAGATCCCGATCAGGATTCCGCAGACCAGCCCCGCGCCTGCGCCGATCCAGGCCCCGTCGACGGTGCTCCGCAGCAGGACGGCTCCCCCGCGCGCGCTCGCGGGCTCCAGCTCCCGCGCGCACGCGAGCCCAACCGTCGGCGGACGCGTCCTCACAGGTCCTGAGCCAGGCGGGCGAGGGTTTCGGCGGCGGGCTCGACGCGGGCTTCGCGGTGACCGGTGCCCGCCCAGAGGTGGATCCGGTCGGTGTCGCCGGAGGCCGTCGCCGCCTTGCGCAGCGGGCTCGTCAGGTGGTGCAGCGCCGGGTAGGCCGTGGGGGCGCTCGGCTCGTAGCTGTCGATGAAGCGGTTCCGCAGCGCGCGGGCCGGTCGGCCGGTGAACGCGCGGGTGACCACGGTGCTGCCGAAGGCGGGATCGACCAGCGCCGCCCGGTGCGGCGCGGAAGCCCCGCTCTCGCGGGTGCGCAGCAGCGCGGTGCCGACCACCACGCCCTCCGCCCCGGCCCGGACGGCGGCGGCGACGTCCGCGGGCCCGCCGATCCCGCCGGCCGCCAGCAGCGGGAGGTCGGTGACCGCGCGGACCTCGCCGATCAGCTGCGGCAGCGGGAGCTCGGGCGGGTTCTGCGCCGGGGTGAGGGTCGCGGAGTGGCCGCCCGCCGCCGCCGACTGCACGACCAGGGCCTGCGCCCCGGCCTCCGCGGCCAGCCCCGCCTCGTTCGGCGAGGTCACCGTCTGCACCACGAGGGTCCCCGCTTCGCGCAGCTGGCCGATGACCTCCCGGTCCGGGAGCCCGAAGGTGAACGACACCACCGGGACGGGGTCGGCGAGCAGCAGCTCGACCTTGGCCCGCCAGTGGTCGTCGTCCTCGACGGGCTCGTCGGGCAGCTGCACGCCGAGCTGCTCGGCCTCGCCGAGGAGCTGCTCCCGGTACGCGCGGTAGTCCGCGGTCGAGACTGGCACCGAGTTGGGCGCGAAGAGGTTCACCCCGAAGGGCACACCCTCGGCGCGCACCGCCGCGATCTGCTCGGCGAGGGCCTGCGGCGTCTTGTACCCGCCGGCGAGGAACCCCATCGAGCCCGCCTTGCCCGCGGCGACGACGAGCTCGGGGGTGGAGGGCCCGCCCGCCATCGGCGCGGCGAGCACGGGTGCGGTGATGCCGAGTTCGGTGAGCAAGGCTGTCCTCTCGATCGGGGCGCTGGTGCCCACGACGCTAGGCGGCCGCAGCGGGCTTGTGAAATGCCCGCTGCGCTGGTTGTATGCCCGCCGGGCATAGCAGCTGGCGAGAGGGGCCCGACTCGTGGAGGTGGAGCTGCGTCACATCCGGGCGTTCCTCGCGGTGGCCCGTCGCGGTTCGTTCACCCGCGCCGCCGAGGAGCTGCTGATCACGCAGCCCGCGCTGAGCCGCACCGTCGCGCAGCTGGAGGAGGTCCTCGGCGTCGAGCTGGTCGACCGCTCCGCGCGCCGGATCGGCCTCACCGGGCCCGGTCAGGAGTTCCTGCCGCACGCCGAGCAGATCATCGCCGCGCTCGACCGGGGCATCGCCGCGGTCCGCAAGGACCTCGCCGTCCGGCTCGGCTTCAGCTGGCTGCTTCCCGACCCCTGGGCGCAGCGCGCGATGTCCGGCTTCGAGGCCGACGTCGGCTCGTCGGTGACCCTCGTGCGCTGCGACGACCTGCTGCAGGCCCTGCGCGAGCGGGCGGTGGACGTGGCCCTGGTGCGCGGCCCGATCCGGCACGCCCCGAAGACCGCCCGAGCCGTCCACCTCTACGACGAGACCCGCGTCGCGGTGTGCTCGGAGAGCAACGCCCTGGCGCACCGGGAACGCCTGAACTGGACCGAGGTGCCGTCCTGGCCGCTGGTGGTCAACACGCGCAGCGGCACGACCGGACCGTGGTCGTTCCCGCCGGGCGAGGGCCCCGAGCAGGTGATCGAGACCGGGAACTTCGACGAGTGGCTGGAATCGGTGGCCGCCAACCGGGGCATCGGCGTCGTCCCCGAGGTCGCCCGGCGTCGGATCAGCCACCGCGCCGTCCGCTTCCTCCCGCTCACCGGAGCCCCGTCCAGCCCGGTGCACCTGGTCCACCTGCCGGGCCACCGCGGGCACCTCCTCGACCGCTTCCTGGAGGCCGCCGTCGCCGCGGCCGCCCCTTGAGCGGCGCGCGCTCGCGGTTCGCCGGTTTCGGGCCGTTGCCCGGTCGCCGCCGGGAGCGGGCCGGTAGCGTGTCGGGGAGACTCGTCAGCTGGTTAATGGGAGGTAGGAGCGGTGGCTAATCCGTCCTTCGACGTGGTCAGCAAGGTCGATCACCAGGAGGTGGACAACGCGCTGAACCAGGCGGCCAAGGAGCTCGCCAACCGGTTCGACTTCCGCGGCACCGGGACCAAGATCTCCTGGGCGGGCGAGGAAGCCGTGCTGCTGGAGTCGGAGACCGAGGAGCGCTGCAAGGCCGCCATCGACGTCTTCAAGGAGAAGCTGATCAAGCGGGGCATCTCGCTGAAGGCGCTGGACATGGGCGAGCCCACGTCCTCCGGCCAGGTCTACAAGGCCTCCGGCAAGCTCGTGCAGGGCATCTCGCAGGACATCGCGAAGAAGATCTCCAAGAAGATCCGCGACGAGGGCCCCAAGGGCGTGCAGGCGCAGATCCAGGGCGAGAGCCTGCGGGTCTCCGGCAAGAAGAAGGACGACCTGCAGGAGGTCATCTCGCTGCTGAAGTCCTCGGACTTCGACGTGGCGCTGCAGTTCGAGAACTACCGGTGAGCAGGCGCGCGACGCCCTGCGCAGCGCGCAGGGCGAGCACGCTCCCGGGGAAGGGGCTGCGGTGAAGGGGATCGTGCTGGCCGGTGGCAGCGGCACCCGGCTGCATCCGCTGACGCAGGCGATGTCCAAGCAGCTGATGCCGGTCTACGACAAGCCGATGGTGTACTACCCGCTGTCGGTGCTGATGCTGGCCGGCATCCGGGACGTGCTGCTGATCACCACGCCCGCGGACATGCCGCTGTTCCAGCGGCTGCTGGGCGACGGTTCGCAGTTCGGCATCCACGTCGACTACGCCGAGCAGGAGCAGCCCAACGGGCTCGCCGAGGCGTTCGTGATCGGCGCCGAGTTCATCGGCGACGACCCGGTCGCCCTGGTGCTCGGCGACAACATCTTCTACGGCCAGGGCTTCTCCCGGATCCTGCAGGACTGCGTGCGCGACCTGGACGGCTGCACGCTGTTCGGCTACCCGGTGCGCGATCCGCAGCGCTACGGCGTCGGCGAGGTCGACGCGGGCGGAAAGCTGCTGTCGATCGTGGAGAAGCCCAGCGACCCGCCGTCGAACAAGGCCATCACCGGCCTGTACTTCTACGACAACGCGGTGGTCGACATCGCCAAGGGCCTGTCCCCCTCGGCGCGCGGCGAGCTGGAGATCACCGACGTCAACATGGCCTACCTGCGCGAGGGCCGCGCGCACCTGACCGAGCTGGGCCGCGGCTTCGCCTGGCTGGACACCGGCACGCACGACTCGCTGCTGGAGGCCGGGCAGTTCGTGCAGGTCCTCGAACACCGGCAGGGCGTGCGGATCGCCTGCCTGGAGGAGATCGCGCTGCGGATGGGCTACATCTCCGCCGCCGAGTGCTACGAGCTGGGCGCCCGGCAGCAGAAGTCGGGCTACGGCGAGTACGTCATGGACATCGCCCGCAAGGCCGGGGCCTGATCACCAGCCGGGCGGAAGCTGATGCCCCGCCAGGCCCTCCAGGCGGCGCACCCGATCGTCGATCGGCGGGTGCGTGGAGAACAGCCGGGCCATCTTCTCGCCGGGCCGGAACGGGTTGGCGATCATCAGGTGCGACTGGGAGACCAGCTGCGGCTCCGGGGCCAGCGGGGCGCGCGCGGTGCCCGCCTCCAGCTTGCGCAGCGCCGAGGCCAGGGCCAGCGGGTCGCCGGTGAGCTCGGAGCCCGAGGCGTCGGCCTGGTACTCGCGGGAACGGCTCACCGCCATCTGCACCACCGCGGCCGCGACCGGGCCAAGCACCGCGACCAGCATCATCGCCAGGAAGTTCGGGCGGTCCTCGTCGTCGCCGCCGAACATGCCGAAGAACATCCCGAAGTTCGCCAGGAAGGTGACCACGCTGGCCAGCGCACCGGCGACGCTGGAGATCAGGATGTCCCGGTTGTAGACGTGCGAGAGCTCGTGGCCGAGCACCGCGCGCAGCTCGCGCTCGTCGAGCAACTCCAGGATGCCCGCGGTGCAGCACACCGCGGCGTTGCGCGGGTTGCGCCCGGTGGCGAACGCGTTCGGCGCGCGGGTGGGGCTGACGTACAGCGCGGGCATCGGCTGGCGCGCCGAGGTCGCCAGCTCCCGCACGATCCGGTACATCGCGGGCTGCTCGGCCTCCGAGACCGGCCGGGCGCGCATCGAGCGCAGCGCCAGCTTGTCCGAGTTGAAGTAGGCGTAGCCGTTCATCCCCAGCGCCACGAGCAGCGCGATGGCCAGTCCGGCCTTGCCGAAGATCGCCCCGACCAGCAGCACGAGTGCGCTCATGCCGCCGAGCAGGACCGCTGTTTTCAGCCCGTTGAAATGACCGTGCACGCTCGCCTCCGCCCGAGTCCCGATCAGCTCCGGCCGCGCGGCCCGTCCTGCCGGCGCGCGGAGCCGATCGCTTCCCGTGACCTAACCGCTCTCGTTACAGCTTCGCTCACGTTGAAGCCACCAGTGGAACGAACGAACGCGGCGACTGGTTCCGCTCACCGGATGTGCCGAGTGCAACTAACCCACCCATCGGGTGAAATTCACATTCAAATTAGGCTCTGAAAGGTCTAGCAGCATAAGCCGATTATCTTCGTCCGTTTCCCCCTCGCGGATGAAGAGCGAAAGGGATTGCACATGGTCTTCGCCAAGCTTCGCAGGCGCTTGTCCGGCGCCGATGCGGGCGTGGCGCCGCGCGGTGTCTTCGCGCTGCACCCCACACCCCTGGACAGCGGTGTGGTCACCGGGCAGGTGCACGACGAGAACGGCAACCTGCTCCCGGACGCGACCGTCAACATCACCAACCGGATGGGCCAGGTGATCGCGGAGGCGAGCACCGACTCCTACGGCGGGTTCGCGATCTCGGTGGCCCCCGGCACGCACAAGCTCTCCATCGCGGCGGGCGGTTTCCGCCGCTACAGCACCAAGCTGCAGGTCCAGGTCAACCAGCGCACGCCGCTCGGCGGGATCCAGCTGGTGGCCGACGACTCCCTGGAGCTGCCGCAGCCGGGCCGCTACCGGTTCGACCCGCTGCACACCGAAATCCGGTTCGTCGCCCAGCACATCGGGATGTCCAAGATCCACGGCCGGTTCAACGAGTTCGACGGGTTCGTCGAGGTCGCCCCGAGCTTCGAGCACTCGCGCATCGAGATGTCCATCAACACCGCCTCGGTGGACACCGGTGTGCAGATGCGCGACGACCACCTGCGCTCCGCGGACTTCTTCGACGTGGAGAACCACCCGGTGATGCACTTCCGCGGCACCCGGTTCACCCACCTGCGCGCCGACCGCTGGTCGGTGTCCGGCAGCCTGACCCTGCGGGGAAACTCCAGCCCGGTCTCGCTGAACGCGATCTACCTGGGGCAGCGGCGGTTCCAGGGCCCCGGCTTCGACAGCGACCTGCGGGTGGCCTGCCAGGCCACCACGACGCTGCGCCGCGAGGACTACGCGGTCAACTGGCAGGCCACGCTGGCCAAGGGCATCGCGGTGGTCGGCCCGACCATCGAGGTCGAGCTCGGCGTCCAGGCCGTCTTCGACCAGTGATCGACCGGGGCCGTCGCCAGGCCCCGCGGAGCTCCGGAGGACCCGCCCGTTCGCGAACATCGGGCGGACCGCCTACCGGCCCCGAGAAACGCCGGAGGGCGCTGCCTCGCGAGGCAGCGCCCTCCGGCGTTCCAACACCTCCCCGGCCTCACCCGCCCGGTGCGATCCGGAGAACCCTCGGAAGCGGCACCCGGATCGGGAGGCGATTCGGGTCAGGAGTGGATCTCCAACGTGCAGCACTTGGGGCCGCCGCCGGACTTGCGGAGCTCGGCGATGTCGACGTGGTGCACCTCGTAGCCGCGCTCGGCGAGGGCCCTGGTGAGGCCCGCGGCCTCCGGGGGCAGCACCACGTTGCGACCGTCCGAGACCCCGTTGAGCCCCAGGCAGGCCGCGTCCTCGGCGTCGGCGACGACCGCGTCCGGGAACATCCGCTCCAGCACCCGCCGCGAGCCCGCCGAGAACGCCTCCGGGTAGTAGGCGACCTGCGCGTTCGCGCCCTTCTCCAGCACGAACAGCGCCGTGTCCAGGTGGTAGTAGCGCGGGTCGACCAGGCTCAGCGAGATCACCGGGACGCCCAGCACCTCCTGCGCCTCCGAGTGCGCGGCCGGGTCGGTGCGGAAGCCGTGGCCGGCCAGCAGGAACTCGCCGGTCCAGGCGAAGTCGCCCTCGGCCTCGTTGATCCGCTCGGGCATGACCAGGTCGCGGTAGCCCCGACCGGTCAGCCAGCGGCGGAAGTGCTCGGCCTCGGCCGCGCGCTCCGGCGCGCGGAACTTCGCGCCCAGCACGCGCCCGCCGATGACCGTCGCCGAGTTGGCCGCGAAGACCATGTCCGGCAGTCCCGGCTGCGGCTCGACGACCTCGACGGTGTGGCCGAGGCGCTCGTAGGTGCTCTTCAGCTCGGTCCACTGGGCCAGCGCCAGCCGGGAATCCACCGGGGCCGAGGGGTCCATCCACGGGTTGATCGAGTACTCGACGGCGAAGTGCTCGGGCGGGCACATCAGGAAGTGCCGCGGGGTGGCCTGCTTGGGGGAGCGCGTCTCGGCACGTTCGGCCGCAATAACCGTCATGAATCGAAATCTAAATCCTAACTTGACCGATCATCAACGCTGCTCCGTTCGCCACGTGCGGCAGAATGTTGCGTATGGACGCCTTGGATCAACGGATCGTTTCGCACCTGGTCACCGACGCCAGGGCCAGCTACGCGGAGATCGGATCGGACATCGGGCTTTCCGCCCCGGCGGTCAAGCGCCGGGTCGACAAGCTGCTGGACCAGGGCGTGCTGCAGGGCTTCACCGCCGTGGTCGACCCGGAGGCGCTGGGCTGGGGGACCGAGGCGTTCGTCGAGGTGCACTGCAGCGGCAACGTGCCGGCGCACCGCATCCGCAGCGGCCTGGAGCCGCTGCCCGAGGTCGTGGCCGCCTACACCGTCTCCGGCCAGGCGGACGCGATCGTGCACCTGCGCGCCGCCGACATCCACCACCTGGAGGAGGCCATGGAGCGGCTGCGCTCGGTGGAGTTCGTCAGCCGCACGGTGTCGACGGTCGTGCTCTCCCGGCTGCTGGAGCGCCAGCCCCAGCAGTCCGGCTGATCAGCGCCGACCGCCGTGCCACGGGGCGAACCCCGCGGTCTCGGCGTCGGCCGGGGTGCGGAACCAGACGTCGGCGACGATCTCGTCGTACTGCGGCGAGTCCGGGCTGTGGTACTGCCGCGAGGCCGAGTGGCCCTTGATCATCGGCCCGTTGCCCACGACCTCCCTGCCGGGGTGCGGGTGCGCGCCCGGCGTGCGCCGGGGCAGGTCCGCTTGCTCGTCGAGGTTCTCGGCGGGCTGGATGTTCGCCGGACCGCCGGTGCCCGGCTCCTCGGAGCGCCGCTTCGGCGCCTCGGCGCGCTGCCGCAGCGCCTCCGGGATGCGCGGCTCGACCTGCGGTGCCCCGCTCTCGGCGGACGGCGTGCGCCGGGGCAGCTCCTCGGCCTGGCCCGGCAGGTTCAGATCGCCGCTGACCTGCGACGCCCCGTGCTCGGGTTCCTCGCGGGGGATCTTGGGCAGCACCGAGGTGGCATCGGCGCCGACCGGCGGGATGTAGCCGGTCTCGCCCGCCGGGTTGCCGCCCTCGACGGGCGCGAACAGCGAGCGCAGCTGGCCGGAGAGGTCGTCGCCGCGCTCCTCCGGCTGCTGCTCGGTCGGCTCGTCCACCGGGGTCTCGCGCGCGGTGTCCGGCTCGGCGTCGGCCACCCGCGGCTGCACGGCGGTGACCGCCGGATCCGGTTCGGGCTCCTCGGCGACCTGCTCCTCCTCCCAGCGGCGGAACCAGGTGTTGCCGGTCGGCGCGGGCTGCTCGGCCGGGACCTCGGGCTGCGGCGGGGCCTCGGCGGGCACCCACGGGCGCTGCGGGCTGCGCTCGAACTCCGCGAGGGTGGGCTCGTTGCCCGCGATCGGCTCCGGCTCGGCCTCCCGAACCGGCTCGGGCGCGGGCACGTAGGCGCGGGGGGCCGCGGGCGGCTGCTCGGCGAGCAGGTCCAGCGGCCCCTCCGGCTCCTCGAGGTCGCGGTCCCGGCGGTCGTCGAAGTCGTGCTCGACGTGGTCGGGTTCGAAGCGGTCGTCGTAGACCGGCTCGTCGTAGTAGGCCTGCTCGTAGTACACCTGCTCGGCGAGGGCGTGCTTGAGCCGGTGCCGCGCGGGCCGGACGAACAGCAGCCAGGTCATCAACGCGCCCAGCGCGAACGAGGCGAGGCTCCACAGCCACACCTGGGTGAACAGCCAGGTGATCACGACACGTCCCTCCTAAGGGCTCCGGCAGCGCCGCCCGTACCCCGGATACCTATCACTCCACACCGGCGTCGAACACGGTTTTGTCGTCCTCGTGACGCGCACGGCACCTTCTCGACAGGCCCACCGGGCTCAGCCGGTGCGCGCCACCACGTAGTCGACCAGGGCGGACAGGGCCTCGCGGGCCGCGTTGTCCGGCAACGAGGCCAGCTCCTTGCGCGCGTCGTCGGCGTACTCCTGCAGGGTGGCGCGGGTGCGCTCCAGGCCGCCGGAGGCGCGCAGCAGCTCCAGGGCCTCCTCGACCTCGGAATCCCGCTCCAGCGGACGACCCAGCAGGTCGCGCAGCCGCGGATCGGTGTCCGGATCGGCCAGGGCGTAGAGCATCGGCAGCGTCTTGACGCCCTCGCGCAGGTCGGTGCCCGGGGTCTTGCCGGACTCGTCGGTGGGCGAAGCGATGTCGATGATGTCGTCGGAGATCTGGAAGCCGATCCCCAGCAGCTTGCCGATGCGCTCCAGCGACTCGATGACCGCCTGATCGGCCCCGGAGAACCAGGCGCCGAAGCGGCCCGCGGTGGCGATCAGCGAACCGGTCTTCTCGTAGATCACCCGGAGGTAGGCCTCCACGGCGTCCTCGCCCGCGCCGACGCCCTCGGTCTCCCGCATCTGCCCGGTGACCAGCGCCTCGAAGGTCGCCGCCATCCGGCGGACCGCCTCGGCGCCGAGGTCGGCGATGAGCTGGGAGGCCTTGGCGAACAGGAAGTCGCCGGTGAGGATCGCCACGGAGTTGTCCCAGCGGGCGTTGGCGCTGGTCGCGCCGCGCCGCATGGTCGCCTCGTCCATCACGTCGTCGTGGTAGAGCGTGGCCAGGTGGATCATCTCCACCACCGCACCGGACTTGATCACCGCTTCCTCGGCGGGGTCCCCGAACTGGGCGGCCAGCAGGGTGAACAGCGGCCGGAACCGCTTGCCGCCCGCGTCCACCAGGTGCAGCGAGGTGCGCGTGGCGAAGTCGAGCTCGCTCTGCACCAGGTCGTGCAGCATCGACTCGACGCGGGCCAAGCCCTGCTTGACCGAGTCGGCCAACTCCGCGTCGGTGATCTGGAAATCACCCGATCCACCCGCGGTCAGTTCGCCGACCGGGTCCTCCGCTGACCTGCTCACCGTCACGCTCGCCCTTCGCTCCCCCGCGTCGTCCTACGGGCGTGCACTCTACGACACGAAGCCACCCGCGTTCGCCCAGTCCAGTGCCAACGTGGGAAGCACGCCCAGCAGCAGGGTCACCACCACGCCCAGCGTGATCGCCGCCGTGGTGAACGCACCGGGCACGCTGACGGTGGGTCCGTCCGCCTCCGGTTCCTGGAAGTGCATCAGCACGATCACGCGGAGGTAGAAGAACGCCGCGACCGCGCTGGCCACCAGCGCCACGACCACCAGCGGCGCCATCCCGTCGGTCAGCGCGGCCTCGAAGACCACGAACTTCCCGACGAAACCGCTGGTCATAGGGATGCCGGCGAGGGCGAGCAGCAGGAAGGTGAAGGTCCAGGCGACCAGCGGGGAGCGCTTGGCCAGCCCCGCCCAGTCCGAGAGGTGAGTTGCCTCACCGTCGGCCCGGCGGACCAGGCTGATCACGCCGAACACGGCGATCGTGGTGAAGCCGTAGGCCAGCAGGTAGAACAGCGTGGCCGCCAGCCCGCGGTCGGTCAGCGCGACCGAGCCGAGCAGCATGAACCCGGCGTGCGCCACCGAGGAGTAGGCGATCATCCGCTTGATGTCCCGCTGGGTCAGGCCCAGCACCACGCCGATGGCCATCGAGGCGACCGCGATCGCCCAGACCACGCCCTGCCACTCCCAGCTGGAGGCCTCGAAGGCGACCTGCAGCACGCGCAGGATCCCGCCGAAGGCCGCGACCTTGGTGCAGGCGGCCATGAAGCCGGTCACCGAGGTCGGCGCGCCCTGGTAGACGTCCGGGGTCCACGTGTGGAACGGGCCGACCGACGCCTTGAACATCAGGCCGATCAGCAGCATCGCCAGCCCGGCGAACAGCAGCGTGTCCGAGCGCTGGCTGCCCGCGGTGGCGTCGGCGATGGCCGCCAACTTCACCGAACCGGCGTAGCCGTAGAGCAGGGCCAAGCCGTACAGGAAGAACGCGGAGGCGAACGCGCCGAGCAGGAAGTACTTCATCGCCGATTCCTGCGAGAGCAGCCGACGCCGCTTGGCCAGCCCGCACATCAGGTACAGCGGGAGGCTCAGCACCTCCAGGGCGATGAACATGGTCAGCAGGTCGTTGGCCGCGCAGAACACCATCATCCCGCCGAGGGAGAACAGGGCGAGCGGGAAGACCTCCGTGCGCATCCCGGCCACGCCCGCCGCGGCGCGGCTCATCGTGCCCGGCCCCTCGGAGGGCACCGACTCGGCGACGAACGCACCGCCCGGCTCCACCGAGCGGTCGGCGATGAGCAGCAGCGCGGCCAGGCTCAGCGCCAGCAGCGTGCCCCACAGGAACAGCGTCGGCGGGTCGATCGCCAGCGAGTCCGACAGGGTCGTCACCCCGGTGCCGCCCGCGCGGGCGTGCACCGCGAGCGCCACGCCGGCGACCACCACGGCGAGCAGGCTCAGACCGACCTGGACCGACCAGCGCTGGTGCCGCGGCAGGAACGTCTCGACCAGGATCGCCAGGCAGGCGGCGCCGAGGATGATCAGCAGCGGTGCGATCGCGCCGTAGTCGATCGGCGGCACCTCGACCGTCTGCTGGGTCCGGAAGCCCTCTACGAGGAACACTTTCAGCTACCTCCCTGCGAGGTGACGCCTGCTTCGGTCATGGTCGCCTCGACCGACGGGCCGACCGCGTCGAGCACCGGCTGCGGGTAGAAGCCCAGCCCGATCACCAGCACGACCAGCGGGGCCAGCACCACGATCTCCCGGGTGTTCAGGTCGCCCATCCGGAGCCGGTGCGCGCCTTCCCGGTTCGGGTCGGCCACCGCGCCCGGACCGCCCGCGGTGCCCAGCAGCGCGTCCCCGCGCACCGGGCCCTGCATGGTGCGCTGGTAGAGCCACAGCACGTAGACCGCGGCCAGCACCATGCCGACGGTGGCCAGCGCGGTGTACACCGGGCGGGTCTCGAACGAGCCGATGAGCACCAGGAACTCGCTGACGAACGAGTTGGTGCCGGGCAGCGACAGGGTGCTCAGGCCCGCGATGAGCAGGCAGCCGGCCAGCAGCGGCGCGACCTTGGCCATGCCGCCGTAGTCGGCGATCCGGGTGGATCCGCCGCGGGCGACCACCATGCCGATGACCAGGATCAGCATCCCGGTGGCGATGCTGTGGTTGACCATGTAGGACACCGCGCCGACGTGCGCCTGCGTGGTGAACGCGAAGATGCCCAGCGCGATGAAGCCGAAGTGCGCGATGGACACGTAGGCGATGAACCGCTTGAGGTCGGTCTGCCCGAAGGCCTGCAGCGAGCCGTAGAGCACCCCGAGCACCGCCAGCACCAGCACCAGCGGCGCGAGGTACTGGGAGGCCGCCGGGGTCAGCGGCAGGCTGTAGCGCAGGAACCCGAAGGTGCCGACCTTGTCCAGCACGCCGACCACGATCACCGCCACCCCGATCGGGGCCTGCTCGGCGGCGTCCGGCAGCCACGTGTGGAACGGGATCAGCGGCGCCTTGATCGCGAACGCGGTGAAGAAGCCGAGGAACAGCCAGATCTGCACGCTCAGCGGCGCCTCGGCCAGGATCGGCTGGAGCTTGGCCCAGTCGAACGTGCCCCGCCCGGTGACCTGCGCGCTGTAGGAGAACGCGCCGATGGCCGCCGCCAGCATGATCAGGCCGCCGAGGAACGAGTACAGGAAGAACTTCACCGCGGCGTACGTGCGCTTCGCACCGCCGTAACCGCCGATGAGGAAGTACATCGGGATCAGCATGATCTCGAAGAGCACGTAGAACAGGAACACGTCGGTCGCGGCGAAGACCGCGATGGTCAGCGCCTGCTCGAGCAGCAGCAGCGCGAAGAACCCGCCGTGCGTGCGGCCCTCGGGCAGCCGCTCGCCCCAGCTGTAGCCGAGCACCAGCGGGGTCAGCACCGCGATGATCGCGATCATCACCAGCGCGATGCCGTCCACGCCCAGGGCGAAGTTGATGTCGAAGGACGGGATCCACGGCACCGAGCTGGTCAGCTGCAGCCGCGGGCCCGCCGGGTCGTAGGCGAACCAGGTCGCCGCGGCCAGCACGACCTCGACGAGCGAGATGCCGAGCGCGGTCCACTTCGCGGCGGTGGCGTTGCCGCGCAGCAGCGCCACCACCACCGACCCGGCGATCGGCAGCAGCACCAGCGCGAGGAGCAGGGTCATCGGTTCGCCTCCCGGATCTCCCGGACGTGCCTGGTCATGACGGGATCCCCACGGCCATCAGGGCGGCGAGCACGAAGACGCCGCCGAAGAGCATGGACAGGGCGTAGGACCGGACGAAACCGGTCTGCCAGCGGCGCAACCAGCTGGAGCCGACGGTCAGCAGCGCCGCGACGCCGGTGACCGCGCCGTCCACGCCCTTCCGGTCGACGGTCACCAGCCCGCGGGTGAGGCCGAAGGCGGGCCGCACCGCGAGGAGGTCGTTGAGCTTGTTGCCGCCGAGGTCGGCGCGGGCCGCGGCCACCACCGGCGAGACCCGCTGCGGGCGCTGCACCGGAACGGCCTTGCGGCCCACCAGCAACCAGGCCGCCAGCACGCCGAGCGCGGAGAGCCCCACGGTCAGCACCGGGATCGCCGCGTGCGGCAGGACGGTGTGCTCCGCCTCCTGCAGCTCGCCGAGCGAGGGCGAGAGGAAGGACACCAATCGGTCGCCGCCGGCGAAGAACATGCCCGCGCCGACCGAGCCGACCGCGAGCACGATCATCGGGGCGGTCATGATGCTCGGCGACTCGTGCGGGTGGAAGTCCTCGCCGTTTGCGGCCTTGAGGTTCTGCCAGCGCTTCTCGCCGAAGAACGTCATCAGCACCAGGCGGGTCATGTAGAACGCGGTCAGCGCCGCGCCGAGCACCGCGGCACCGCCGAAGACCCAGCCGCGCCAGCCCTCCTGGCCGAAGGCCGCCTCGATGATGGCGTCCTTGGAGTAGAAGCCGGACAGGAACGGGAAGCCGATCAGCGCCAGGTAGCCCAGCCCGAAGGTGGCGAAGGTGATCGGCATGTAGCGCGCGAGGCCGCCGAACTTGCGCATGTCGACCTCGTCGTGCATCCCGTGCATCACCGAACCGGCGCCGAGGAACAGCCCGGCCTTGAAGAAGCCGTGGGTGAGCAGGTGCATGATGCCCAGCGCGTAGCCGGCCGGGCCGAGCCCGACGGCCAGCATCATGTAGCCGATCTGGCTGACCGTGGAGTAGGCCAGCACCTTCTTGATGTCGTCGTAGGCGCAGCCGATGACGCAACCGACCAGCAGCGTCACCGCGCCGACGATCGTCACCGCCAGCTGACCGCCCGGGGACAGCGAGAACAGCGGGTTGGCGCGGGCGATCAGGTAGACGCCCGCGGTGACCATGGTCGCGGCGTGGATGAGCGCCGAGACCGGGGTCGGGCCCTCCATCGCGTCCGGCAGCCACGCCTGCAGCGGGACCTGGCCGGACTTGCCGCAGGCGCCCAGCAGGAGCAGCAGCGTGATGGCCAGCAGCACGCCCGGCGAGAGCTCGCCGGCGCGCGCGAAGACCTCGGCGTACTGGGTGGTTCCGAGGTTCGCGAACAGCAGGAAGATCGCCAGCGCCAGACCGACGTCGCCGACGCGGTTCATCACGAAGGCCTTCGTCGCCGCCGCGGCCGCCGAGGGCCGGTGCTGCCAGAACCCGATCAGCAGGTAGGAGGCCAGGCCGACGCCCTCCCAACCGAGGTAGAGCGTCACGAAGCCGTTGCCCAGCACCAGGACCAGCATCGCGGCCACGAACAGGTTCAGGTAGGCGAAGAACCGCCGGCGCTCGGTGTTCGCCGAGCCGGCGCGACCCAGCTGGTCGTGCTCCATGTAGCCGATCGAGTACAGGTGGATCAGCGAGCCGACGCCGGTGATCAGCAGGACGAACACCATCGACAGCGGGTCCAGCCGCAGCCCGAAGTCGACCTGCAGCGTCTCCACCGGGATCCAGGCGAACAGGTGGAGCTCCCGCACCGCCGAGCCCTCCGGGGCGCCGGCGACCGAGGAGAACAGCCACAAGCCGTAGGCGAAGGCGCCGATCACCGTGGCGCAGCCGAGGACGTGACCCCAACCGTTGGCCCGTCGCCCGGCCAGCAGCAGCACCAGCGCCCCGGCCAGCGGCAGCGCCACGAGCAGCCACGCGTTCTGCTGGGCGGCGCCGGCCGCCGGTTCGGCTCCCTGCAACGCGGTTTGCAACATTGCCGTCACCACGCGCCCTCTCAGTACTTGAGCAGGTTGGCGTCATCGACCGAGGCCGAGCGACGCGTCCGGAAGATCGACATGATGATGGCCAGTCCGACCACCACTTCGGCCGCCGCGACGACCATCACGAAGAAGGCCATGACCTGCCCGTGCACCGATCCCTCGATGCGCGCGAAGGTCACCAGCGTCAGGTTGACCGCGTTGAGCATCAGCTCCACGCACATGAACACCACGATGGCGTTGCGCCGCACCAGGACGCCGACCGCGCCGATGGAGAACAGCAGCGCCGACAGCAGCAGGTAGTAGGTCGGGGTCACCGGTGGACCTCCTCGACTGGCTCGGCCCCGTCAGCGGTTCCGCGGCCGTTGCCGTTGGTGGGCATCGGGATGTCCGGCCCGCCGGCCACCTCGGGCTGCTCGCCGGACTTCCCGCCCGGCTGCTCGGGCAGCGGCTGATCGGAGTGATCGGTCAGCGCGTGCGCGTCCGGCTGCCCGCCGGGGAGGGCCTCCTCCTCGGCGATCGCCCTGCGCTCCTCGGCGAGCTCCTCGGCGGGGAGGTTCTGCAGCAGCTCGGACAGCGACTCCGGGGCCACCGAGCCGTCCGGCAGCAGAGCCGGAACGGCCACCGAGTTGGCGGTGGCGTACACGCCCGGGCCGGGCAGCGGCGAGGAGCGGTCGCTGCGGAAGCGCGCCTTGGCCCGCTCCTTCTGGCTCAACCGCGGGCCGCGGCCCTTGCCGCCGTAGGCCAGCACCATCGCGCCGACCGACGCGGTGATCAGCAGCGCCGAGGTCAGCTCGAACGGGAACAGGTACTCGGTGAAGATCAGCCGGCCGAGGCCGCCCGCACCACCGCCGGCCGGCGACCAGGGGTCCAGCGGAGCGGCAGCGGTGACCTCGGTCAGCGACCGGGCCAGCCCGGCGGCCAGCAGCACCGCCAGCCCGATGCCGCCCAGCCCGGCCCAGAGGCGTTGCCCGCGCAGGACTTCCACCACCGAGTCCGACGAATCGCGGCCGACCATCATCAGCACGAACAGGAACAGCATCATGATCGCGCCGGTGTAGACGATGATCTGGGTGAAGCCCAGGAACTGCGCGCTCTGCCCCATGTAGAGCACGCCCAGGCACAGCATCGTCAGCACCAGCCACAGCGCGGAGTGCACCGCGTTGCGGGCGAAGACCATGCCCAGCGCGCCCACCAGGGACAGCGGGCCGAGGATCCAGAACAGCACCGCCTCCCCGGTGCCCACCACGTCACCCTGCTGCGCCAGTACGAAACCGGTGCTCATCTGGCCTCCTCGGGACCGGACTCGACCGTCTCGTCCGCCGGGACCCCGCGCTGCCGGGCGAGCTCGGGCCCGCGGACGTAGTAGTCCTGCTCGTCCTCGCCGAGCCGCATCGGATGCGGCGGCTGCTCCATTCCCGGCAGCAGCGGCGCGAGCATGTCTTCCTTGGTGTAGATCAGGTCCTGCCGGTTGTCGTCGGCCGTCTCGTACTCGTTGGTCATCGTCAGCGCCCGCGTCGGGCACGCCTCGATGCACAACCCGCAGCCGATGCAGCGCAGGTAGTTGATCTGGTAGTCCTTGCCGTAGCGCTCGCCCGGGGAGTAGCGGGCCTCCTCGGTGTTGTCCCCGCCCTCCACGAAGATCGCGTCGGCGGGGCACGCCCAGGCGCACAGCTCGCAGCCCACGCACTTCTCCAGCCCGTCCGGGTGCCGGTTGAGCTGGTGGCGCCCGTGGAACCGGGGCGCGGGGACCTTCTTGACCTCCGGGTACTCCTCGGTGACCACCTTCTTGAACATCGTCGAGAAGGTGACGCCGAAGCCCTTGATCGGATCAAACATGCCCATGGGGCGCCTCCTCGCCTTCCGCGAGCTCGCGGCCGGAGCCGGCCGGCACCGGGGTGTCGGACTCCGAGGTGCACTGCCGCGGCGTCTTCGGGACTTCGAGGTCGATCGGCGGCACCGGGAAGCCGCTGCCCGCCATCGGCACCTCGTCGGCGTCCTCCGGCGGCTTGCGGTCCGGGATCAGGAAGGCCGCCGCGACCAGGATCGCGATCACGATCGCCCCGCCGATGAGGAACTGCTGCGCGGTGACCTGCTCGGCGTTGCGCACCGCGCGGATGATGATCACCGCGGTGATCCAGACCAGGCTCAGCGGGACCAGGATCTTCCAGCCGATGTCCATGAACTGGTCGTAGCGCAGCCGGGGCAGCGTGCCGCGCAGCCACACGAAGAAGAACAGGAACGCGACCGTCTTGCCGAGGAACCACAGCACCGGCCACCAACCGGTGTTGAGCACCCCGTCGCCGATCAGCGACAGCGGCCACGGCGCGTGCCACCCGCCCAGGAAAAGCGTGGTCGCCAGCGCCGAGACGGTGACCATGTTGATGTACTCGGCGAGGAAGAACAGCGCGAACTTCAGCGACGAGTACTCCGTGTGGAAGCCGCCGACCAGCTCGGACTCGGCCTCGGGGAGGTCGAACGGGGCGCGGTTGGTCTCGCCGACCATGGACACCACGTAGACGGCGAAGCTGAACGGCAGCAGCAGGAAGAACCAGCCGTTCTCCTGGGCCTCGACGATGCCCGCGGTGGACAGCGTGCCCGCGTACAGGATGACCGCGATGAACGACAGGCCCATCGCGATCTCGTAGGAGATCACCTGCGCCGCCGAGCGCAGCGAGCCCAGCAGCGGGTACGGCGAACCGGAGGCCCAGCCGGCCAGCACGATGCCGTAGACCCCGATCGAGGCGCTGGCCAGCACGACCAGCAGGCCGACCGGCAGATCCACCAGCTGCAGCGCGGTGCGCTCGCCGAAGATCGTGACCTCGGGGCCGATCGGGATCACCGAGAACGCCACCAGCGCGGGCGTGGCCGAGATGACCGGGGCCAGGAAGTACACCCACTTGTCGGCCAGGACCGGGCGGATGTCCTCCTTGAACGCCAGCTTCAAGCCGTCGGCCAGGGACTGCAGCATGCCGAACGGGCCCGCCCGGTTCGGCCCCGGGCGGTGCTGCATCCGGCCGATGACGCGGCGCTCGGCCCAGATCGTCAGCAGCGTCATCACCACCAGGAAGGCGAAGATCGCCACGACCTTGATCAGGATCAGCCAGATCGGGTCGTCGGCGAGGACCTCGGCGGTTCTGGTCATGCGTTCCCCCCTCGGTGGGCAGGGGCGTGGCCGTTGCACTCGGGTCCGGCCGCGGGGGCCGGGGCGATGTCCACCAGCGAGCCGTGACCGGCGCCGAGCGCCGAGCGCACCCGCGACGGCCCGGAGTCCGCGGGGACCCACACCACGTCGTCGGGCATCTCGGCGATCTCGGCGGGCAGCACGATCGCGCCCCGCTCGGTGCGGAGCTCCAGGCGCTGGCCCTCGGAGATCTCGGCGCGCTGCGCGGTGGCCCGCGAGAGCATCGCGACGCGGCTGCGCGCGGTGCCCGCCAGGTTCGGTTCCTCGGCCTGCAGCGAACCGTTGTCCAGCAGCTGGCGCCAGGTGGCCAGCACGGCTCGGCCGGGTCCGGGCCGCGGCGCGTGCAGGACCGGCTCGTCGGGCCCGGCGGTGCGCCCGCCGACGTGGGTGCCGAGCTTGCGCAGCTCGGCGACCGCGGCGGCCGGGGTCTGGGTGAACAGGTCGACGTCCATCTCGACGGCCAGCGTGTCCAGCACCCGGCAGTCCGGCAGGGCGCCGGTCCCGTCGATGGTGGTGCTGAACTCGCGGCGGCGGCCCTCCCAGTTGAGGTAGCTGCCGTTCTTCTCCACCGCCGGGGCGATCGGCAGCACCACGTCGGCGTGCTCGGTCGCCGCGCTCGGCCGGAGCTCCAAGCTGACCACGAAACCCGCCTCGCGCAAGGCCTTCTCGGCCAGCGCGGGATCGGGCAGGTCGCCCGGGTCGACCCCGCCGACGACCAGTCCGGAGAGCTCGCCGGCCGCGGCCGCCGCGACGATCGCGTTCAGGTCGCGCCCGCTGGTCGCGGGCAGCGAACCGGGCAGCAGCCCCCAGATGCGCTCCACGTCGGTGCGCGCGGCCTCGTCGACCACCGGGCGGGCACCGGGCAGCAGGGTGGGCAGCGCGCCCGCCTCCAGGGCGCCGCGCTCACCCGCCCGGCGCGGGATCCAAGCCACCCGGGAACCGGTGCGCTGCGAGGTGCGCAGCACCTCGGAGAACAGGCCGGGGACCTCGGCGGCGCGCTCGCCGACCAGCAGCACCGCGCCCTGCCCGCGCAGCGCCTCGTCCACCTCGGCGGGCAGGCTCTGCAGCGCGGCCGCCTCCCCGCCCGGCACGCAGGGCACCAGCGAACCGGTGCGGACCGGCCCCCCGCTGTGGGTGATCACGGTCGTCTTGTCCACGCCGGGCGAGTTCCGCGACGAGACGTGGAAGACCGCGGTGCTGCCCTTGCGGGCGGCCTTGCGCAGCCGCAGGAAGACGATCGGCGACTCCTCCTCCGGCTCGAAGCCCACGCACACCACGGCCGGCGCGGCCTCCAGGTCGGCGTAGGTGACGCCGTCGGCGGGGGCGACCCCGGCCACCGCGGACTCCAGGAAGCGCAGCTCCTCGTCGGAGTGCGGCCGGGCGCGGAAGTCGATGTCGTTGGTGCGCAGCGCTACCCGCGCGAACTTGGCGTAGGCGTAGGCGTCCTCGGCGGTGAGGCGACCGCCGGGCAGCACGCCGACCCCGCCGGAGTCGCGGGCGGCGATCAGGCCGCTGGCCGCGGTCTGCAGCGCCTCGGTCCAGGAGGACTCGCGGAGCTCGCCGTCCTCCCCGCGCACCAGCGGCCGGGTGATCCGATCACCGGCGGTGGCGTAGCGGAAGGCGAAGCGGCCCTTGTCGCAGATCCACTCCTCGTTGACCTCCGGGTCGTCGCCGGCCAACCGGCGCATCACCTTGCCGCGCCGCCAGTCCGTGCGGATCTCGCAGCCCGAGGCGCAGTGCTCGCACTGCCCCGGCGTGGAGACCAGGTCGAAGGGCCGGGAGCGGAACCGGTAGGCGGTGCTGGTCAGCGCCCCGACCGGGCAGATCTGGATGGTGTTGCCGGAGAAGTAGGACTGGAAGGGCTGCTGCTCGCCGATGCCGATCTGCTGCACCGCGCCGCGCTCCAGCAGCTCGATGAACGGGTCGCCCGCGATCTCCTTGGAGAACCGGGTGCAGCGCTGGCAGAGCACGCAGCGCTCGCGGTCCAGCAGGACCTGGTCGGAGATCGGCACCGGCTTGGCGAAGGTCCGCTTGGTGTCCCGGAAGCGGGAGTCCGCGCGACCGTGCTTGAGCGCCTGGTTCTGCAGCGGGCACTCGCCGCCCTTGTCGCAGACCGGGCAGTCCAGCGGGTGGTTGATCAGCAGCAGCTCCATCACGCCCTGCTGCGCCTTGTCCGCGACCTGCGAGGTCTTCTGCGTCTTGACCACCATCCCGTCGGCGACGGTGATGGTGCAGGAGGCCTGCGGCTTCGGCATCGCCCGGCCGTTGACCTCGACCTCGACCAGGCACTGCCGGCACGCCCCCGCGGGGTCGAGCAGCGGGTGATCGCAGAACCGCGGGATGGTGATGCCCATCCGCTCGGCGGTGCGGATCAGCAGCTCGCCCTTGGGCGCGTCGATCTCGATCCCGTCGATGGTCAGCCGGACGTGATCCTCCGGGACCGGGCGGGTTTCAGCTTCTGGTGCCACCGTCATCGGGCCGCTCCAACCAGTTCCGGCGCGGACTTGTCGTTGCTGTCGCACAGCGCGAGGAACTCCTCGCGGAAGTACTGGATGCCGCTGGTGATCGGGCTGACCGCGCCGTCGCCGAGGGCGCAGAACGAGCGGCCGAAGATGTTGTCGCAGACGTCCAGCAGGGTGTCGATGTCCTCCTCGGTGCCGCGGCCCTCGACCATCCGCTCGAGGACCTGGGCCAGCCAGAAGGTGCCCTCGCGGCAGGGCGTGCACTTGCCGCAGGACTCGTGCTCGTAGAACTGGGTCCACTTCATGACCGCCCACGGCACCGAGACGGTCTCGTTGAACACCTGGACCGCGGTGGTGCCCAGCATCGAGCCGGCCTCGGCGGCGCCCTCGAAGTCCAGCGGCACGTCGAGGTGCTCGGCGGTGAACAGCGGGGTGGACGAGCCGCCGGGGGTCCAGAACTTCAGCGGCACCCCGTCCTTCATGCCCCCGGCCAGCTCCAGCAGCTGGCGCAGCGTGGTGCCCATCGGCGCCTCGTACTGGCCGGGGCGCTCCACGTGCCCGGAGATCGAGTAGATCTTCGGGCCGGGCGACTTCTCCGAGCCCATCTGGCGGAACCAGTCCGAACCGCCGTTGACCACGAACGGCACCGAGGCGATGGTCTCCACGTTGTTCACCGTGGTCGGGCAGGCGTAGAGGCCCGCAGCGGCGGGGAACGGCGGCTTGAGCCGCGGTTGGCCGCGCTTGCCCTCCAGCGAGTCCAGCAGCGCGGTCTCCTCGCCGCAGATGTAGGCGCCCGCCCCGGCGTGCACCACGATGTCCAGGTCGAACCCGGACCCCAGGATGTCCTCGCCGAGGTAGCCCGCCTGGTAGGCCTCGCGGACGGCGTGCTGCAGCCGCCGCATCGGGTGCAGCGCCTCGCCCCGCACGTAGATCATGCAGTGGTTGGCGCGCATCGCGTACGAGGCGATGATGCAGCCCTCGATCAGCGAGTGCGGGTCGGCCATCATCAGCGGGATGTCCTTGCACGTCCCGGGTTCGCCCTCGTCGGCGTTGATGACCAGGTAGTGCGGCTTGGTCGGCTCCTTGGGCATGAAGCCCCACTTGACCCCGGCCGGGAATCCCGCGCCTCCGCGCCCGCGCAGGCCGGATGCCTTGACCAGCTCGATCAGCTGGTCCGGGTGGGCCCGCAGCGCCTTGCGGACGGCGGTGTAGCCCTCCAGCTGCTCGTAGGTGCGCAGCTGCCAGGCGTTCGGCGACAACCACCGCTTGGTCAGGACCGGGGTCACCGGGCTGATGGCGGGTTCGGTCATGGCCACCCTCACTTCCTGTCCGGCACGGGCGGGAGTTCCGCGTCATCGGGCATGCTCGGGGCGGTCCAGCCGCGCTCCTCGGCCAGCTGCGCGCCGCGCAGCGTCTCGGTCGCCTGCGACGGACCGGTGACGGTTTCGTCGAGGTCGTCGAAGAACCCGGCGAGCTGGCGCTCGGCGCCGCGGAAGTCGGACAGCGCGGGCCCCCTGGTGGGCGCCGGCTTCTCCCCGCGCTGCAGGGCCTTCACCAGTTCCAGCGCCTGCTCCGGGCTCTGGTTGTCGTAGTACTCGTAGTTGACCTGCAGCATCGGCGCGAAGTCGCAGGCCGCCAGGCACTCGGCGTGCTCCAGGGTGATCGACCCCTCCGCACCGGGCTCACCGGCCGTTCCCTCGTGCCCGACGCCCAGGTGCTCGCTGAGCGCGCGGTAGACCGCCTCGCCGCCCATGGCCGCGCACATCGTGTTGGTGCACACGCTGACCAGGTGCTGCCCGCAGGGACTGCGCTTGTACATGGTGTAGAAGGTGGCCACCGCGCTGACCTCGGCGACCGAGATCCCCAGCTGCTCGGCGCAGAAGTGGATGCCCGAACCGCTGACGTAGCCCTGCTCGGACTGCACCAGGTGCAGCATGGGCAGCAGCGCCGAGCGGGACTCCGGGTACCGCGCGATGATCGCCTCGGCCTCGGTCCGGGTGCGCTCGCCGAACACCGAGGTGTCGATTTCTTCGTTCCGCTCGTTCATCGGTCCACCCCGCCCATCACCGGGTCGATGGAGGCGACCGCCGCGATCACGTCGGCGACCAGGCCGCCTTCGCACATCGCGGGCATCGCCTGCAGGTTCACGAAACTGGGGTCGCGCACGTGCGCGCGCAGCGGCCGGGTCCCGCCGTCGGAGACCACGTGCGCGGCGAGCTCGCCGCGGGGCGACTCGACCGGCGAGTACGCCTGCCCCGGCGGCACGTCGAAGCCCTCGGTCACCAGCTTGAAGTGGTGGATCAGCGACTCCATGGACTGACCCATGATCTTGCGGACGTGGTCCAGCGAGTTGCCCATGCCGTCCGGGCCGATGGACAGCTTCGCCGGCCAGGCGATCTTGGGGTCGTCGACCATGTGCGGGCCGGACTCCATCTTGTCGATGCACTGCCGGATGATCTTCAGCGATTCGTAGATCTCCCGCAGCCGCAGCAGGAACCGCGCGTAGCAGTCCCCGTCGGTGCTGGTGGGCACCTCGAAGTCGAACTCCTCGTAACCGCAGTAGGGCTCGACCTTGCGCAGGTCCCAGGCCAACCCCGCGGCCCGCAGCAGCGGCCCGGTCACGCCCAGCTGGAGCGCGCCGTCCAGCGGCAGGTAGCCGACGTCCTTGAGGCGCTGCTTCCAGATCGGCTGGCCGGTGAACAGCTTCTCGTAGCCGGGCAGCCGCTCGTCCATCACCTTGATGAAGGCCTTGACCTTGTCCTGCCAGCCCCCCGGGAGGTCCTGCGCGACCCCTCCGGGGCGGATGAAGGCGTGGTTCATCCGCAGGCCGGTGAGGAACTCCAGCAGGTGCAGGACCTCCTCGCGGTCACGGAAGCCGTAGGTCATGCCGGTGGTGGCGCCCAGCTCCATCGCGCCGGTGGCCAGGAAGACCAGGTGCGAGGAGATCCGGTTGAGCTCCATGAGCATCACGCGGAAGGTCTCCGCGCGCTTCGGGACCTCGATGCCCAGCAGCTTCTCCACGCCCATGCAGTAGGCGGCCTCGTTGTACAGCGGCGCCAGGTAGTCCATCCGGGTCAGGAAGGTGACGCCCTGGGTCCAGGTCCGGTACTCGGTGTTCTTCTCGATGCCGGTGTGCAGGTAGCCGATCACCGAGCGGGCCTTGGTGACCGTCTCCCCCTCGAGCTCGAGCACCAGCCGCAGCACGCCGTGCGTGGACGGGTGCTGCGGGCCGAGGTTGATGACGACCCGCTCCTCGCCGCCGGTTTCGTCCAGGAACTCGTCCCAGTCGCCCCCGGTGACGGTGAAGATCCGGCCCTCGGTCGTCTCCCGCGACTCCGCGCGGGTGGCGCCCGCCGCCCCGTTGCCGGTCAGTGGTTCGGTGGTCATTCCCAACACCTCTCCGCGGTGTCGCGCTGCGGGGTCTGCCTCGGGATCGCGGTCACGAGTACGCCCTCCGCTGGTCCGGGGGCGGGATCTCGGCCCCGCCCTTGTACTCCACCGGGATCCCGCCGAGCGGGTAGTCCTTGCGCTGCGGGTGCCCGTCCCAGTCGTCGGGCATCAGGATCCGGGTCAGCGCGGGGTGCCCGTCGTAGACGATGCCGAACATGTCCCAGGTCTCGCGCTCCTGGAAGTCGGCCGTCGGGTAGACCTCGACGACCGAGGGGACGTGCGGGTCCGCCACGTCGACGGCGACCTCCAGCCGCGTCCGGCGGCGGAAGGTCATCGAGGTCAGGTGGTAGACCGAGTGCAGCCGCTGCGGGACCTCCGGCCCGTAGTCCACACCGGACACCGAGCTGCACAGCTCGAAGCGCAGCGCCGGGTCGTCCCGCATGGTCCGGCAGACCTCGACCAGGTGCTCGCGGCGCAGGTAGAAGGTGATCTCCCCGCGGTCCACGGTCACCTGCTGCACGGTGTCGGCGGGCAGGCCCTTGTCGCGCAGCGCGGCGAGCAGCGCGTCGGCGACCTCGTCGAACCAGCCGCCGTAGGGCCGCTCGGCGGCGGGCGGCACGTAGGCGGGGAGCCGGAGACCGCCGTAGCCGGAGGTGTCCCCGGAGCCGCGCACGCCGAACATTCCCCGGCGCTCGCGACCGGCCACCGGCTGCGCCGCCTCGGCGGGTTCCAGCCCGCCGCGCGGGCGCTCCGCGCTGGACCCGGGCTCGCCCGGTGCCGGCGTCGTGATCTCGTCCTCGGACATCGAACTCACCTACCCGCCTTGAGCTCGGGACGTTCCGGAGTGGTCTGCAGACCGCCGAGCTCGTCGGAACCGCCCATCTCGCGGCGCTGCGCGTCCTGCTGCCGCTCGGCGCGCTTGCGCTGGGCGCGGTTCTTCGGGGCGTAGCGCTCGGAGGACGGGATCATCGCGGTGCGCTCGCCGCTCTCCAGCTTCTCCTGCGCGCGCTTGGCGTTGATCGGCTCGTCCATGATCTTGGCGTGCAGCTTGAGGATCGCGTCCAGCAGCATCTCCGGACGCGGCGGGCAGCCCGGCAGGTACATGTCCACCGGCACCACGTGGTCCACGCCCTGCACGACCGCGTAGTTGTTGAACATCCCGCCCGTCGAGGCGCACACGCCCATCGCCAGCACCCAGCGCGGCTCGGGCATCTGGTCGTAGATCTGGCGCAGCACCGGGGCCATCTTGTTGGTCACCCGGCCCGCCACGATCATCAGATCGGCCTGGCGCGGGGTCGCCGAGAAGCGCTCCATGCCGAACCGGGAGATGTCGTACCGGGAACCGCCGACGGTCATCATCTCGATGGCGCAGCAGGCCAGCCCGAACGTCGCCGGCCACATCGACGTCTTCCGGGTCCAGTTGACCAGCTTTTCCACGTTTGCCAACAGGATGCCGTTGGGCAACTGCTCTTCGAGCCCCATCGCCGGCACTCCTTCCCGCGTCCTTGCGGCTTGTCCCTGCAGTTGGTCGGGCGCCCGGCGGACCGGGCGGATCGCTCCGGTCTAGTTCCAGTCGAAGCCACCTCGGCGCCACACGTAGAGATCGGCGAGGCCGAAGGTGACGATGAACAGCACGACCGCGGCGGCCCCGTACAGGCCGAGCATGTCGGCGGAAACCGCGTACGGGAAAAGGAAGACCATCTCGATGTCGAAGAGGATGAACATCATCGCGGTCATGTAGTAGGCGACCGGCATCCGGCCGCCGCCGACGACCGGTTGCGGCGACGGCTCGATGCCGCACTCGTAGGCGTCCAGCTTCGCCCTGTTGTAGCGCCGGGGACCGACCAGCGGCGCGATCGCGACCGAGAAGACCGCGAACCCCAGCGCGAGCGCGAACATCAGAACCAACGGGATGTACGGGTCGAGCATCGTCGCTGCCCTCCAGCTCGTCGTCGGCCTCCGCCTGAACCGCGCGAGGTTTGTCCGCTCATGCCGGGAGTTCCGGCCTCATCGGGCACTCTATGCGGTCAGCCGGTTCACCTCCGTAATGAGGTGAACCTAACTTTATGACTTCTCTCACTCCCGTAGGACATCTGACCAGACTTCGCCGCTCACGCGCTAGGGGTGAGCCGAGTCGTGGCGTTGATCACACGGTCCATCGTGTCCCCACCCTTCTCGTCGTAGAGATTCGCCAGCAGCTTCAACACGAATCGCATCAGCAGCGGGCGCGGCAGACCGTGCCGCGCGGCCATCCGCATGACGGTGGGATTGCCAATCAACTTGCTGAAGATATTGCCGAGCCGGAAGTACCCGCCGAGCTCCTGCTGCACCGCCGTCGGGTACCGGCGCAGGGCCTGCTCCCGGGAGAAACCGGCCGGCCGGGCCATCGCGTGCACCACGCACTCGGCCGCCAGCCGGGCCGACTGCATGGCGTAGGCGATGCCCTCGCCGTTGAACGGGTTGACCATGCCGCCCGCGTCGCCGACCAGCAGCAGCCCGTTGCGGTAGTGCGGGGTGCGGTTGAAGCCCATCGGCAGAGCCGCGCCGCCGACCTTGCCGGTGGCGTTGTCCTCCCGGAACCCCCACTCCTCCGGAGTGCCGTCCAACCACGAGCGCAGCAGCTTGCGGTAGTCGGTCTTGCCGTAGGCGCTGGAGGTCGACAGGATCCCCAGCCCCACGTTGGAAGTCCCGTCACCCATGCCGAAGATCCAGCCGTAGCCGGGCAGCAGCCGCGGCTCCGGCCCGGAGCGGTCCCACAGCTCCAGGTGCGATTCGAGGAAGTCGTCCTTGGTGCGCGGGCTGGTGTAGTAGCGGCGGACCGCCACCCCCATCGGCCGGTCCTCGCGCTTGTCGATGCCCACCGACAGCGCCAGCCGCGCCGAGACCCCGTCGCAGGCCACCACCAGCGGCGCCCGGTAGCTCACCGGCTCCCGCTCCGGCCCGGTCCTGGCCTCCACCCCGACGATCCGGCCGGTGCGCTCGTCGGTGATCGCACCGGTGACGGTGGTCTGCTGGAACAGCCGCGCGGCCGCCAGCTGGGCGGTCCGGGCGAGCAGGTCGTCGAAGTCGTTGCGCGGGCGGACCAGGCCGTAGGGCGGGAAGTCGGCCAGCGCGGGCCAGTTCAGCTCCAGGTTCACCCCGCCGCCGACCACCCGCAGACCCCGGTTGTGCAGCCAACCGGCCTCCTCGCGGGTGTCGATGCCCAGGTCGATGAGCTGCTTGACGCCCCGGGGCGTGATCCCGTCGCCGCAGACCTTCTCCCGCGGGAAGACGCTCTTCTCCAGCAGCAGGACGTCCAAGCCGCCCCTGGCCAGGTAGGTCGCGGCCGTCGAACCTGCCGGACCGGCTCCGACGACGATCACGTCGGCGTCGTCCTCGGGGCGGCGGCGGCTGGTGGCGCTGGTCATGACACTCCTCGAGCTAGTGCAGTGCACGACGCGGCGGTGTGATCCGCGCCGGGAAACCCGCTTGTGAACGAGTTCACTAAATCCCGAGTCTAAGCCGCCCAAACCGTGCGATCGAGCCCTCGAACTACGCCACCCGAGTGAGTTGTCGTCGCAGGTAAACCCGCCCTGCGGGCGCGGCTGCGCCGGACGGCGGAATCCCCGCCTCCGCTAGTGGTCCAGCTCACAGCCGGTTGGCGAGCGGGCAGGGCGCGCGAGGCTCGCCGAAGGTGTCCGGGGCCGGAGGCGACGACCCCGCCGACGGGTGCCCTGACGCGCAGCGGTGCGCTCGCCCCTCCGGGCCGATCGGTCCTAGCGGGGCTTGAGGGCGCTGTGCACCGCCACGGCCCCGCTGGTGAGGTTGCGCCAGGTGACGTCGGTCCAGCCGGACTCGGCGATCAGCTCGCCGAGCTTGCGCTGGTCAGGCCAGGAGCGGATGGATTCGGCCAGGTAGACGTAGGCGTCCGGGTTCGAGGAGACGGCGCGGGCGATCGGCGGCAGCGCGCGCATCAGGTAGTTCATGTAGACGGTCCGGAAGGGCTGCCAGGTGGGGGTGGAGAACTCGCAGACCACCAGCCGCCCGCCGGGGCGGACCACCCGCAGCATCTCCCGCAGGCCCGCCCCGGTGTCCACCAGGTTGCGCAGGCCGAAGGAGATGGTCACCGCGTCGAAGGCGCCGTCGGCGAACGGCAGGCGCAACGCGTCGGCGGCGACCATCGGCACGCCGCGCGCCTTGCCCACCGACAGCATCCCGAGCGAGAAGTCCGCGGCCACGCAGTAGGCGCCGGAGCGCGCGAACTCGACGGTGGAGACGCCGCTGCCCGCCGCGAGGTCGAGCACCTTCTCGTCGCGCTTGGGCGCGAGCACCCGGCGGGTGACGTTGCGCCAGCGCCGGTCCTGCCCGAAGGACAGCACGGTGTTGGTCAGGTCGTACCTGCGCGCAACCCCGTCGAACATCGCAGCGACTTCGCGAGGGTTCTTGTCCAAGCCAGCCCGAGACACAGCGAAAGCCTACGTGCTCAGGCCGCCCGACCGGCGCTCGGCCGACGGTTCGGCCGGGACTCGCGCGGGCGGGGCGGCGGTGAACTCCCCGGCCAGCAGCGCCCCGGGTCAGGCGGCGGCGGACTCGGCGTGCCCGGTGACGTCGGCGTAGTGCCCGACGAGCTGCTCGCACAGCGCGGGCCAGGTGCGGCCGGCGACCGAGGAACGACCGGCGGAGCCGAAGCGGGCGCGCAGGTGCGGGTCCCGGAGCTTGGCGATAGAGGCCTGCAGCGCCGCGTGGTGCGCAGCGTCCTCGTGCGCGGGCAGCAGGTACCCGGTCCGGCCGTGGTCGACCAGATCGCGCGGGCCGCCCGCGTCCGGCGCGACGACCGGGACCCCGGAGGCCATCGCCTCCTGCACCGCCTGGCAGAAGGTCTCGTGCGGACCGGTGTGCACGAACACGTCCAGGCTCGCGTAGAGATCGGCGAGCTCCTCGCCGGTGCGCTGGCCGAGGAAGGCCGCGCCGGGCAGCTCGCCCTCCAGCCGGTCCCGCTCGGGGCCGTCGCCGACGACCACCAGCCGCACGCCGGGCAGTCCGTCCAGCGCGGCCAGCCGCTCGATGCGCTTCTCCGGAGCGAGCCTGCCCACGTAGCCGACCAGCAGCTCACCGCCCGGAGCCAGCTCGCGGCGCAGCCGCTCGTCACGCCGCGCGGGGGTGAACCGCTCGGTGTCCACCCCGCGCCCCCACCGGTGCACCCGGGGAACGCCCTGGCCGCGCAGGCTCTGCACGGCCCAGGTGGACGGGGCGAGCGTGCGGTCCGCACCGCAGTGCAGCCTGCGGATCCAGCGCCACGCGGCGCGAGCGGTCAGCCCGAGCCCGTAAGACTCGGCGAAGCCGGCCACGTCGGTCTGGTACACCGCCACGGTCGGCACGTCGAGCCGCTTCGCCGCGGCCAGGCCGCGGGCGCCGACGACGAACGGCGAGGCCAGGTGCACCACGTCCGGGCCGAACTCGCCCAGCTCGCGCAGCACGCGGCGGCTGGGCAGGCCGATCGGCAGCGAGGAGACCACGGGCAGGTCCATCGCCGGGAGCCGGACCACCGGGAACCCGGCGTACGAGTCCGGCCCCTGGCCCGGAGCGATCACCAGCGCCTCGTCGCCCCGGCGACGCAAGTGCTCCAGCACCCGCAACACCGAGTTGGTCACTCCGTTGATCTGCGGCAGGAAGCTCTCGGTCACGACTGCGATGCGCACTCCTCAACGGTGTCCACCGGTTCCGGCGAGCAGCCGAAGCCGATGTGACGCCGCCGCCAACGACAGCGGAAGACCACCCCAACAAGGCCCGCCGAACGGCAAACGTGGCCTGGCCATCCCCGTCCGGACACCTGCGCGTTGCACGGCGGTCACCCTCCTCGCGGAGCCTGAGGCGGCATGACGGTCCTGCCTTCCCCGCCCGCCCGGATCGATCCCGCGCTGGTGTCGCGGGCCTTCGACGTCGCCGGTCGGCTCGCCAACGACGCGGCCGACGTGATCATCGCGACCGCCGGGCGGGGAGCCCGACCCGAGCCCTCCGAGTCGCCCTTCGACTGGGTGACCGACACCGGGCGGACCCTGGAGCGGCACACCCGCCGGGTGCTGGCCGAGCAGTTCGCCGGGGTGCCGGTGTTCGGCGAGGAGTTCGACGACGAGCTGGTCCAGGGCCCGCGCAAGACGCCCTTCCGCTGGTCGGTCGACCCGGTGGACGGCACCGCGAACTACGTGGCCGGGCTGCCCTGGTGCGCCTACAGCCTGGCGATGCTCGACGAGCACGGACCGGTGGTCGGCGTGGTCGCCGACCCGTACCGCACCCAGATCTACGCGGCGGCCCGGGACCGCGGGATGCGGGCCAACGGGACCCCGGTGCGCTTGCCCGAGCGGACCGAGCTGCGCGGCGGGATCGTGTGCACCGAGCTGACCCGCAACGGGCCGTGGCCGGGCATGGACCGGTTCATCACCAACGCGGCGGGAGCGCAGGTCGGGGTGCGTTTACTGGGCTCCCCCGCGCTGGCGATCACCCAGGTCGCGCTCGGGCACGCGGTCGCGGCGGTGCTCGACGACTACCAGGAGTGGGACGTGGCCGGAGCGCTCGCGCTGGCCACCGAGTCCGGCGCGACGGTCCTGGACCGCCGCGGCGAGCCGAACCGCCTCCCCGCCGACGGCCTGCTGGTCGCGGCCCCCGACGTCGCCGGTCACGTCCACGACTGGTGGCGCAAGGCCACCGACTGACCCGGCCTCAGCCCGGCACCCGCTCGACCAGGACCGCCGACAGCGGGCGGACCAGCGGGAAGCGGTCGCGCAGCGCCGCGACCCGGCGCTCGGCGTCCTCCGCGTCCGCGACGAGTTCGAGGACCTCCTCGGTGGTCTCGGCGAAGCGGGCCGCGGCACCCGCGAGCTGGGCGCGAACCCGGCCGGCGACCTCCGCGTCGCGCCGCGAGTCCCCGAGGCCCTTGCCGAGCTCGGCGAGCACCCGCACGTCCGGGAGCTCGGCGTCCATCCGGCGCACCACGGCGCGCAGCCGGTTGCGGGTCTCGCGCGAGGACACCGCCTCGACCGCCTGACCGGCGCGGTGCACGCTCTGCTCGCAGCGCCGCACCGCGGGCGCCCACGCGTCCGCGGGCACCTCCGGCAGGACCTCCGGCGCCGGCTGGTCCGGCACCGCTTCGCCGCCCCGGACCAGCAGCACCAGCCCGGCACCGGCACAACCCGCGAGCACGCCGATGATCAGGTTCAACCACAGTGCGTCCATCTCCGAGTTGCGCCCTTCCGCTCGACCCCTGACCGGCCCGAAGACCTCGCCTCCCCCCGAAGCTCGTTCCAGGGTCCTCCCGGCAGCCGCTCAGGTCGTGCGGGGAACTACTCATTCTCGCCCAAAAATCGGCGATCAGCGGGCGCTTCGCCCGGTTTCCTGCTGCCTGGGCACCGCGGCACCGCGCGGGCGCTCGCCCGTTCCGCGCGCGAGGTGCTGCAGCTCGGCCAGCAGGAAGGGCATGCCCGCGGTGTGCGCGCCGTCCCTGCCCCCGGGCCGCTCGAACTCGGCGAACTCGCCCGGATCGGGCAGCCGGGCCACCGAGAAGACCTCGTCGAGCGACCGGCCCACGTCGCCGCGGACCCGGGCGGGGTCGACCGCGCAGCCCTGGTCGGCGAGCCGGGCCTCCACCGGGTGCGGGACGAACAGCTCGCCGGTCAGCGGCCAGATCCTGCCCAGCGCCGCGGCCATCCGGTCGGCCGAGGCCGCCGAATCGCCGAACTTGATCGCCCACTGCGCGGCGTGGTCGCGGTGGTCGAGCATCGCGGGCAGCGAGCGGGCGGCCAGCGTGGCCAGCACCCCGTCCCTGGTGCCCGCGAGCCCCTGGTAGACCGCCAGCCTCCAGGTGGCCAGCAGCAGCAGCCGAGCCACCGTGGCCGCGAAGTCCCCACCCGCACCGGGACCGCAGTCGATCTCGGCGAGCCGCACGTTGCGGAACTCCTCGGCGTCCCGGAAGTAGGCCAGCCGGTCCTCGTCCCGCCCGGCAGCCTCGAGTTCACCTGAACGGGCGAGCAGCACGCGCGCTTGGCCGAGCAGCTCCAGCGCGATGCCGCCCAGCGCCGCGGCCTCCTCCAGCCCGGCGCGCGCTCCCCACTGGCCCAGCCGGTGGGCCAGCACCAGCGCGTCGTCGCCGAGCATCATCGAGTACGCGGACAGGTCCGCGGCGTCGACGCCGTCGGGCACCGAGCGGTCCGCGGCGGACGTGTTCGGCGCGCCCAGCACCCACTGCTGCGTCTGCGCGCCGGACGGCGATCTCGGGATGTTCATCACGCGACCTCGCAGGGTGCGGAGCCGACGCCACGACCTCCACCGGCCCCTCTAGGCGGACGTCCAGTGTCACACCGACGGGACCCGTCGGAAAGCCGTTCACTCCCGGATCGAACGCCTGAGCAGGTAATACACCGGCAGCAGCACGGCCCAGACGACCGCGAGCGAGCTGGCCACCGGCAGCAGCGAGACCGTCCAGCTGCGCCCGGCGACCCGCACCAGGTCGGGGTTGCGCGCGTCGTACTCGACGCGGACCAGCTGACCGACCTGCAGGTCCGAGGGGTAGAGCACGCCGTTGGGCGGCAGGAACACCCGACCGTCCTCGGTGTTGAACCGCACGGCGGTGCGGATCGGCGAGGTGTCCACGACCTCGGCGACCGACTGGCCGCGGGCCTCCGCGATGGTGCGGTCGTTGATGAAGCAGGCCACGATCATCGAAGCGCCCATCACGGTGAGCAACGCACCGACCACGAGCACTCCTCGGGCGACGCGTCGGCGCACCCGGCGGCGGGACGCTTCCCGGACCGACCGGCCACTGTCAGTGCTCGCACTGCTCACCGGGTCGGCCGCATCCTGGGTTAGCCCCTCGCCTGCCACGGCTACCGATTGTAAGGAAACCGAGCTCGCGTCCGCCCGCAGGCTCGACCCGCCGACCGCGGCGGTCCGGAATGGCGGGCGTCACTCAGGCTCTCCTGACCGCTCCGCGGGTCGAATCCACCGCATACCCTCCCCCTCGTGGCCACTACATCCCGGCGGCTGACGGCCCGGACGCGACGCATCGGACGCGACGACCCCCGGCACGACCGCCCGCTGCTGGAGCTGCTGCCCGGCGGGGCGCCGCTGAGCTGGGTGCGCGCGGGCGAAGGCCTGGTCGGGTGGGGTTGCGCGGCGCGGCTGAGCACCAGCGGCGCGGCCCGCTTCGCCGACGCGGAGGCCTGGTGGGACGAGCTCTCCGGGCGCTTCGACGTCGACGACGAGGTGGGGCTGCCCGGGTGCGGACCGGTCGCGTTCGCCTCGCTGGCCTTCGCCGCCGACCCGGGCGAGTCCGCGCTGGTGGTCCCCGAGGTGATCATCGGCGAGCGGGACGGCATCCGGTGGATCACCACGATCGGCGAGCCGGACGCCGAGATCGAGGTCGCCCCGGTGCACCCGCCGGGCACCGTCTCCTACAGCGACGGCCGGTTGTCGTCCTCCGGCTACCGCCACGCGGTGACCGAGGCCGTGCGGGTGATGCGGGCCGAGGACCCGGAGCTGGCCAAGATCGTGCTGGCGCACGACCTGGTGGCCGACACCTCCGAGCCGCTCGACGAGCGGTTCCTGCTGCACAACCTGGCCGCCCGCTATCCGAGCTGCTGGACCTTCGCCGTCGACGGCCTGCTCGGAGCGACCCCGGAGCTGCTGCTGGAGCGCCAGGGCTGCGCGGTGCGCTCGCGGGTGCTGGCCGGCACCGTCTGGCCGCGCGAGGGCCGCGACGACGACGAGCTCGCCGCCGAGCTGCTGGCCTCGGCGAAGAACCGCTCGGAGCACGCCTACGCGGCCCGCTCGCTGGCCGAGACGCTGCGCGGGTTCTGCAGCGAGCTCGACGTGCCGGAGGAGCCGAGGGTCCTGCGGCTGCGCAACGTGCTGCACCTGGCCACCGACGTGGAGGGCAAGCTGGCCGACTCCGCGGGCGGCGCGGCCGGGCTGCTGAGCATGCTCGCCGCCGTGCACCCCACCGCCGCCGTCGGCGGCACGCCGACCCGCGCGGCGGTGCGCCGGATCGCCCAGCTGGAGGGCATGGATCGCGGCCGCTACGCCGGCCCGGTGGGTTGGATCGACACCGGCGGCAACGGCGAGATCGGCATCGCGCTGCGCTGCGCGCAGGTCGAGGACGCCGACGGCGGCTGGGAGGACGACTCCGCCGCGCCCGGTTCCGGACGCGGCGGAGGCAGGGTTCGGCTGTTCGCTGGCGGCGGCATCGTGCCCGACTCTGATCCCGACCTGGAGGTCGCCGAGGTCGAGGCCAAGCTGCTGCCGATCCGCGAGGCCCTGGAGGGCGTTCGCTAGGAGCCGCTCGCGGACGCCGCGCGTCTGATTCCGCTGCCCGCACCGCTCGGCGGGCGATCGCGGAACGCCCTCAGCCCTCCCGCTCGGCGAGCAGCCGGTGCGTGCGGTCGATCTCGGCGACCGCGGCGGGGACCTCGCCGGAGCGGACGCCCGCGCCCTCCGGGACCCCGGTCCTGGCCCCGACGTCCGGGCGCCCCGACGTGAACAACCAGGCGTTGAACAGCTCGTCGAGGTCCTGACCCGAGATCTTCTCGGCCAGGTCGGTGAACTGCTCGACGGTGCCGTTGCCATCGCGGTGCTCGCCGACCCAGGTGCGCAGGATCTCCCGGAAGGCGGCGTCGCCGACGGCGTTGCGCAGCGCGTGCACCGCCATCGCACCCCGGTCGTAGACCGCCGGGTGGAAGACGTTGCTCGGTCCCGGGTCACCCGGCAGGACCTGCCAGAACGGGTCGTCCGGCGGGTGGGCCCCGTAGTAGTGGTCGAAGATCTCCTGGGTGGTCCCGGTGCCCCGGGACTCCGACCACATCCACTCGGCGTAGGAGGCGAAGCCCTCGTTGAGCCAGATGTCGCGCCACCGGTCGACGGACACCGAGTCCCCGAACCACTGGTGGGCGTTCTCGTGCACCACCACGGAGACGTTCGAGCCGTACTGGAAGAACAGGTGGCTGTAGGTGGGCCGGGTCTGGTTCTCCAGCGCGAAGTTCAGCCCCTCGGCGGGAACCACGCCGCCCTGCGCCTCGAACGGGTACTCGCCGAACTCGCCCGCCAGGAAGTCCAGCACCTCCGGGGTGCGCTCGACGCTCGCGCGGGCCGGACCGGCGAGCTCGCCGAGGTTCTCCGAGTAGGCGCTGATGAAGGGCTGACCGAACGCGCCCTTCCCGGCGCGCACCTCGTACTGGCCGAGGGCCAGGAACTGCAGGTAGGTGGCGGTGGGTTCGGCGTTGCGCCAGTACCAGGTCGTCCACCCGGCGAGGCTGGACCTGCCCGTCCGCTGGCCGTTGGACAGCGCCTCGGTGCCGTCCGGCACGGTCACCCGCACGTCGTAGGTGGCCTTGTCCCTCGGGTGGTCGTTGCCGGGGAACCACCAGGAGGAGATCTCCGGCTGGCCGATGGCCAGCGCCCCGTCCGCCGTGCGCACCCAGGGGCTGATCCCGCCCACGTCCACCGTGGACGGCTTGCCCGCGTACTCCACCACGAAGGTGGCCGGCTCGCCCTCGCGCAGCGTGGTCGGCGGGGTCACGGTCAGCTCCAGGCCGTCCTGGCTGAAGCTCGCGGGAATCCCGTTGACCCGAACCGATTTCGCGGTGAGCGCGAAGTCCAGGTTGAACGCGGTGAGGTCCTGCGTGGCGGTCGCGACGATGGTCGCGGTGCCCTGCAGGTGGTCGTCGGAGGGCTGGTACCGCAGCGCGAGGTCGTAGTGCGACACGTCGTAGCCGCCGTTGCCGTACCCGGGGAAGTAGTCGTCCCCCGCGCCCGGGGCGCCCGGACCGCTCGCGGCCAGCGCCGGAGCGGCGAACATCGCCGTCGCGCAGCACGCCGCGACCGCCGTTCGCCAGCCCTGTCGTCGAAACACCCGGCCACCTCCTCGAACTCGGTCATGTCCGAAAAGGAGCCTAGAGCGGGTTGATCCGGTTCGCGGGGCGCGTCGCGGTGTGTCCGCGAACTGCACTCCGTCGGGGTGCGCGCGGGAGAACCGCGACGTCAGCCCCGGACGGCCGAGCGGACCGCGGCGAGCAGGCGCTGGTGCACGTCGCGGAGGCCGGTGCGGTCCGCGCGCACCTCGACCACCCGCAGGCCCGGTTCCCAAGCCAGGGCCTCGCGCAGCTCGGCGTGCTCGCGCACCAGCCGGTGCGCGACGCCGTGCGCGGCGCAGAGGCTTCCGAGATCGCTGCCGTGCGGGGTTCCGAAGATCCGCTCGAAGGAGTCCGCGTGCTCCGGCCCGCCCTGTTCGAGGAGGCTGAAGATGCCTCCGCCGTCGTCGTTGAACACCACGATGGTCAGGTCGGGCCGCTGCTCGTGCGGCCCGAGGATCAGGCCGTTGCCGTCGTGCAGGAAGGTCAGGTCGCCCAGCAGCGCGTAGGCGGGCGCCCCGTGCCCGATCGCCGCGCCGATCGCGGTGGACACGGTGCCGTCGATGCCTGCCGCGCCGCGGTTGCGGTGCGCCCGCAGATCGGGCCGCTGCCGGCAGGCCAGTGCCACGTCGCGGCTGGGGTTGGACGATCCGAGCACCAGCACGCCGCCCTCGGGCACCGCGTCGACGACTTCCCGCGCGACCGCGGGCCCGTTGGGCCAGCGTTCCAGGTCCAGCGCGGAGTGCAGCGCGGCGACCGCCTTCTGGTCGGCCTGCTGCCAGGTGGTGAGCCACTGCGGGTCGGCGGGCCCGGGATCGCCGCCGAAGGTCTCGGCGACCTCGCGCACGTCGTGCGCGGGCGCGGGCCAGTCCGATCCGGCGTGCGCGAGCAGCACCTCCGTCCCCGCGTCCGCGAGCAGCCGCTGGACCTGGCGGAACACCGTCGGCCGCCCCACGCACAGCACCTGCTCCGGGCGGTGCTCGTCGAGGAACCCGGGCAGGTTCAGCAGCCACATCCCGGCGCCCATCGCCGCCGGGCCGCTGGCACCGGCCCCACCGGTCTCGGAGAGCACCGGCCAACCGTGCCGCGCTCCCCACTCGCTCGCCGCTCGCAGGTCGGCGTCCTCGGCGACCAGGACCAGACCGCGTAACGCGCCCAAGCGGGTCAGCTCGCTCGGCGCCCGGCCGCGCCGGGCGACATCGGTCCAGGGGCCGCCGTCGGCACGCCCGTTGAGGCCTTCGCACCACCCGGAGCCCGTCTCCCCGGGCACGAGGGGTTCGCGGAACGGCACGTTGAGGTGGGCCGGACCGGCCTCGGTCGATGCGCAGGCACGGCAGATCTGGGTGCGCCAGTAGGCGTTCTGCCCCGGGCGCGCCTCGGCGACGGCGAGCTCGTCGAAGAAGCGAACCTCGGATCCGTAGATCCGGTGCTGGTCGATGCTCTGGTTGGCCCCGGCGGCCCGCAGCTCCGGCGGGCGGTCGGCGGTGATCACCAGCAGCGGAACGCCGGAGTGGTAGGCCTCGCTGACCGCCGGGTGCAGGTTGGCCACCGCGGTGCCGGAGGTGCACATCACCGGAACCGGCCTGCGGGTGCGCGCCGCGATGCCCAGCGCCAGGAATCCGGCGCTGCGTTCGTCGATGCGCACGTGCAGCCGCAGGAGCTCTCGGTGCGCGGCCCGATGCAGTGCGTAAGCGAGAGGCGCATTGCGCGACCCCGGGGCCAGCACCACGTGTTGCACGCCGTTGCGGACGAGCTCGTCGACGATGACCTCAGCCTGGGCCGTGGACGGGTTCAACCGATCACCTCTGAAATCGCCTGTCGGACCGGGGCGGAGGAGCCGCGTACTCCCTCTCCCCGATCCGGACGAGCGCCGGACGACCCGGGGGGAGGCCCCCGCGCCGAACGCTCGCTGCGCCTATTGTCCCAGGTGTGCAGAATCCCCGTGTCTCTGAGCTGTTCGAGCCGTCGTTGTGGGAGCCGGTAGCCGGCTTCGACTTCACCGACATCACCTATCACCGCTGCGTCGAGGACGGCCCCGGGAAGGGCACCGTGCGCATCGCGTTCGACCGCCCGGAGGTCCGCAACGCCTTCCGGCCGCACACCGTGGACGAGCTCTTCCGAGCGCTCGACCACGCCCGGATGACCAGCGACGTCGGCTGCGTGCTGATCACCGGCAACGGCCCGTCCGAGAAGGACGGCGGCTGGTCCTTCTGCTCCGGTGGCGACCAGCGCATCCGCGGCCGCTCCGGGTACCAGTACGCCTCCGGCGAGACCGCCGAGTCCGTCGACCCGGCGCGGGCCGGCCGGTTGCACGTCCTGGAGGTGCAGCGGCTCATCCGGTTCATGCCGAAGGTCGTCGTGGCCGTAGTCCCGGGCTGGGCCGCCGGTGGCGGGCACAGCCTGCACGTGGTGTGCGATCTCACCCTGGCCAGCGCCGAGCACGCCCGGTTCAAGCAGACCGACGCCGATGTCGGCAGCTTCGACGGCGGTTTCGGTTCGGCCTACCTCGCCAGGCAGGTCGGCCAGAAGTTCGCCAGGGAGATCTTCTTCCTCGGCCGCCCCTACTCCGCCGAGCAGGCCCACCAGATGGGCATGGTCAACGAGGTCGTCCCGCACGCCGAGCTGGAAGCCACCGCCCTGCAGTGGGCCAGGGAGATCAACGGCAAGTCCCCGACTGCGCAGCGCATGCTCAAGTACGCGTTCAACGCCATCGACGACGGGCTCGTCGGCCAGCAGCTGTTCGCCGGGGAGACCACGCGTCTCGCCTACATGACCGACGAGGCCGTCGAGGGGCGGGACTCCTTCCTGGAGAAGCGGGCACCCGACTGGTCCGCCTTCCCCTGGTACTACTGAGTCGAACCCCTCGGGGTCGAACTCCTCGGGACCGAGGTCCTCGGGCTCGAGATCGGGCAGCACGCCGGACAGGAACACCCCGGGACTGCGCGGCTCGTCCGCCGGGCCGGTTCCGGCGCCTTCCCCGGCGCCGGGCCGGCCCGCTTCCGGTCGCGACGGCCGCGGCGGCTGCCCGACGAAGATCGGGACCACCAGCACGATCACGCTCAGCATCACCTTCTCCTCTCCTCGCACCAAGAACATCGACCAACCGGTTCGAACACTTGATCGCTCGAACGCGTGATCGATGACGTGCTGCGCCCCGCCGTCCGGCGGTGGCCGACAATGGGAGCCATGCCGAACGCCCGCGAGCTGCAGCCCCTCGAAGTGCCTCCGGGGACGGGCGCGCTCGACGTCCTGCCCGAGCTGCGCCGCGCGCTCGACGGCGACGGCCCCGCGCTGCTCCCGGTGCCCGCGGGCGAGCCGACGGCCGCGGCGGGGCTGGCCGGGCCGCTGGCCCCGCCCGAGGACGACCCGGCCGACCCGACCGCGCTGGTCATCGCCACCTCGGGCTCCACCGGCGCGGCCAAGGGCGTGCTGCTGCCCGCGAGCGCGCTGCGCGCCTCGGCGGCCGCGACCCACCGCAGGCTCGGCGGACCGGGCACCTGGCTGCTGGCCATGCCCGCGCACCACGTCGCGGGCGTCCAGGTGCTGGTCCGCGCCCTGCTGGCGGGCACCGAGCCGCACGCGGTGGACATCACCGGCGGGTTCCGCCCGGAGGGGTTCACCGCGGCTGCCGGAGCGGCCCTGGCCGCCCCGGGCAGGCACTACACGGCGCTGGTGCCCACCCAGCTGTCCCGGCTGCTGGAGGCGGGCGGACCCGCCCTGACCGCGCTGGCCGGCTTCGACGCGGTGCTGCTCGGCGGCGCGGCCACCCCGCCTGCGCTGCTGCAGCGCGCGCGGGCCGCAGGGGTCCGGGTGACCACCACCTACGGGATGAGCGAGACCTCGGGCGGCTGCGTCTACGACGGCGTGCCGCTGGACATCGCCGAGGTGCGCATCGACGCCGAGGACGACACCGGCCCGATCCTGCTGGCCGGCCCGATGCGCGCCCGCGGCTACCGGCACCGGCCGGACGCCGCGGAGTTCGACGGCCGCTGGTTCCGCACCGGCGATCTCGGCAGGATGCGCGATGATCGCCTGGAGGTCCTCGGGCGGGCCGACGACGTGATCATCAGCGGTGGGGTGAACATCGCCCCGCTGCCGGTCGAGCGGGTGCTGACCGAGCAGCCCGGCGTGCGGGAGAGCTGCGTGCTGGGCGTCGAGGACCCGGAGTGGGGCCAGGTCGTGGTCGCGGCCGTCGTCCCGGACCCGGCCGAGCCCCCGCGCCCCGAGGACCTGCGCGCCGCCGTCCGCGAGCGCCTCGGCCCGGCCGCGACGCCCAAGCGCGTCGAGTTCCTCGCCGAGCTCCCGCTGCGCGGACCGGGCAAACCCGACCGCCGAGGCCTGGCGGAGCGGTTCGGCGGCCGCTCGACCTGAGCGGGCCCCGGACCCCAACCACCGGACCTCCCGCTCGGAGCGCCGCGGCGTGCGCGAAGATGTCCCCCATGGCGACTGTCGCGCAGTGGATCGAGGGCGCTCGGATCCGCACCTTCCCGAATGCGATCGCACCCGTGCTCGCCGGCAGCGGCGCGGCCGCGGGCATCGACTCGTTCGACCCGGTGATCGCCCTGCTGGCGCTCCTGGTGTCGTTGCTGCTGATCATCGGCGTCAACTTCGCCAACGACTACTCCGACGGCATCCGCGGCACCGATGACGACCGCGTCGGCCCGTTCCGGCTGGTCGGCTCGGGATCGGTCGAACCGCGGGCGGTCCGGGCCGCGGCCTTCGGGTGCTTCGGCGCCGCCGCGCTGGCCGGCATCGGGGTGGTCGTGCTCAGCGAGCACTGGTGGATGCTGGCCATCGGCGCGCTGTGCATCGCGGGCGCGTGGTTCTACACCGGCGGCAGCAAGCCCTACGGCTACGCGGGCCTTGGCGAGGTCGCGGTGTTCGTCTTCTTCGGCCTGATCGCGGTGCTGGGCACCATGTACGCCCAGGCGGACACGATCTCCGGCTTCGGCATCGGCGCGGCGGTCGGCGTCGGCGCGCTGTCCACCGGCGTGCTGGTGGCCAACAACCTCCGGGACATCCCCTCCGACCGGGTGACCGGCAAGAACACGCTCGCGGTGATGCTCGGCGACCGGGACACCCGCACGCTCTACATCGCGCTGGCGCTGGTGCCGTTCCTGATCACGATCATGATCGGGCTGCGCAACTCCTGGGCGCTGCTCGGGTTCCTGGCGCTCCCGCTGCTGCTGGTGCCGCTGCGCGCGGTGACCGGCGGGGCGACCGGCAAGCACCTGATCCCCGCGGTCCGCGACACCGGCTTCGCGATGCTGGCCTGGGGCGCGCTGACCGGCGGCGCGCTCGCCTTCGGCTGAGGCTCAGGCCTCGGTCCCGGCTTCCTTCTTCCGCCGCGCGCCGAAGCCGAAGATCGCCACCAGCAGGAAGGGCAGCACCGCGATGGCGACCACGGCGATCTGCACCAGCCGGTCCTTGGTCGCCAGCTCGTAGCTGGTGACCTCGCCCCCGGTGCGGATCTTGACGGCCTGGTTGCAGGTCATCTGGGCCTTGCCGGAGAACCACGGCTCGATCGCGTTGACCCCGGTCGCCGTCTCGGCCTTGTAGTTGGTGATGTCCCTGGGCGCGCCCTGCTCGGGAACCACCCGGCACACCGCGGTCTGGCCGGGGGTGGTCGGGCTGATCAGCATCTGCTCGCCGGTCCACTCGTACTTCGGCCCGGTGGAGGCGGCGGCCACGTCCGAGGACTTGGCGAGCTCGGTACCGCTGTTGGAGGCCATCGCGTAGAAGCCCGCGGCCAGCGCCGCGATCAGGACCGCCCACGCGATCGTGATGCCCAGCAGTGTCTTGCGCCCCATGTCGATCACACCCCGGTTTCGTCGCCGATCACCGTGCTCGCGCTCCGGTCAGCGTATTCCGAAGTGGACGAACCGACCCGGTCGAGCGGCTCCCCGGACCGGATTTCGCTCCGATCAGGTGACCAGGCCGGACAGCACGTACTCGGCGATGCCCGAGGCGTTCTGGCAGGTCTCCTCGTCGGCCTCGCCGGTGGTCACCGACACCTGCAGGGTGGCCCCGCGCACCGGGGCGTAGACGGTGCAGTCGCCCGCGCGCAGCTCCTGGGTGCCCCGGACCCGGCCGAGCTCGACCTCGGTGGTGCCCAGCCCGTCGAAGCCCGCGGGCTGCGCGCCGAGGACGATCGAGCGCCTGCCGGAGCGACCGGGGAACTCGCATCCCTGCACCGGCGGCTCGCCCGCCTGGCGAGGGCGTCCGGGCTCGACCTCGAAGGCCAGCTTCTCCAGGTCGGCGGGCGCGATCAGCGCGCAGATCCGGTCCGCGGGCATCCCGGCGAGCTGCTGGCGCTGCTCGGGCGGGACCTCGCGGGTCAGCGACGGAGTCGCGCTGGCGGTGGTGGTGCCGTCCTCCGCGGTCGTCGTGCCCGACGGCGCCGTTCCGGTGCCGGACTCCTGGGCGGTGCAGCCGCTCACCGCGAGCCCGGCGAGCAGCAGGGCCACACCCACACGACGCAAGGTTCCTCCTCCGCGCGACACGCGGCCTAGTCTGCCCGGAAGCTTCCGGTGGCGTGGAACCGGTCCAGCACTTCGCCCGGACCGGCGAGCTCCATGCCCTGCTCGGCCACCCACGCGTCGTCGTAGTAGGTGTTGGTGTAGCGCTCGCCGCCGTCGCAGAGCAGCGTGACGATGCTGCCGCGCTGACCCTGCTCGAGCATCTCCGAGATCAGCGCGCACACGCCCCACAGGTTCGTCCCGGTGGAACCGCCGACGCGCCGGCCGAGCACCTGCTCGACGTAGCGGATGGTGGCGATCGAGGCCGCGTCCGGGACCTTGATCATCCGGTCGATGGCCTGCCCGATGAACGAGGGCTCCACGCGGGGGCGCCCGATGCCCTCGATCCGCGAGCCCGCGTCGCCCACCAGGCTCGGGTCGGAGTTGCGCCACGCGTCGAAGAACACCGAGCGCTCCGGGTCGACCACGGCCAGCCGGGTGTTGTGCCTGCGGTAGCGCAGGTAGCGGCCGATGGTCGCGCTGGTGCCGCCGGTGCCCGCGCCGACCACGACCCAGGCCGGTTCCGGGTGCGGTTCCATGCGCAGCTGCTCGAAGATCGACTCGGCGATGTTGTTGTTGCCCCGCCAGTCGGTGGCGCGCTCGGCGTGGGTGAACTGGTCCATGAAGTGGCCGCCGAGCTCGGTGGCCAGCCGCCGGGACTCGGCGTAGATCGCGCCGGGCTCGTCCACGAAGTGGCACTTGCCGCCCTGCCACTCGATCAGCGAGACCTTCTCCTGGCTCGTCGAGCGGGGCATCACCGCGATGAACGGCAGCCCGAGCAGCCGGGCGAAGTAGGCCTCGGAGACGGCCGTGGAGCCCGAGGAGGCCTCGATCACGGGCGTGTTCTCGGTCACCCAACCGTTGCAGATGGCGTACAGGAACAGCGATCGGGCCAAGCGGTGCTTGAGCGAACCGGTCGGATGAGTTGACTCGTCCTTGAGGTAAAGATCGATGCCCCACGCGTCCGGCAGCGGGTAGCGCAGGAGGTGAGTATCCGCGCTCCGGTTCGCGTCCGCCTCGATGACCCGGACGGCCTCGCTGGTCCAGCCGCGGGTGCGGGCGCACGCCCGGTCGATGTCGGTGCTCGCGACGTCCCGGGTCATCCGGCGTCCGGGGCTCGCTCGCCGCGCAGCTGGGCCCGCAGCTGCTCACGCCGGGCGCTGCGCTCCGCGTTGCGCTCGGCCAGGCCGGCGGCCACCCGGTGCCGCAGCTTGCGGAAGACCAGCAGCGACAGCGGCATCATCACCACCACGGACACGGCCAGCGCGACCAGCGCGGGCACCTTGGCCAGCATCAGCAGGGCGGTGACGATGGCCACCATCCCGAACCTGGCGAGCGTGTAAAGGGTCAGGTCCCAGGCCAGACTCGACGCGGCACCGCCGGATGTGTCCGCCTTGGGGGCTTCTGTCTCCTGCTGTTCGCGCACGTCATCCAGGGTAGAGCAAGCCCTCCGCCGGCCCCGCCGGGCTCCGCCCGAAGCGCCGCATTTGCCCCTTACCTTCCCTTTACCTGGAGCCAAACGTTCGAGTACCTGGACCTCCTAGTGCCAGGATGCGACCGGATTGCCCGAATGCCCGTCCGCACAAGTGGAGGTCACCTGTGACCGCGTCGACGTCGACTCAGCAGCCCCGCCAGAACGGCCAGGAGCAGCTCCTCACCCCCGGTGAGGTCGCGGCGCTCTTCCGGGTCGACCCCAAGACCGTGACCCGCTGGGCCACCGCGGGTCGGATCGGTTCGATCCGCACGCCCGGTGGGCACCGCCGGTTCCGCGAGTCCGAGGTCCGCACCCTGCTGGCCGAGCTGACCAACGACATCCCGGCCAGCTGAAGCGAGCCCGACAACGATGACGTCCGGCTGCGAGCCGGACCTCCGTCACCGGGCTCACCGCGCAGCGGCGCGGACGTTCGCGCAGCGACTCGCCCCCGATGAGGCGCTGCGGCCGGGGTTCCCGGCAGCCACGAGGCGTCCGCCGGCTCAGGGTGGGAGCTCGCCCGCGCGGCGAGGTGTCACCTGGGTCCGCCGCTCGCGGTGGAAATCGGACACTTCCGGCTTGGGAACCGCGCCCAGAATTTGGCTAGGCTCGGTGGGGAACCTTGGAGGTGGCCCGATGATCTACGTTCTCGCCGCGGTGGGTGCGATTACCGTTGCCGTCCTGCTGTGGAAGGCCTTCGGCGCCGAGGCGATCTCGGCCGCCCGCGGCTCGCAGCAGCGCTCCGCACCACCCGTCGCCCCGGATGACGACCCGGAATTCCTCCGCCGCCTCGACGAGCAGCGCAAGGCCGAGGAGGAGTAGAACCCTCCCGTTCCACGCCGAAGCGGCACGCCCTCGGGCGTGCCGCTTCGCGTTCGCTGCGGGATCAGGCGGGGTTGCGGCCCGGCGCCTGCGGGAAGTCGTCGGCGACCACCGCCGCCAGCTCCAGCAGCGCCATCCGGGTCGGGGCGGCCAGCTGCTCCAGCTCGACCTCGGCGCCCTCCTCCAGGTGCGGGTCGAACGGGATCCGGGAGACCGCGCGGCAGCGCGCGGCGAAGTGCGCGGCCAGCTTGTCCACGTCGACCTTGCCCGAGGCGGGGCGCACCGAGTTGATCACCGCCACCGAGCGGGCCACCAGCTGGCCGTAGCCGTGCGCGTCGAGCCAGTCCAGCGTGGCCGAGGCGCTGCGCGCCCCGTCGATCGAGCTGGACGAGACGATCACCAGCGAGTCGGCGACGTCGAGCACGCCCTTCATGGCCGAGTGCATCAGGCCGGTGCCGCAGTCGGTGAGCACCACGTTGTAGAAGTGCTCCAGCAGCGTCACGGTGCGCCGGTAGTCGTCCTCGCTGAAGGCCTCGGAGACCGCCGGGTCCTGCTCGCTGGCGAGGATCTCCAGCCTGCTCGGGCCCTGCGAGGTGTAGGAGCGCACGTCGCTGTAGCGGCTGATCCGGTGCGCGTCGCGCAGCAGGTGCCGGACGGTGGCCGTGGTCTCCAGCGGGATCTTCTGGCTGAGCGTGCCGCGGTCCGGGTTGGCGTCCACCGCGATCACGCGGTCCCCGCGCAGCGAGGCGAAGGTGGCGCCCAGCGTGGCGGTCGCGGTGGTCTTGCCGACGCCGCCCTTGAGGCTGAGCATCGCGATCTTGTAGCAGCCCTGCAGCGGCTGGTTCACCCGCGCGATCAGCTCGCGCCGCTTGCGATCGGCCGGCCCCTCGCCGGGGTTCACGGTCTTGCCGCTGGCCAGGTAGACGGCCTTGCGCCAGCCGGACTGCGGGGCGCGCTTGGCCTGCCGCAGCAGCTGCGCCGAGGAGAGGTCCTGGCCGAAGTGCTGCGGCTGGTCGGCGGGTGCGCCCTGCGCCTGCGGCGGGAACGGCGGCTGCGGCTGGGGCTGCTGCGGGTGCGGTTGCGAGGGCTGGGCCTGCGGCTGCGGGGGCTGCGGGTACGGCTGGACCGGGTTCGGCCCGGACTGGGCGCCGGTGGCCGGAACGCCCTGCCAGCCCTGCGCCTCCGGGGCCGGCGGATATCCGCCCGGCCAGGGGTGCGGGCCGGACTGCGCCGGTCCCGGCTGCGGGTAGTACGGCGGCTGGGGCTCGCCGACCGGGTAGGGGCCGGAGGTCTCCGGCTGCGAGGGATCCACGTACTGCGGCTCCGGGTGCACCGCGACCGGGTTCGGCCTGCCCGGAGTGGTCTCCGGCTCCTGGTAGCCCCCGCTGGAACCGGCCGAGTCGGTCTTGCCCGTGGTATCGGCGAGCGCACCGTCGGCCTGCGCCGCGCGGCCGTCCCGCTGCTCCGGCTCTTCGTACTGTCCGGTCACCGTTGCCGTCCCTCCCAGAATCGAGTCGAACCCGCGCGGGGCACGCTAGTGCCAGGTATACCGGCAAGTCACGCGGGCTGGCGGGTAGCCGCCGTCACGATCGCTGGAACGCGCGAGCCGCTCTCGCGCGAGGAGCCCCGGCCGCGGCGCGGGCGGGGCTCCTCGACCGGGGACCGGCGTCAGCTGCCCGGCAGGCCCGCGTAGGAGTGCAGGCCGGCGATCACGATGTTGATGAAGAACAGGTTGAAGATCATCACCGCCAGGCCCAGGATGTTCAGCCAGGCCGCGCGCACGCCGCGGAAACCGGCGGTCGCCCGGGCGTGCAGGTAGGCCGCGTAGACCACCCAGGCCACGAACGAGCAGGTCTCCTTGGGGTCCCAGCCCCAGAACCGGCCCCAGGCGGCCTCGGCCCAGATCGCCCCCGCGACGATCGCGAAGGTCCACACCGGGAAGATGATCACGGTCGCGCGGTAGGCCATCCGGTCCAGCGCCTGGCTGGTGGGCAGCCGGGAACCGACCTTGGTCATCTTCAGCGGGTTGTTCTCGTAGCGGCAGCGGACCAGGTAGAGCAGGCTGGCCACACCGCCGAACAGCAGCACGCCGCTGGAGATGATCGCGGCGCTGACGTGGATCACGATCCAGTACGACTGCAGGGCGGGCTGCAGCGGACCGGCCTTGGCGTAGAGCAGCGTTCCGGACAGGAACAGCAGCACGACCACCGGCAGGAACAGGAACCCGCCGAGCCCGCGCAGCTGCGCCGGGCTGGAGTCGCGGCGGGTGGCGCGGGTCTGCCGGAACAGCACGACCAGCCAGGCGACCACCGCGGCGAGGGTGATCGAGGAGCCGAACTCGTACATGTTGCCCCACGGCACGCGGCCGGTGGACAGGCCGCGGAACAGCAGCGAGGAGCCGTGCACCAGCGCGCCGAGCACGGTCAGCGCCACGGCCATGCCGCCGAGGCGCTCGGACAGCGGGCGCGCGGGCGCCTTCGGCACGTGCCCGACCACCGGCGCGGCGGGCTCGGCGTCCTTCGACGCGCCCGCGCCGACGAGCTCGGCCTCGCGCTCCGGGGTCGCCGCGGCGACCCGACCGAAGGCGAACTCGCCGAAGTACAGCAGCATCGCCGCGATGTAGATGACCACCGAGGTCGCGTAGGCCATGTCGCTGAAGTTCGCCAGCGTCGTGTTGACCATCGTCAGCTCTTCCTTTCACGCGCGGTGCCAGCCGCCGCGCGGGATGTGGGCTCGGCGTGCGAGCCGAGCAGGTCCGCGGCGAGCCTGGTGAACTCCTCGCCGTAGCCGGCCTGGTCGGTGCGGGCGAGACCGCCGATCTCGACAACGGTACGAGCGGAACCGGCTTCGCCCGACCGCGGGTCCGGCGTGGCGCGCACCCAGATGCGGCGCCGCTTGATGATCAGCGAGCAGCTGATCCCGAAGATCACGGCGAGCGCGAAGCCCAGCACCATCTTCTGGAAGGGGTCGTGCGAGACCTGCAGGTTCGCCCAGCGCTCGACGCCGTCGAACCGGATCTGCGTGCCGTCGTCGAGCGTGACGCTCTGCCCCATGCGCAGGTTCTCGCGGGCCACCCGGTTGAGCCTGCCCTGCTCCACCATGGACTGGTCGACGCCGAAGATCGACTGCCCGCGCCCGGAGTCCAGGCCGAGGTCGCCCTTGAGCACGTCCACGGCGACCGTCGGGTCCAGCAGGTCCGGGAACCCGGAGCTGAGGACCTTGCCGTCGAAGGCCGCGGTCGGGGCGAACAGGCCCGTGACGGCCAGCTGGTTCTTCCGGCGCAGCGCCTCGTCGGTGATGCCCGGCGGGTCGAACTTGGTGGCGCCCTGGGAGAGCATCGTCTGCGGCGACATCGGCTGCCACTGCACCAGGCCGGTGCGCTTCTCGCCGTCCGGCCAGGTCACGGTGAACTTCGGCGCGTAGCCGTTGCCGGTCAGGTAGATGCGGTCGCCCGCGATCCGCAGCGGGTCGTTGACCTGCAGCGTGTAGGGCTTCCAGGTGTTGTTCTCCAGGCTCTCGTCGGCCTGGTAGTGCATGCCCACCTTGTAGTGGTCGACCTGGCCGTTGTCCTGGTACTTGACGTCGAAGTCGTCCACCCGCACGCAGAACGGGCTCAGGTTCGTCCCGTCGACCGACAGACCGGCGCGGAAGGTGTCGTAGTTGTAGGTGCCGGAGTTGCAGAACGCCGAGCCGTTGGCCATCACGATGACCTGGCCCTCGTAGCCGTAGAGCTTGCCGCCCGCGATGCCCACCAGGAGCCCGACCAGCGCGAAGTGGAACACCAGGTTGCCGACCTCGCGCAGGAAGCCGCGCTCGGCGCTGATCGACTTCCCGCCGTCGGCGTCCTCGCGCTCGACCATCCGCCAGCTCTTGAGCCGCTTGCGGGTGGCGGCCATCGCGTCGTCCACCGAGCCGTCCAAGGTGGCCTCGGCGTGGTGCGGCAGCCGCGCGAGGTTGCGCGGGGTGCGGACCGGCTTCTGCCGGAACTGCTTGTAGTAGTCCCAGGTCCGCGGCAGCAGGCAGCCGATCAGCGAGATGAACAGCAGCACGTAGATCGAGGCGAACCAGACCGAGCCGAACACGTCGAAGGCCTGGACCTTGTCCAGCAGCGGCGCCAGCTCCGGGTACTCCTGGAAGTACCTGTCGACCTCCGGCTGGTTGGTCGAGCGCTGCGGGATCAGAGCACCCGGCAGCGCCGCCATGGCCAGCATGAACAGCAGCACCAGCGCGGTGCGCATCGACGTCAGCCCGCGCCACATGTTGCGCAGGAACGCCCAGGCGGGAAGCAGGTGGGCGCGCATCAGATCGGCGTCTCGAAACCGGCGATCGGGCCGCGCAGCATGGTGATCATCTCTCCCCACAAACCGGTGACGAGCAGCAGGCCCACCACCACGAGCAGGACTCCACCCGCGATCTGGATCGCGCGGCCGCGGGAACGCAGCCAGCCCGCGCTGCGCACCGCCCAGCGCGCTCCGAGCGCGAGCAGCACGAACGGCACTCCCAGGCCCACGCAGTAGGCCAGCACCAGCAGGATTCCGCGGGTGGCCGCACCGGTGCCCACGTCGGTGCCCGCGGCCACCGAGATCACGCCGACCAGCGTCGGGCCGAGGCACGGCGTCCAACCGAGACCGAAGACCGCGCCGAGCAGCGGCGCGCCCCACACCCCGGCGCGGGGCACCCGGTGCACGCGCACGTCGCGCTGCAGCGCGGGGATCATGCCGAGGAAGACCAGTCCCATCGCCACGGTGACCACGCCGCCGATGCGCTGCAGCAGCAGTTCGTTGGCCAGCAGCGCGTCGGAGAGCCCGAGCAGCAGCACGGCACCCGCGGCGAAGACCGCGCTGAACCCGCCGACGAACAGGAGCGCCGCGCCGGCGACGCGCCAGCGCCCGCGCCGGGGCTCATCGGCCTCGGCCGCGTCCACCGCGGGGGCCTCGGCGCCGACGACGCCGGCCAGGTAGGCGAGGTAGCCGGGGACCAGGGGCACCACGCACGGCGACGCGAAGCTGACCACCCCGGCGAGCACCGCGATCGCCGCTGCGAGGAACAGCGGTCCGGATGCGGCGAGCTCGGTGGGATTCACGCTTCGAGGGTAGGAAAGTCAAGACCGCGACCGGTCACCGGGCTCGGTGAACGGCGCCACGTACTCCCAGGTGAACGCGACTTCGACGCAGGAACCGGGCCGCTGCGGGACCTTGGTCCCGCGGATTTCGGGACCGACAGCACACCCCGAGGAGACAAGGGTCACAACAGCGCGTCGCGGTCGGGCCCGGAATCGGCCGGCGGAGCGGATTCCGGGCCGTCCCGGATCAGCGCTTCTCGTCGAGGACCTTCTGGACCTGCGGCATGAGCTCGTCCTGGAGCATCTCGGTCAGGAAGATCGCGGCGACCCGGTGCTGGCGGTCCAGGACGATCGTGGCCGGGACCGTGGCGCGCGGGAAGTTCTTCAGCTGCAGCAGCGTGCGGCCGGACGGGTCGAAGATCGACGGGTAGGTCAGCCCGCGGTCGCGGTGGAAGTCCTGCGCCGCGCTCCGGCTGTCCCGCACGTCGATGCCCAGCACCTGCGCGCCCTGCGGGCCGAGCTTGTCCTGCACGGCCTGCAGGTCGTCGGCCTCCGCGCGGCACGGGCCGCACCAGGAACCCCAGATGTTGAGCACCACGACCTTGCCCTTGAAGTCGTCCAGGCCGATCTGCTCGCCCTCCTTGAGCAGGTCCGGGCCGGACAGGCCGCGCACCGTGCCGCGCTCGTCCTGCGGGTAGAAGATCCGCGTCTGCCCGCCGGGCGAGACGAACGTGAAGTCGCCGCCGACGTCGTTCTCCTCGCCGCTCTTGCCCGCGCACCCGCCGACGAGCGCGAGGACGGCCGCGATCAGGCCGAGGCGTACCAGCAGTTTCCTCAAGTCAGGCTCCAGTCACCGTCGGATCGGTGCCCCCGGCGGGCTCCACGTAGGCCACTCGGACGAGTTCTTCGCCGCGGAACACCAGCGAGGTCAGCGAGGCCAGCGAGCACTGCCGCCTGCGCGGGTCGTGCCACATCGGCTTGCCGGTGGCGTAGCGCCGCAGCGTCCAGATCGGCAGCTGGTGCGACACGCACACCGCCTCGCGGCCGGCGGCCGCGGCGCGCGCCCGGTGCGCGGCGCCGAACATCCGGTGCGCGATCTCCAGGTACGGCTCGCCCCAGGAGGGGCGGAACGGGTTCCACAGCTTCGGCCAGTGCTCCGGCGAGCGCAGCGCGCCGTCGCCGACCGAGACCTTCAGCCCCTCGAAGCGGTTGTCCGCCTCGATCAACCGGTCGTCGGTGCCCACGTCGAGCTGGAACATCGAGCTGATGGGCTGCGCGGTCTCCTGAGCGCGCTGCAGCGGCGAGGCCACCACGTGCGCGACGTCGCGGTCGGCGAGGAACTCGGCGACGACCTTGGCCTGCTGCTCGCCCTTGTCGGACAACCGGTAGCCGGGCAGCCTGCCGTAGAGGACGCCTTCCGGGTTGTGCACCTCGCCGTGCCGCAGGAAGTGCACGACGGTCCGCTCGCCGCTCGGCTCGCTCATGCCGGGGCCTCCGCCGCCGCGGCGGCCCTGGCCGCGTGCGGGAGGGCATCGGCGATCTGCTCGAACGCGGCGTCGTCCATCGCCGCGTTGACGAACCAGGTCTCGAAGGCGCTCGGCGGCGGGTAGACGCCGCGCGCGAGCAGCTCGTGGAAGAACGCCGGGAAGCGCCAGCCCTGCTGGCCCCGCGCCTGCTCGTAGTCGCGCACCGGCTGCTCGCTGAAGAACACGCTGAGCATGTTGCTCGCGTAGGAGACCTGGTGCGGCACGCCCTCGGCGGTCAGCGCCTCGCCGATCAGGTCGCCGAGCCGCTCGCTGTTGCGGTCCAGCGCGGCGTAGACGGTCTCGTCCGCGGCGCGCAGGTTGGCCAGGCCGGAGGCGACCGCGATCGGGTTCCCGGCCAGGGTGCCCGCCTGGTAGACGGGGCCGGAGGGGGCGAGGTAGTTCATCACGTCGGCGCGACCGCCGAATGCCGCCGCGGGCAGCCCGCCGGACATGACCTTGCCGTAGGTGTAGAGGTCACCGGCCACGCCGTCGACGCCGTACCAGCCCGAAGCCGAGGTCCGGAAGCCGGTCATCACCTCGTCCATCACGAGCAGCGCGCCGTTGCTGCTGGTCAGCTCCTTGAGGCCGGCGTTGAAGCCGGGCAGCGGGGCGATCGTGCCCATGTTGCCCGCGGCGGCCTCGGTGATCACGCAGGCGATCTCGTCGCCCTGCTCGGCGAAGACCTGCCGCACCGCGTCGAGGTCGTTGTAGGGCAGCACGAGGGTGTCCGCGGCCTGGGCGCCGGTGACGCCCGGCGACGTCGGCAGCCCGAGGGTCGCGACGCCGGAACCGGCGCTGGCCAGCAGCGCGTCGACGTGCCCGTGGTAGCAGCCCGCGAACTTGACGACCTTGCGCTTGCCGGTGAACGCGCGGGCCAGGCGCACCGCGGTCATCGTCGCCTCGGTGCCCGAGTTGACCAGCCGCACCTGCTCGACGGGCTCGACCCGATCGATGATCTCCTGCGCGAGGTCGATCTCGCCGACGCCGGGGGTGCCGAAGGACAGGCCGTCGAGGGCCACCTCGCGCACCGCGGCGACCACGTCGGGGTGCGCGTGCCCGTTGATCATCGGGCCCCAGGAGGAGACCAGGTCCACGTAGCGGTTCCCGTCGGCGTCCCACAGGTAGGCGCCCTCGCCGCGCACCATGAAGCGCGGGGTGCCGCCGACCGACTGGAAGGCCCGGACCGGGGAGTTGACACCGCCCGGGGTCACCGCCTGCGCGCGCTCGAACAGCTGCCGCGACCGCGGAGCCGGATCGTCGTGCGGATTCGATGCGGGGTTCGCAGAAGCTGTCACACCACCAGTTTGACACCCGGCGGGTTGTGACCCGTCATGCCCCGGTGGTCAGCCCTCGTCAGCGCGCCCGCGCGCCCGGAACGCCAGCACCAGCTGGCGGATGGCGTCGATCACCAGCAGTCCGCCCAGGGTGACCGCGCCCACCGCGCCGGTCAGCCAGCTGCCCACCGAGCGGGTCACGACCTCCCGCGAGCCGTCGGGCCCGGGCAGGTGAATGGTGACCACTCCGCGCTGCCACGCCCAGAGCGCGAACAGCACCAGGGCGATCGCGGCGATCAGCTCCAGGCCGGCGAGCGCGGCGCGCCACGGCTGGTTCAGCCGGGCGCCCGAGCGCGGTTCCGGCTCGTCGGGGTTCAGCTTCGGCCCATCCGCCGGCCACGGTTCCGCACCAGTCGTCACGCGCAAAGCGTCTCACAACCGCGGCTGCTCCCGTAGCCCTGGCAGTTCGGCCCGCGCCTACTCCTCCACCAGCCGGGAGAGCGCCGCGCGGAGCGGTTCGGGGTGCTTGGCCCAGGCGAGGACGACTTCGTCGTCGGTGAGCCGGATCGGCAGTTCGCCGGTGCCCTTGGGAGCCGTCCAGCTGCCGCCGAGGACCCGAGCGCCCACCGGCGCACCGACCTCGGCGACCGCCGAGATCCGGTCCACGTCGAGGTGCTCCCGGCCGAGCACCAGCTCGGACGGGGTCAGGCGCACCGAGACCAGGCGGCGCCGCCCGTGCACCCAGACCGCGGCGGCCGCGGCCAGGGCACCGCCGACCAGCGCCCACATCACCGGGTGCGCGGGTCCCGGCGAGACCAGCTCGACGAGCAGGCCCGCCGCGGCGAACGCCGGACCCCACAGCACCGGCCACCAGCTGCTGCCCGGCTCGGAGTACAGCACCGGATCGGTCATCGCTCTCCCGTCAGCCACTCGCCGCTGGTCCCGCGCCACATCAGCACCGCCGCCACGACCCCCAGCACCAGCAGCACCGCCTGCGGGCCGAGCACCGCACCGGTGCCCAGCAGCATCACCAGGTGCACCACGGCGAACCCGGTCAGCGCGATCCGCGCCCAGGCCCGGCGGCGCTGGACGAACGCGCCGAGCACCAGGTACCCGGCGGCCAGCACCAGGCCGAACGCGGTCTGGCTGACCAGCAGCCTGCTCGCGCGCCGCGCGGCGTCCGCGGCCGGGAGCCCCTCCGCGCGCATCAGCTGCTCGACCAGGCCGCCCCGGTCGAACCACATCGCGGCGATCTCCAGCAGCAGCAACAGCGCCACGACCCACCAGAGGACGACGGCGAAGCGGAGGGGTTTGGGCATCAGAACCTACGTCTCGCGCGGAAGAACTCGTTCGAGGAGGGACGGTAGACCAGAACGACGAACGCCACGGCGGCGACCAGGTAGGTGGCGTTCTGCCCGGCGGTCAGCGCGGCGAGGCCGCCCGCCGGGGCGGACTCCGGCGCCACCGACCGCGCGAGCGGCATCTCCACCAGGCTCATCAGGGCCAGCACCGCCCAGATCGAGGCGAAGGCGGTCAGCACGACCCGCGCCCAGTGCTTGCCCGCCCGCAGCTGGAACCCGAACGCGATCCACAACGCGGTCAGCGCCAGGTCGAACAGCGTCACCAGCACGACCAGGAACGCCGCGACGGCCCGCGCGGCCCGGTCCTCCGGCGGGGCCGCGCCGACGAGCATCTCCTGCACGTCCTGGCGCTCGGCGAACCACATGACCACGTCCAGCAGGGTCGCCAGCACCGGCAGCGCCAGCGCGATCCAGAAGGCCGCCAGCACCGGCCGGGGAGGCGGCGGCAGCCGCAGCTCGTGCTCCGGGATCGGCGGCGCGGCGAACGGATCGGGTAAGCCCGCCCGGCCGGCGGAGTTCGGATCGGTCACGTTCCGAGCCTAGGGAAACCGCAGTTCCGAGGTCCACTTCCGCCGGTCGCGGCCCGAGCCCGGTCAGTACCGGCGGGCGAAGGCCTGGAAGTAGTCGTTGGAGGGCCGGACGAAGACCAGCACCACGAACGCGACCGCGCCGGCCAGCCCGAGCCCGCTCTGCGCGTAGCTCAGCGCGTAGTAGGAGCCGGGCAGGTGGGCGTCCGGGCCGAGCGCGCCGGCCAGCCCGCCCGAGGCGAGACCGCTGAGGCTGGTCATCGCCCACAGGCCGGCGAACACCGTGAGCGTGACCCGCGCCCAGTTCCGGCCGGCCCGCAGCTTGAAGCCGAACGCGATCCACAGCCCGGTCAGGATCATGTAGAAGACGGTGACCACCGCGAAGACCGCGAGCATCACGCTGTTGACCGTCCGGGTCACCTGCTGCGCGATCTCGTCGTCGTAGCCGCCCGCGTTGCCGATCTCGGTGGTCATCCAGCCCTGCAGCAGCAGGTAGCTGACCGCCGCCAGAACCGTGACCAGCAGCGGCAGCACCACCGCGAGCCAGAACGCGGCTTCCACCGCGCCGGGCCGCCGCGGCGGGACGAACTGGTGGCCGGGGACCGGCGGTGCGCTGAACGGGTTGGGCGGTTGCTGGGCCGGATATCCGGCCACCGGCGACTGCGGGCCTTGCTGCCACGGGTGCTGCGGGTTGGTCACCGCACGACAGTATGAATTCCGGCGAACCCGTGTCCACTTTTCGGCAGTTCTGCCCAGTCCCGCGTTCCCGGGGGCGCGGGATTAGGCGTAACCGCCGCGCCGCCGGGCGGCGACGGCCTGGAAGTACTGGTTGGACGGGGTCAGGTAGGCGAAGGCGATGGTGGCGGCGATCGCCGCGAGCTGCAGCACGGCGAGCAGGTCGAGCACCACGACCGGCCCGAAGACCTGCGGGAGGGTGAACAGCAGCCAGATCGCGCCGACCACGGTGATCACCACCCGCGCCCAGTTCCGGCCACCGCGCATGAAGAGCAGGAACATGATCCACAGCCCGGCCAGCACCAGCAGGAACACCGCGGCCACGACCATGCCGATCCGGTAGACCGCCTCCATCTGCTCGGGCGTGAACGCCTGGCCGCCCGGCTGCCCGGCCATCTGCTCGCGCATCTGGGCCATGAACGCCTCGTCGCCCGACGGCCCGAACGCGCCGAACAGCTCCAGGGCCGCCGCGATCAGCCCGATCACCGGGCTGGCCACCCCCGCCCAGAAGGAGTTGTCCACGCTGCTCGGCCGCGCGACGGCGGCGGAGCCCTCCGGAGGCTGGGGCGCGCCAGGCGGCCCGGGCAGATCGGTCACGCTCCCGAGGCTAGGAAACCTCCGGCCCGCTGTCCAAATAAGCGGACGAACCGTTATCCACCGGGACGCATCCGGCGGTAGCGGACATCGCGGAAGAACCGGTTGGCCTCCGGCCGGAACATGAACGCGATCGCGGCGACCTCCACGGCGGCCACCAGCACTCCGAACAGCGCGTCGGTCCAGCTCACCGACACCGGCATGACCTGCTGCAGCGGCCCGGTCCCGACCGCGGCGACCAGCGCCAGGGTCAGCACCCCGGAGAGCACGCCCCACCCGCCGAACACGGTGAGCACCACCCGCGACCAGTTGGCGCCTTCGAGCATCCGCCGGGAGAGCATCACGTAGACCAGCAGCGTCAGCAGCTTGATGGTGAAGGTGAACGAGATCGTGCTGTTGGCCAGCTCGTCGAGCTGCATCTGGTCCAGGTCGGGCTGCACCGCGCGCAGCTGGTCGATCAAGCCGGCCCGGTCGAACAGCTCCACGAACGCCTGCACCGCGCCGACCAGCACCGAGCCGATCCACAGCCAGCGCGCGACGTGCAGCGCCCGCGGCGCCTCGGGCCGCTCGGGCTCGGCCTGAACGGGCCTGCCGAACGCGTCCACCTTCGGCTCCGTCATGCGCGGGCTTCCTGCAACCAGCGGGCGGCCTCGGCGGCGTAGTAGGTCAGCACGGTGTCCGCGCCGGCCCGCCGCATCGCGGTCAGCGCCTCCAGCACGGTGCGCTGCCGCTCCAGCCAGCCGTTGGCCACCGCGGCCTCGATCATCGAGTACTCGCCGGAGACCTGGTAGGTCGCCACCGGCACGTCGGCCACTCCCGCGATGTCGCGCAGCACGTCCAGGTAGGCCATGGCCGGCTTGACCATCACCATGTCGGCGCCCTCGGCGAGGTCGAGGTCGGCCTCGCGCAGCGCCTCCCGGCCGTTGCCCGGGTCCTGCTGGTAGGTCTTGCGGTCACCCTGCAGCTGGGAGTCCACCGCCTCGCGGAACGGGCCGTAGAACGCCGAGGCGTACTTGGCCGAGTAGGCCAGGATCGAGGTGTCGGCGTGACCGGTGGCGTCCAGCGAATCCCGGATGACGCCGACCTGGCCGTCCATCATGCCGCTGGGGCTGACCACGTGCGCCCCGGACTCGGCCTGCACGACCGCCATCTCGCCGTAGACCTGCAGCGTGCGGTCGTTGTCGACGTTGCCGTCCTCGTCCAGCACGCCGCAGTGGCCGTGGTCGGTGAACTCGTCGAGGCACAGGTCGGCCATCAGCACGGTGTCGTCGCCGAGCTCGGCCGACAGGTCGCGCAGCGCGACGTTGAGGATGCCCTCCGGGTCGGTGGCCCCGGACCCGCTGGCGTCGTGCTCCGCCGGCACGCCGAAGAGCATCAGGCCGCCCACGCCCGCTTCCACCGCGTCGACCGCGGCCTTCTTCAGCGACTCGCGGGTGTGCTGCACGACGCCCGGCATCGACGCGATCGGGGCCGGTTCGGACAGGCCCTCGCGGACGAACATCGGCAGCACCAGGTGCCGCGGCTCGACGGAGGTTTCGGAAACCAGCCGACGCAGCGCCGGGTTGCGGCGAAGACGGCGGGGACGGCTCGTCGGATACATACAGCGGCTCCCCATAACAGCCTCGACGGGGTGACTCCCCGAGCGTAGCCACCCAACCCGTGCGCACGGCGCGGGGTATGACCCGGGGTGACCGAATGCTCAGGCGAGCCGGGAATAGCGAGAGGGCGCCCCGGAAGCCCGGGGCGCCCTCTGGGTCAGCTGCGGCGCGTGCGCTTGGCCTTGCGCGGGGGCGGCAGCGCGCCCTCCGCCCGGAGGCGGGCGGCGTGCGAGGCCAGCGCGTCGACCAGCTCCTCGATCCGCGGGGCCTCGGGCTGGACGTCGACCCGCAGGCCGAACTCCTTGGCCGTCTCCGCGGTGTTCGGGCCGATGCAGGCGACCAGGGTCCGCGCGTGCGGCTTGCCCGCGATGCCGACCAGGTTCCGGACGGTCGACGAGGAGGTGAAGCACACCGCGTCGAAGCCGCCGGTCTTGATCATCTCGCGGGTCTCGGCCGGCGGCGGCGCAGCGCGCACCGTGCGGTAGGCCGTGACGTCGTCGACCTCCCAGCCGGTCTCCTGCAGCCCGGCCGACAGCGTCTCGGTGGCGATGTCGGCGCGCGGCAGCAGCACGCGGTTGACCGGGTCCAGGATGTCGTCGAACGGCGGGAAGTCCTGCAGCAGGCCCTCCGAGGACTGGTCGCCCGAGGGCAGCAGCTCGGGGATGATGCCGAAGGAGCGCACCTTCTCGGCGGTGGCCTCGCCCACGCAGGCGATCTTCACGCCGGAGAACGCGCGGGCGTCCAGGCCGAACTCGGCGAACTTCTCCCAGACCGCGCGCACCGCGTTGGCCGAGGTGAACACGACCCACTGGTAGCGGCCGTCGACCAGGCCCTTGACCGCGCGCTCCATCTGCGCCGGGCTGCGCGGAGGTTCCACCGAGATGGTCGGGACCTCGTGCGAGACCGCGCCGTGCGACCACAGCCGCTCGCTCATCACGCCGGCCTGCTCCTTGGTGCGCGGCACCAGGATCTTCCAGCCGTACAGCGCGCGGGACTCCCACCAGGACAGCTTGCTGCGATCGGAGACGACGTCCCCGATGGTCACCACCAGGTGACCCTGCAGCTCGCCCGCGTCCGCGGCCAGCGAGGCCAGGGTGGTGTCGATGGTGCGCTGCTGCACCGTGGTGCCGGAGGCGGTCACCGCGACCGGCGTGGTCGCCGGACGGCCGTGCTCGACCAGGCGGGACGCCGCCTCGGCGAGGTGGGTTCCCGCGGTGTGCAGCACCAGCGATCCGGGAACCTGCGCCAGGGACGCCCAGTCCGCGTCGCCGCGCACGTCGACCTCGGTGTGCACCGCGCCCAGCGCGATGCCGGCGTAGGCCGGGACCGCGCTGCCGCCGGACACACCGGGGATCACGTCGAAGGCGACTTCGGTCTTGGCGACCTCCTGCGACTCGCGGACCACCGCGTCGGCGGTCAGCGGGTCACCGGCGACCAGGCGCACCACGTTGCGACCGGTCTCGGCCTCGTTGGCCAGGTCCTTGGCGACATCGGCCGGCTCGCCGACGGCCGGGCGCACCTCCGCGCCATCGGCGGCCATCCCGACGATGTCGGAGGGTACGTCCGGGTCGGTCACCAGCAGCGAAGCGCGGGTGATCACATCCCGTCCCCGAACGGTGAGCAGTCCCGCGTCACCGGGACCGGAGCCCACGAAAGCAATCCGTCCGGGGGTCTTACGTGCTCGGGTCATCAGGGCACTCCCCATCAACTACTGCCCGGACCGCTGAGCAGGGCGGTCCTGGCTTCGAGCAGTTCGTCGGCCAGCTCTCGGCCGAGCTGCTCGGCGGCGGTCGTCTCACCAGTGGCGGAGGCGCGGACCATCTGGTCATCGTCGGTCGCGACAACTCCACGGAGGGAGAGGCGCAGCGCCACGCGCCCCTCCTCGTCGAGGTCCTCCACCACGTCGGCCAGCGCACCGACCGGTGCGTGGCATCCGGCTTCGAGCCGGGCCAGCACGGCGCGTTCGGCGGCCACCGCGGCGCGGCTGGCCTGATCGTCCAAAACGGACTGCAGCAAGTGCTCGGTGTCCACGTCATCGACGCGGCATTCCACTGCCAGCGCGCCCTGGGCGGGCGCGGGCAGCATCTGCAGTGGATCGAGCGTTTCCGTGATCACCTCGAGCCGGCCCACCCGGGCCAGCCCGGCGCGGGCGAGCACGACGGCGTCCAGCTCGCCGTCGGTCACCTTGCGCGTGCGGGTGTCCACATTGCCGCGGATGTCGCGCACTTCCAGACCCAGGCCCAGGGCCCGGAGCTGGCTGGCGCGGCGCGGCGAACCGGTGCCCACGACGGACCCCGGAGGTAGTTCACCGAGCGTCAGACCGTCCCGCGCCACCAGCACGTCCCTGGGGTCCTCCCGGACCGGGACGGCGGCCAGCGACAACCGGGGGTCCGGTTCGGTCGGCAGGTCCTTGTAGGAGTGCACGGCGACGTCGACCTCGTCGGCCGCCAGCGCCTCCCGCAAGGCGGAGGTGAAGACGCCCACGCCGATCTCGGCGATCGGCGCCATCGACTGGTCGCCGGGGGTCTTCACCGCGACCAGCTCGGTCGGATGACCGGCCTGCTCCAGCGCCTCGGCGACCCGGGAGCTCTGCGCCATGGCCAGCGCGCTTCCCCGGGTGCCGATCCGGAGGGTCTTGTTCAACGGTCCTCACCGTCCTGTTCTGCTCGTCCGCGCAGCAGCGCCTGGGCGACCGTGACCCCGCCGGGCACGTTCTCCTCGGCCAGCGGGGTGCCGATCACCGCAGCGGCCTGCGGGTCGAGCTCGAAGAGTTCGCGGAGCGCGTCGGCGTAGCCGGAGCCACCCGGCTGCGACGCGAGTTGCTTGACGCGCACGGTCGGCGCGTGCAGCAGCTTGTCCACCACGCGGCGCACCGTGCGGGTCAGCTCCTCGCGCGTCGACTCGTCGATGTCGGGCACGCGCGAGTCCAGCCGCAGCAGCTCGCTGTCGACGACCTCGGCGGCGCGCTTGCGCAGCGCGGTGACCGTCGGGGTCACCTCCGCCGAGCGCTGCGCGGCCAGGAAGCCGCGCACCTCCTCGGCGACGATCTCGCCCGCCCGCTCGGACTCGTTGCCGCCCCGCTTGGCCGACAGCCGCCGCTGCAGGCTCGCCAGGTCGACCACGGTCACGCCGGGCAGCTCGCCGACCTCGGCGGCGATGTCGCGGGGCAGGCCGAGGTCGCAGGCCAGCAGCGGCCGGTCGTCCCGGACCGTCAGCGCGGCCGCGACCACGTCCTCGGTGACCACCGCGCCGACCGCACCGGTGCAGGCCACCACCAGGTCGGCGGCGGCGACCGCGCCTGAGAGGTCGGACAGGTCGGCGGTGTCGGCGTCCACCCCGTCGGCGCGCAGCGACTCGGCGAGCCGCTCGCCGTTGGCCGCGGTGCGGTTGGCGATCACGATCCGGCCGATGCCCGCGCGCTTGAGCTGCGCGGCGGCCAGCCCGCCCATCGAACCGGCCCCGACCAGCAGCGCGTGCTTGCCCGCCAGGCCGTCCAGCGCGACCTCGGCGTCGGCCAGCGCCTCGGAGACCACCGAAGCGCCCTCGTCGTCGATGCCGGTCTCGGCGTGCACCCGCTTGCCGACGCGCAGCGCCTGCTGGGCGAGCTCGTGCAGCGTCTTGCCCACGGTGCCGCGCTCGTCGGCGCTGCCGTAGGCCTGGCGCAGCTGGCCGAGGATCTGGGCCTCGCCGACGACCATCGAGTCCAGCCCGGCCGAGACCGAGAACAGGTGCTCGACGGCGGCACCGGCGTAGTAGACGTAGAGGTGGTCGGCCAGCTCGGAGACCTCGGTTCCCGCGTGCCTGGCGAGCACCGCGGTGACGTCGTCCAGGCCGCCGTGGAAGGTCTCGGCCACCACGTAGATCTCCACGCGGTTGCAGGTCGAGATGACGAACGCCTCGGCGACGTGATCGCGCCCGAGCAGCTCGTCGAGGATCTTGCCGCTTTCCCCGCCGCTGATGGAGACTCGCTCCAGCACCCGGACCGGGGCGCTGTGGTGGGAAATCCCGACGGTGAGCAGGTTCACAGCCGTTCCACCATCCTGTTCGCCGATTCCGTCTCGTCGCCCGTCTGCTGACCGCCCCCGTCCGGGCCGCGGCCGTTGGGCCCCGGCGGGCCGACGTCCGCGCCGTCCACGTCCGGCGGTGCGGTCGCGTCCTGCTGCCTGCGGGCCACGTGGAACGACAGGATCTGCATCTCCACGGCCAGGTCCACCTTGCGCACCTCGACGCCGTCGGGGACCTGCAGCGCGACCGGGGCGAAGTTCAGGATGCACTGGACGCCGCCCGCGACCAAACGATCACAGATCTCCTGGGCGCCCTTGGCCGGGGTGGCGATCACGCCGATGGTGACCTCGCGGTCCGTGCAGACCTCGACGATGTCGTCGACGTGGCTGACCGGGATGCCGCCGACCGGCACGCCCACCAGGTCCTCGTCCAGGTCGAACAGGGCGGAGACCGGGAACCCGCGGCTGGGGAAGCCGCCGTAGTTGGCCAGCGCGTGGCCGAGGTTGCCGATGCCGACCACGGCGACGCTGTGCTTGCGGGTCAGGCCGAGCGTGCGCTCGATCTGGCCGATGAGGACCTCGACCTCGTAGCCGACGCCGCGGGTGCCGTAGGAGCCGATGTAGGACAGGTCCTTGCGCAGCTTCGCGGAGTTCACCCCCGCGGCGTTGGCCAGCTCCTCGCTGGAGACCGTGCTCACGCCCTGATCGGCCAGCGAGGTCAGCGCGCGCAGGTAGACCGCGAGCCGGGCCACCGCGGCCTCGGGGATGGCGCGAGCGCGATCGCGCGCCGCCGGCACCTCGATCGCCTGGTCGCCGCTGGGCGCCTCCGCTTCGGACGCAGCGCCCTGGCCGGCTGCCGCCTGCCCGTCTCCGTCCGGCACGTCCGCTCCGTGGGCCGTCACGCTGGATCTCCCTCGCCCTGCTCATCGGCTGTCGTGGTCGTCGTTCCCGTCATCGCGCAGGCGGGAGTCAGCGACACCGACCGGTTCACCCACCCGGCGGCGCGGATCATCCGATCCGCTGATCCATTCCGGGAATTCCGGCTGACCGGCCCCGCATACCGTAGCTATTTGTGAACGCATGCACAAAGTCGGCGGAGCCGGGCTGACCGAAGGAGCAAACCCTGCCGGACCATCATTGCCGATGGCCCCTTGAAGTGCCAAAACGCGTGGTCCAGGGCACGTGACGCAGCTCGCCCGGCTCAGCGGGCCAGCGCGGCGCGCAGCCGCTGCTCCTCGACGCGCCAGAAGCCGTGCTCGACTCCATCGATCAAGATCACCGGGACCTGGTCGCCGAACTCGGCGCGCAGCTCCGGATCGGTGTCGACGTCGGTCACCGACCAGGGCACGCCCAGCTCACCGCAGATGCGGCGCACGTCGGAGATCGCGTCCTCGCAGGCGTGACACCCCTCGCGGGACATCACCGTCACCTCGTGCACTTACTCGCTCCAGTAAATCGTCCTCGGCCGTCCTGGCATTCCAAGCTACCGAGCCCGCGCGACGGCGATCCCCCTGCTCACGTGTGGAAAATCACCGAGAGATGTGGATCTTGGGTGAGGTTCCCGACACGCAGCGCGACCACGTCGTCACCGCATTGACCTACCTACTTCCGAGTAACAACACGTATGCTTCAGCTCCAACGCCCGCTCCGGCGGGCATTGGCCAGGTCGAGTGAAGGCCCGATCGAGCGGTACCGGCGCCACCTGTTCGTTCGGATCGGCGCCGGATCAGGTGTCCCGACACCGCGACATGGTTGCCGCCCCGGTGCGTCCCCCCGGCACCGGTGCGGTCCGCCAACGAAGGCAGGAGGTCGCCGACGATGAGCAGCCCGAACACGCTCGCACCCCCCGCCCCCGAACCCGTGCACGCGGCAACGGCCGGTCCCCCGGCCGACGGTCCCGGCCTGCGGGACAACTGGGTCTACGTCGACGCCGCCCAGCGGGGCGACGCCGACGCCTTCGGCAGGCTCTACGACGAGTACTCGCAGACCGTCTACCGATACGTGCTCTTCCGGGTCAGCGACCACTGCCTGGCCGAGGACATCACCAGCGAGACGTTCCTGCGCGGACTGCGGCGGATCGCCTCGATCAGCTACCAGGGCCGCGACGTCGCCGCGTGGTTCATCACCATCGCCAAGAACCTGATCCTCGACCACATCAAGTCCAGCCGGAACCGGCTGGAGATCCCCACCTGCGAGATCACCGACCACGTGCCCGGCAAGGGCCCGCAGGTCGGGCCGGAGCAGCACGTGCTCACCCACGCGGTCAACGGCCAGCTCGCCGAGTGCATCCGCCAGCTCAACCCCGACCAGCGCGAGTGCATCCGGCTCCGCTTCCTGATGGACCTGTCGGTCACCGAGACCGCGGTCGCGATGGACCGCAACGAGGGCGCCGTCAAGGCGCTGCAGCACCGGGCGATCCGCAGGTTGGCCCAATTGTTGCCCGATGATCTCCGCTGAAGGTTGCCCGGTCCGGGCGAGGTGCGCAACTGTGACCATCGGGAGGTCTTAAGCTGGGGGCTGCTGAATCATCAGCCGTAACCAGCGACGACCCACACGCACATCACGACCGGAGGACCCCGGGAGGCGCGGCGGTGCCGACACGTCAGGGCTCAGCCGATGGCGCGGACCACAACGGCATGCGCACGTCAGAGCCGATCGACAGCGCGAAGGTGGCCGGACGCGCGTCCGCCGAAGCGGCGGTCGCGGCCGCCCCGGGACCGGACGGCTCGCTGGCCACCCCGCCGGATCTCACCGCCGCCGCGTTCTTCGACGTCGACAACACGATGATGATGGGAGCCTCGCTGTTCCACTTCGCGCGCGGGCTCGCCGCGCGCAAGTTCTTCACCGCCGCCGACCTGGCGGGCTTCGCCTGGCAGCAGATGAAGTTCCGGCTGGGCGGCCAGGAGAACGCCGAGGACATCCAGGCCAGCCGCGAGCTGGCGCTGTCGTTCGTGGCCGGGCGCAAGGTCTCCGAGCTCGTCGAGCTCAGCGAGGAGATCTACGACGAGCTGATGGCCGACCGGATCTGGGCGGGCACCCGCGCGCTGGCGCAGATGCACCTCGACGCGGGGCAGCGCGTCTGGCTGGTCACCGCCACCCCGGTGGAGCTCGCGCAGATCATCGCGCGGCGGCTCGGCCTGACCGGGGCGCTGGGGACGGTCGCCGAGCACGCCGATGGCTCCTACACCGGCCGGCTGATGGGCGAGATGCTGCACGGGCGCGCCAAGGCGCACGCGGTGCGGGCGCTGGCCGCCAGCGAGGGCCTCGACCTGCGCCGCTGCACCGCCTACTCGGACTCGGCCAACGACATCCCGATGCTCTCCGCGGTGGGCACCGCGGTGGCGGTGAACCCGGACCAGCGGCTGCGCGACATCGCCCGCGCCAGGGACTGGGAGGTCCGCGACTTCCGCACCGGCCGCAAGGCCGCCCGGATCGGGTTCAACTCCGCGCTCGGCGCCTCGGCCGTGGCGGGCGCGGTGGCCGCAGGCATGGCCTACCGGCGCCGCGACCGCAGCTGACCGGTCGAGCCCGGTCAGACGCCGGAGATGTCGATCATCCAGCTGATGCCGTGCTTGTCGGTGAGCATGCCGAACTCGTCGCCCCACATCTGCTTCTCCATCGGCACCTGGACCTGGCCGCCCTCGGCGAGGGCGGACCAGTAGCCGCGCAGGGCCTCGGCGTCCTCGGCCTCGCCGCTGATGCTGATCGCGAAGTTGGTGCCCGGGCGGAACTCGGTCTCCGGTGGCGCGTCCGAAGCCATCAGGGCGAAGCCGCGATCGGTGGTGAGCATTGCGTGCATGATCTTCTCGGCCAGCGGGCCCGACACGTCACCGGCCTCGCCGTAGGTGTTGAGCTCCAGCTCGCCGCCCAGGACCGAGCGGTAGAACTCCATCGCCTGCTTCGCGTCGCCTGCGAAGCTGAGGTACGGGTTGAGCTTGGCGGTCATCGCGGACTCCTTCGCGCACGAGTCACCGGGTCGACGGGATCGGGCTGGTGCGGTGTCATCCCCGACCACCGCACCAGCCCGCGGGACGCCGGCGGAGGACGTCGCGGCGATCACCCGCGGACCGGCGTCCGATCCATCCTCCGCTCGCGCGCCGGGTTCCCGCACGCTCGACGGGCCCGCATCATCACACCGGGTGGCCCCGGTCGGCCTCACCCCAGGAAGACGTTGGTCCGCTGGGCGAGCAGCCGGTAGAGCGCCTGCTGGATGTTCTCCCGGACCTGGTCGGAGAGGCTGAACACGACCATCGGGTCGTCCGCGGCGCCCTCCGGGTAGCCGGAGGTCTCGATCGGCTCGCCGAACTCGATGTACCACTTCGACGGCAGCGGGACCGCGCCCAGCGGCCCGAAGTGCGGGAACAGCGGCGTCACCGGGAAGTACGGCAGCCCGAGCAACCGGGCCAGCGGCTTGATGTCGGCCAGCTTCGGGTAGATCTCCTCGGCCCCGACGATCGCGCACGGCACGATCGGCGCACCGGTGCGCAGCGCGGCCGAGACGAACCCGCCGCGGCCGAAGCGCTGCAGCTTGTAGCGGTCCTTGAACGGCTTGCCGATGCCCTTGAAGCCCTCCGGCCAGACCGCGGCCACCTCGCCGTTGTTCAGCAACCGCTCGGCGTCCGGGTTGCAGGCCAGGGTGTGCCCGGCCTTGCGCACCAGCGGGCCGAGCATCGGCATCCGGAACACCAGGTCGGCGGCCAGCATCCGCAGGTGCCGGTTGGCCGGGTGGTCGTCGTGCAGCGCGACGGTCGTCATCAGCGCGTCCCACGGCAGCGTTCCGGAGTGGTTGGCCACCACCAGCGCTCCGCTGTCGCCGGGGACGTTGTGCACCCCGGAGGTCTCCACCCGGAACCACTTCTCGTAGAAGGGGCGCACCATGCGCAGGAAGACCTCGTCGGTCAGCTCCTCGTCGAAGCCGAACTCGTCGACCTGGTAGTCGCCGAGCAACCGCCTGCGCGCGAAGGCGAGCACGTCGACGACCGCGTCCTCCCAGCCGGGCTCGTCGGCGCCCGGCCGCGCGGTCTCCTCGCGGTCCTCCGCTCGCAGCGGGATCACCTGCGCGTCCGCCATCGCACCGTCCGTTCCTTCACCGCGGCCTCGACAGTAGGTCTCCGGCGCGTCGTTCCAGCGCCATGATGCTCTCCGGGTCGACCACCGGGCGCAGGCCGCGGCCGGCGACGTAGTCGTCGAAGGCCTGCTGGGTCGTCCAGCGCGGGGTGAACCCGAAGCTCTCGCGGAGCCGGGTGGTGTCCAGCACCCGGCCGAAGTTGAGGAAGCGCAGCTGCTCCGGGGAGAAGTCCACCAGCCGCGCGCCGCGGAACAGCCGCGTCATGGGCCCCAGCGTCGGGCTGGGCAGCGGCATCGCGACCCGCCCGGCGCGCCGGATCGCCTGGGAGAGCATCAGCACCCCGTCGCCCGCGACGTTGAACACGCCGGGCTTGTCCGTCGTCGTGGCGCGCTCCAGCACCGCCAGCGCGTCCTCGGAGTGCAGCATCTGCAGGCGGGCGTCGAAGCCGAGCGCGGTGGGCACCACCGGCATCGCGAAGTAGCGGGTCAGCACCGCGTCGATGCGCGGGCCGATCAGGTTGGAGAACCGCAGCGTCGTGACGTCCACGTCCGGCCTGCGCCTGCCGAAGCCGCGCACGTAGCCCTCGATGTCCACCGCGTCCTTGGCGTAGCCGGAGGAGGGCAGGTCCTTGGGCTCGAACTCCTCGCTGAACACCGCCGGGTCCCGCGAGCTGGAGCCGTAGACCGCGCAGGTGGAGCGCACCACGACCTTGCGCACCAGCGGCGACTGCTGGCAGGCCGCCAGCAGCTGCATGGTGCCGATGACGTTCATCTCCTTGAGCGTGGCGCGACCGGCCGGCCCGGTGTGGGTGTTGATCGCCGCGTGCACCACCGTGTCCACGCCGGCGTTGCTGATGACCTTGCTGATCAGCGGGTTGCGGATGTCGGCGCGGACGAACTCGGTGCGCCCCATCCGGCGCAGCAGATCGCGCCCGGGCTGCACGGTGTCGACGCCCAGCACGCGCTCGACGGAGGGGTTGGCGGCCAGCCGGGCGGCCAGGTGCCCGCCCAGGAACCTGCTCACGCCGGTGACCAGCACGACCTTGGGTGCCAATCTGCCTCCCCCGCTCTCGGCGCCTGGGCCGCTTGCGATGCTACCGCCGAACCCGCCGGTCACCGGGCTGATCACGGGTTACCGGAACGGGTCCACCCGGTGTCGGGGGTGAACGCGGCGAGCTCGTTCCCAGTGAACAACGCGCGATCGGTCGGGCACGCTCCGGGGTCGGTCACGCACCGGGGTGGTTCGCGGAACAAAAAACCGCCGCCGACTCGAAGGGTCGGCGGCGGTCATCGCAAGGACTCACTTGCCCAACTTGCGACGCTGGACGCGCGTCTTGCGGAGCAGCTTGCGGTGCTTCTTCTTGGACATGCGCTTGCGGCGCTTCTTGATGACCGAGCCCATGCGGACTCCTTCACTCTTGACGGCGGTTCGAACGTCTTCCGTGCCGACGCAGCCGCTGGGGCGCACCAGGCACGACCATCTCAAAACTTTACCCGCCCTGGTCCGAGCACTACCGCCGTGGTCCGCAAAGCGCGCCGCGAGCCGCCCCCGAGCGGTGGTCCGATCGATCGGGGGAGCTCCCGGGCCGGGATCATCCGGCGTCGTGGTAGGCGTGCTGCAAGTAGTTGTGCACGTCCTTCTCGGCAACGCGGAACGACCGCCCCACGCGGGCGGCGGGCAGCTCGCCGGCGTGCACCAACCGGTAGACCGTCATCTTCGACACGCGCATCAGCTTGGCCACCTCGGCGACGGTGAGAAACCGCACCTGACCCATGTTCTGAGGTGCCGGTTGGCCGGGTTCGGAGTTCGCAGACATGCTTCACCGTGCCCTTCAGCACGTTCGCCCCCGGCGGCTTCCCCATCCGCCGGAAACCTCACGCACGTGCTCTGAAAAGAGTAACGGGACACACGATGATTTTTGAGTTGACTTCCGGCCCCGGAGTCCCACCAGCCCCAGAAGAGGGCACGTGAACTGGGGAAATGCGAATTCGGTCGAGTCAGTCCTCGTCGATCTCGTGAGCCTTGCCGAGCTCGACCGAGCGGTCCCTGGCGGCCTCGATGGCGTCGATGAGCGCCGCGCGCACGCCGTGCTTCTCCAGCTCGCGCAGACCGGAGATGGTGGTGCCCGCCGGGGAGGTGACGGCCTCCCGCAGCATCACCGGGTGCCCGCCGCCCTCGCGCAGCATCGCCGCGGCCCCGACCGCGGACTGCACGATCAGGTCTGCGGCCTTGTCCCGCGGGATGCCCAGCAGGATCCCGGCGTCGATCATGGCCTCGACCAGGAAGTAGAAGTAGGCGGGGCCGGAGCCGGACAGCGCGGTGACCGCGTCCTGCTGGCCCTCCGGGACCCTGGCGACCTTCCCGACGCTGCTCAGCAGCTCCTCGACCAGGTCCAGGTGGTGCGCCTCGGCGTGCGCGCCGCCGGAGATGGCGCTCATGGCCTCGCCGACCAGCATCGGGGTGTTCGGCATGACCCGGACGACCGCGGTGCCCTCGGGCAGCCTGCGCTCGTACAGCTTGGTGGGCAGGCCCGCGCACAGCGAGACGACCAGCTTGCCGCCGGGGATCTTCGGCGCGATCTCGTCCAGCAGCGGTTCGATGTCCTGCGGCTTGACCGCGACCACGAGCACGTCCGCGCGCTGCACCGCCGCGGCGACCTCGACGTGCTCGATCCCGTAGGTCTTGGCCAGCTCCTCGGCGCGGGTCGGGAAGCGCTCGGTGAACATCAGCTCGGCCGGCGCCCGACCCGCCTTGAGCAGGCCCGAGAGCAGGGCCTCTCCCATCTTCCCGGCACCCAGCACGGCGATGTTCGTCATGCGCTCAAGGGTGCCAGAACACGGTGCGTAGGCGTCCGGGCGCTGCTCGCCCTCACGGCGAGAGCGCGAGCTGGCGCGCTTGGCAGATGACCCGCCCGACGGAGTCGACGACCAGCACGTCCTCGTCGAACCACGGTCCGTGCACCGCGCGGCAGTCCACCGCCAGGCGCAGCCAGCCGTTGGCCGGGTGGGCCCGCAGCAGGGCGGTGAGCTGGACCGTCGGCGCCCAGCCGAACCGGCCCATGTTCATCGTCACCGGCAGCGCCAGATCGCCGGCGACCAGTCCGAACAGCAGGTCCGGCCTGCTGTCCCTCGGCTTGGCCCACATCCGGTAGCGCGGTTCACCGGTGCCGCCGTTGATGAACGCGGCGGTCCGGGCGTCCATCCGCAGGTCGCACGCCCTGGTGAGGTCGGCGAACTTCGGCCAGGCGCTCAGGTCGATCGCGTCGGCCGGCGGGTTGACCGGGATGTCCGGCACGTCGGACCACTCCGGTTCGGCGGCGGGCATCGTGCCCGCGGTCAGCGTGGCGTCCACGCACACCTGCCCGCGCTGCTCCAGCACGGCGCGCAGCACCGCGACGGTCCGGCCCCGCTTGAGCTCGGCGACCCGGATCAGCACCGGGCCCACCCGCGGCGGCCGCAGGTACTGCGCGCTCACCCCCAGCGGTTCCAGGCCGTCGTCGCAGGCCGCCTGGGTGAGCAGGGCCAGCAGGTAGCCCCCGTGCGGGTTCTCGCCGACGGCCCACTCCGGTCGCAGGTGCGCGGCGTACGCGCCGTCGCCGAGCGGGCGGACGGCGGTCACCGCGGAGAACGGATCCAGCACCTCGGTCACGCGAGAACCACCCCTCGGACGCCCGCGGCGCACATCAAGATCATTAGTCCATTCTAGTGATCCCCGCAGAAGTTGATCATGGGAGGTGCCTCCCCGGCGTTCCGCGCCGTCCGGCGGACCCGACGCCGAAAACCGCCGACTCAGGACGAGATTCGCAACTGGCCGCCACCCGCGAGGTGGTGCCGGGTGAAGCTCAGCGCCTCGCCCAGCAGGTGGGCGCGCTGACCGGGCGTGCGCGCCTTGCGCGTGTTGACCTCCAGGACCACCGAACCCGAGTAGCCCTCGGCGCCCAGCGCCGCGCAGACCTCGGCGCACGGCTGGTTCCCCTGACCGGGCAGCAGGTGCTCGTCGCGGGACGCGCCGGTGCCGTCGGCCAGGTGCACGTGGGCCAACCCGCCCCGCATGCGCTCCAGCAGCTCGACCGGGTCGGTTTGCGCGGCGGCCGCGTGCGAGATGTCCAGGGTGTAGTTGCGGTACCCCACCTCGGTGGGGTCCGGCGAGGGCTTGAACGCCGACAGGCCGTTGGAGCGCGGCCCGGACCGACCGCCGCGCAACTTGTTGATCGAGCTCGGCGGGCGCAACGGGAACATGTTCTCCACCGCGACGGCGATCCCGCTGGTCTCCTCCAGCTCGTCGACCAGCTCCGAGAAGCCGTCGGCGTAGCGGCGCTGCCAGCGGAACGGCGGGTGCACGACCACCGTGGAGGCGCCGAGCTCGCTGGCGGCCACCACGGCCTTGCGCAACCGCTCCTCGGGCTCCGGCGACCAGACCCGCTGGGTGATCAGCAGGCAGGGCGCGTGCACCGCCAGGATCGGCACGTCGTGGCGCTCGGAGAGCCGCTGCAGCGCGCCGACGTCCTGGCTGACCGCGTCCGCCCAGACCATCACCTCGACCCCGTCGAATCCCAGCTCAGCGGCCATCTCGAAGGCAGCGCGGGCGGGCTGCGGCCACACCGATGCGCTGGACAGCCCCACCGGGATCCGCTCGGCGGCGTCCTGGTCGGGAGGAGGCGGTTGTTCTGTCATCGCCTGCCCAGGATGGACCACGCCCCGGTAGCCGCTGCGCGGCGGTCGGCCCGCGCGCCGCGTGTCGCGCGGGATTCAGCTGTCCGAGCCACGCCGGGACCCTTCAATGGCCGATCAGCAGCAGCACCGCGGGCGAGACCGTGCAGAACAGCCCGACCAGCACCGAAAGCAGGATGGTCTGCAGATCGTTGGTGCGGAAGAACTTCCAGGCGACGAGCACCAGCAAGCCGGTGAACACCAGCGCGGCGGCGAAGGCGGCGATGGTCGCGTTGATCCACAGCCAGCGGAAGCCGACCCACACCAGCCCGCCGCCGACCAGCCCGCAGATGCCCTGCAGGGCGACCGTGCCCCACTCCTTGCCCGGGGAGACGGGCGCGTCCGGTTCCGCGGCCTGGTCCGCGTCGAGCCCGGCCGGGGCGCTGCGGTCGTAGTCGTCGTCCTCGGCGTAGTCGTCGGCGTAGTCCTGCCCGCCGAGCTCCTCGTAGCCGCCGGAGTGCTCCTCGGCGTAACCCCCGGACGGGTAGTCGCGGGCGAGGCTGTCGTCGAAGTCGTACGGGTCGTCGGCGACCGGTTGCTGCGGGTACCCGGCCGGCTCCGGCAGCCGGGGGATCTGCTGGGTCGCGTTCTCCGGGGGCTGCGCGGGCGCCGCGGGCAGCGGCGGCGCGGCAGGCGGCGGTGGCTGCACCGGCTGCTGCTTGACCGTGGCCTCGGCGTCGACGACCGGCGCCGAGGGGGATGCCGGCGGGGCCTTCTTGGTCCCGAAGCGGCGCGCCCAGTAGCCACCGCCCTGCTTCTCGGCTGGCGGCTGCGGCGCGGCCGGGGCCTGGGCCGCCGGCGCCTGCGCCGGTGCCTGCGCCGGCTCGGGTGCCGAGGGCACCTGCTGAGTTTGCTGGGCCGGCGCGGCCGGTGGCTGCGGGGCGGGCGGCTGCTGCGCGGCGGCCGGTGGCTGGGCCGGTGCTTGAGCCGGGGGTTGGGCGGCCGGAGGCTGCGCGGCAGGCGGCTGGGCGGGGGCCTGCTGCGCGGACGGCTGCTGGCCCTGCTTGCGGCTCGCCGGCGGCTCGGCGTCCGGGTCGACCGGGCGCATCTTGCCGCTGTCCGACAGCACCCGCTCGATGATCGCCTGGGGCGCGGTCTCGGTCGGGTCCTCGGCTCGTCTGCGCCTGCGCCGGGAGCTCTGCTGCTGCGAGCCCTTGTCGCCGCCGTACTCGGCCAGCAGCTCAGCAACCGTGCGCTGGGTGGGCTGATCAGCCCCGCTGTCCCGACTCATCGCTCCCACCGTGCCCCGTGCTGCGTCCGCAGTCCAGCATCCTCCGCCGGCCCCGCCACGAGAGGCCGCTCGTGACCCAACGTCGCGCGGGCCTGCAACGCAGTGTGACTGTCGCCGTTGGTGTGGTCCAGCCGCCGCAGGATCACGCCCTCCCGCAGCGCCCAGGGGCAGATGTCGAGCTCCTTGACGCCCAGCGCCTTCATCGCGGCCTCGGCGACCAGCGCGCCGCCCACCAGCTGGTGCGCCCTGGCGGAGCTGACGCCGTCGAGCTCGGAGAGATCGTTCGCCGACATCCGGGTGATGAAGGCCAGCAGCTGCTTGAGGCCGGTCTCGGTGAGCGCGCGCTGCGCTCGCGGACCGGCCGAGGCCGGGGCGGCACCGGTCAACCGGGCGAGCGAGCGGAAGGTCTTGGAGGTGGCCACCACGCGGTCCGGCTTGGTGAGCTTCTTGAACCGCTTGGCCGTCGGGGCGAGCTGACCGGCCAGCCACTCCCGCGCGTCCTTGATCTCGTCGCGGGTGGGCGGGTCGTTCGGCATCGCCCGGCCGACCCGGCCCGCGCCCAGCGGCACCGAGGTGGCGATGTCCGGCTGCTCGTCGATGCCCTGCGCGAGCTCCAGCGAGCCCCCGCCGATGTCGAGCAGCAGCAGGTTGCCCGCGGACCAACCGTACCAGCGGCGGGCGGCCAGGAAGGTGAACCGGGCCTCGTCCTCGCCCGGCAGCACCACCAGCTCTATCCCGGTCTCGGCCCGCACCCGGTCGAGGGCTTCGGCGGCGTTCTCCGCGTCGCGGATCGCCGAGGTGGCGAAGCTCATCAGCTCGTCGCAGCCCGCCGCCACCGCGGCCTTCTGCGCCTCCGAGATGGTGCGGACGAGCTCGTCCTCGTCCTCCTCGGCGAGCCTGCCGCCGTTGGCGCCGATCCGCTCGGCCAGCCGCAGCACTGTCTTGTCCGATGTCATCGGGGTCGGATGGGCACCATGGTGCGCGTCCACCACGAGCAGGTGGACGGTGTTGGATCCGACGTCGAGCACCCCTAGGCGCATGACCGACAAGTTACCGGCCGCGCACACCCGCTGGAGGCGGGTGGGCGGCAAAAGACCGCCGGAACCGCTCGGAACCCCGGCGCGACCAGGTCCTGCCGCGCCGGGGTGGGACCGATCACGTGTCGCTCGATTCAGGCCTCGAACTTGTAGCCGAGACCACGCACGGTGATCAAGTACTTCGGTTCGGCCGGGTCCGGTTCGAGCTTGGAGCGCAGCCGCTTGACGTGCACGTCCAGGGTCTTGGTGTCCCCGACGTAGTCGGCGCCCCACACCCGATCGATGAGCTGCCCGCGGGTGAGCACCCGGCCGACGTTGCGCAGCAGGTACTCCAGCAGGTCGAACTCCTTGAGCGGCAGGCTGATGTCCTCGCCGTCGACGGTCACCACGTGCCGCTCGATGTCCATCCGCACCGGCCCGGCGGCCAGCGCCTGCGGCTGCAGCTCCTCGGCCTCGCCGCGGCGGCGCAGCACCGCGCGCACCCGGGCGATGAGCTCCCGCGCCGAGTACGGCTTGGTGACGTAGTCGTCGGCGCCCAGCTCAAGGCCCACGACCTTGTCGATCTCGCTGTCGCGGGCGGTCACCATGATCACCGGCACCGCGGACCGCTGCCGCAGCTGCTTGCACACGTCGGTACCGCTCATCCCGGGCAGCATCAGGTCCAGCAGCACGATGTCGGCGCCGTTGCGGTCGAACTCGTCCAACGCCTCCGAGCCGTCGGTGGCCACCGCGGCCGTGAAGCCCTCCTTGCGGAGCATGTACGCGAGCGGGTCGGCGAAGGACTCCTCGTCCTCCACGATCAACACCCTGGTCACCGGACTCCTCCCGTTTCGACGGTTGTCACGCCGTCCGCACTTTCGGTGTTGGACGCGGCGTCCTGGTCGGCCGCCGCCTCCGGCTCGGCGACGAGGTCCTCGTCCTCGCCGGCACTGCGCCTGGGCACGTGCAACGTGAAGGTGGAACCGGTGCCCGGGCGGCTCCAGAGCTTGACCTCGCCGCCGTGGTTGGCCGCGACGTGCTTGACGATCGCCAGCCCCAGCCCGGTCCCCCCGGTGGCGCGCGAGCGGGCGGGATCCACCCGGAAGAATCGTTCGAAGACCCGTTCGTGGTGCTCGGGATCGATGCCGATGCCACGATCGGTGACCGAGATCTCCACGTAGTCGCCGTTCAGGCGACGGCTGATGGACACCGAGCTGTTCTGCGGCGAGTAGGAGATCGCGTTGTTGATCAGATTGCTCAGCGCCGTGACCAGCAGCGCCCGGTCGCCCTCCAGCAGCTGGCCGGACGGTTCGTCCACGGTGATCTCGATGCTCGCCGACTCGGCGGTGATGCGGCAGCGGCCGAGCGCCTCGGAGACCACCTCGTCGACCGCGACGGTGGTCAGCTCGGGAAGCCGCTCGGCGCCCTGCAGCCGGGAGAGCGCGATCAGCTCGGAGACCAGCGTCCCCAGCCGGGTGGACTCGTGCAGGATCTTGTCGGCGAACCGGCGCACCTCGTCGGCGTCGTCCGCGGTGTCGATGACCGCCTCGGCCAGCAGCGCGAGCGCGCCGACCGGGGTCTTGAGCTCGTGGCTGACGTTGGCGACGAAGTCGCGCCGGGTGGCCTCCAGGCGCACCGAGTCGGACTGGTCGGCGGCGTCGACCACCACGAAGCCGTCGCCCAGCGGGCGGACCACGCCGTGCACCGCCGCGGGCCCGCGACCGCGCAACGTCACCCGGCCGTCCATCGGGCAGAGGTCGACCTCCAGCTGCTCGCCGGAGGCCAGGGCGCGCTCGGCGGCCTCGATGGCGCGCGGATCGGCCCGGTGCTGGCGGACCACCCCGAGCTCATCGGCGCGCGGGTTGTGCAGCACGACGTCGCCGAAGCGGTTGAGCAGCACGACGCCGTTGGCGCTGGTGTGCACCTGTCGTTGGAGGAGTTCGGCGACGGTCGGCCCCTTGGGCTTGCTCCTCCCGCGGCTCGCGGCCCGGGGAAGCAAGAATCCGCCGACCGCGCCCAGCAGGAGCGCGGCGATGATCAGGGCGGTGATGCCCAATGCGGTCACGGGTTCATCGTAAGCAAGCCCGGGTGGGCAACGGCCAGCCCACGAGGGCATTCCGTGACGCCCGTGACACGAAAAGGGCCCTTCTTCACCTCCGGTTCACCCCATGATCGGAGGTGGTTCAACTCGCGCAGGCCGACCGGTAGCGCTCCGTTCGCCGCTCGGGCGAATCCTCGCCATCCCTCACCCGCGTGAGCGATAGATGGAGGGCACCTCCCCGTCGGAGGTGCCCTCCATCGCCCGGTGACGTGCGCTCAGCGGCCCTGGTTGGCCACCGCGGCCGCGGCCTGCTCGGCGGCCTGCGGGTCGAGGTAGGTGCCGCCCGGGTTGGTGGGCTTGAAGTCCGCGTCGAGGTCGTAGCGCAGCGGGATGCCGGTGGGGATGTTCAGCCCCGCGATGTCGTCGTCCGAGATGCCGTCGAGGTGCTTGACCAGCGCGCGCAGCGAGTTGCCGTGCGCGGCGACCAGGACGGTGCGGCCGGCCTCCAGGTCCGGCACGATCGCCGACTCCCAGTAGGGCAGCAGCCGGGCGACCACGTCCTTGAGGCACTCGGTGCGCGGCAGGTCCGAGCCCAGGTCGGCGTAGCGCGGGTCGGCGTCCTGGCTGAACTCGTCGCCGAGCTCGATCTCCGGCGGCGGCGTGTCGTAGGAGCGGCGCCAGAGCATGAACTGCTCCTCGCCGTAGGCCTCCAGGGTCTGCTTCTTGTTCTTGCCCTGCAGCGCCCCGTAGTGGCGCTCGTTGAGGCGCCAGTCGCGGCGCACCGGGATCCAGTGCCGGTCGGCCCCGTCGAGGGCGATGTTCGCGGTGGAGATCGCGCGCCGCAGCAGCGAGGTGTGCAGCACGTCGGGCAGCGCGCCCGCCTCGCGGAGCAGCTCACCGCCGCGCTGGGCCTCGCGCTCGCCCTTCTCCGACAGCGGAACGTCCACCCAGCCGGTGAACAGGTTCTCGGCGTTCCACGTGCTCTCACCGTGCCGCAGCAGCACCAGAGTCGAAGTCATGCGTCCAGGCTATAGAGGGCCCGCCGTCGGCACGCCCCCGGAGGCCCGCCGCCGATAGTTTCGAAGCGCGGGCAATTCGCGTCCTCACCCTTTCCGGCAACGGCCTCCCCGACGGGGGCGAGGGCTCTGCGCGGGGAGTGCTCAGCGCGGATGCGGCTTTCACTCGACGGTTATGTGATCAACACAGCGCCGTGACACGAAAGTGGCGATACTCACTTTCGAAGGAGAATTGAAGGGCAACGCGTTCCCCTGCGTGAACGTTTTTGCCTAACATCACACTAATGGAGCAATGTGGCGGCCTTGTGGCGGCTACGTAACTCTGCGAAGTTGACAGCGCTCTCCTTGATCGGCTCCCACGCACTCCCCGATCTCGCGAGAGCGCGAGCGCGGTTCAGCTCCCCCAACGAACCGCGCCCCGCCGGGCCCCGGGTGCCCCCGCCCACCGGCCCGTCAGGCGGGACCACCGTGTGTGGGGCGGCTCGAGCTCGTGACTCCCCCTCTCTCCCGAGCCGCCCCCACGCGCTCTTCAGGTGCGGGTCCCCGGCGGTGCCGGTAGCGGAACCTCAGCGCCTCTCCGGCTCCGGGAGCCGCTCCTTGGGTATGCCGATGCGCGGCGTCGCGGCTGTCCTCGCCGGAGAAGCGCTGAGAGACCGCGCGCGGTGCCGGTTGCTCGGGTGGGAGGAACGGCTTCGCCGTTGCCTGGCGTTGGGGGCTTGACCGCTTCAGCTTCGGCTTCTCCGAAACTCCTGCGTTCCTTTTTCGGAGTTCAGTCCTCGCGGTCGATGAGGGATTTGAAGGGTTGGAGGTTGGCGAGGGATTCGCCTCGGGATTCGCGCCAGGCCCACTCGCGGCGGATGGCGGTTGCGAAGCCCAGCTCCAGGAGGGTGTTGAAGTCCCCGTCGGCGGCTTCCAGGACCTGGCCGAGGACCCGGTCCAGCTCGTCCTCGGTGATCGCGTGGTGCGGGAGGCGGCCGACCAGGTAGATGTCGCCGTTGCCGTCGATCGTGTAGTGCACGCCGTAGAGCTTGGCGTTGCGCCGCAGCAGGAAGCGGTAGACGTCCTCGTGGGACTCGTCGACCTGGCGGCACACGAAGGCCTCGACCAGCAGGGCGTGCTCGGCGACGATCAACCAGCAGTTGGTCTGCAGCTTCTTGGTCCCCGGCAGGGTCACGAAGAACCTGCCGTCGCCCTTGTCCTGGTGATCGAGCTCGTTGGCCGCCAGTGCCGACCGGATGACCTGCTCCAAGCTCACGCCGTGACCTCCTCGGTGCGCAGCCGCGCGTTGAACATCAGTTTCGCCCGCGCGTAGGCGTCCAGCAGCATTTCGGTGGTGCGCGCCCAGGAGAACCGCGCCGCGTGCCCGGCCGCGTTGGACGCCAGCCGCTCCCGCAGGCCGGGGTCGCGCACCAGCGCGTCCAGCGCGTCGGCCCACTGCCCGGTCCGGTGCCCGTCGACCAGCAGCCCGGACATGTCGTGCGAGACCGCCACCGGCAGCCCGCCGACCGAGGCGGCCACCACCGGCGTCCCGCAGGCCTGCGCCTCCAGCGCCACCAGCCCGAAGGACTCGTTGTAGCTGGGCACCGCGACCACGTCCGCGGCCCGGTAGACCTGCGCCAGCTCCGCGCCGCCCCGCGGCGGCAGGAAGCGCACCACGTCGTCGATGCCCAAGCTCGTCGCCAGCTGCTGCAGCGCCTCCGGCCGCTCCAGCCCGCTGCCCGAAGGACCGCCGACGACCAGCACGACGAGCCTGCTGCGCAGCTCGGGCTTGCGCCGCAGCAGCTCCGCGGCGGCACGCAGCAGCACGTCCGGGGCCTTCAGCGGCTGGATGCGGCCCACGAAGGCCAGCACCAGGGCATCGGCGGGCACGTCCAACCGGGCCCGGGCGGTCCGCGTGTCGCCGGGGGTGAACACGTCCAGGTCCACGCCGGGCGGGATGGTGGCCACCTGCTCCGGGTCGGCGTCGTAGCGCTGGACCAGGTCGTCGGCCTCGAACGCGGTGTTGGCCACCAGCATGTCCGCCTCGCCGACGACCTGCTCCTCGCCGAGCACACGCACCCGCGGTTCCGGCGAGTCGCCCTCGGCGAGGTTGGCGTTCTTCACCTTGGCCAGGGTGTGCGCGGTGTGCACCAGCGGCACTCCCCAGCGCTCCCTGGCCAGCCAGCCCACCTGCCCGGACAACCAGTAGTGCGAGTGCACGAGGTCGTAGTGGCCGGGCTCGTGCCGCGCCTCCACTCGCAGCGCGCCCGCGGCGAACGCGCACAGCTGCGAGGGCAGCTCGTTCTTGTCCAGGCCCTCGAACGGCCCCGCGACGACGTTGCGGACCAGCACGCCCGGCGCGAGCTCGGCGATCGGCGGCACGTCGGAGGAGGTCGCCCTGGTGAAGATCTCGACCTCGGTGCCCATCTCGGCCAGCCTGCGGGCGGTCTGGGCGATGTAGACGTTCATCCCCCCGGCGTCACCGGTGCCGGGCTGCTCCAGCGGGGAGGTGTGCAACGAGAGGACGGCGGCGCGGCGCGGCCGCATGCGTAACGTTCTGGAGGTCATCTGCTGCCCATCGCAAGCCCGTCGGCCCGAACCCTTCGGACGCCTTCCATGCCGACACCGCCGGCGGCGGAAACATTCCCGCCGCTTCGGCGGAGCTCGTCGGCGACGGTCGACGCTACCGCCACCGGGCGCCGGCCTCGGACGTTCCGCCGCCCGGCGGTGATCGCGCTCACAGCGCGGACTTGCCCTGCCACTGGTCCCAGGTCAGCAGCCAGTCGTAGACGTCGAAGCGCGGCGGCATCGACGCGGCCGATCCGGTGATCTCCACCGGGTCGCCGATCAGCGCGCTGTCGAAGTACGCCTTGGCGTCGGCGGCCGAGAGGTTGATGCAGCCGTGGGTGTTGTTCACCGCGCCCAGCGCCGCGGCGTTGTCCTGGTTCTCGTGGATGAACTCGCCGTGGTTGGAGAACCGCGCCGCCCAGGTCTTGCGGACGTTGCGGTAGTGGTACTCCGGGTTGTCCATGATCTCGACCGGGTGCTTGGCCATGATCATGTAGGTGCCGTTGGGCGTGTTGCGGCCCGGGTCGTCCTCCTTGCCGTAGCTGGCCGCGTAGCTGGCGACCTGCTCGCCGTCCCGGACGACCACCATGCGGTGCGTGCGCACGTCGCCCTTGACGATCTGCGAGCGCCCGATGTCGAAGCCGGTGCTCAGGTCCGCCTGCCCGTAGGCCCCGCCGCCGAGCGCCAGCCCGTGGAGATCGGCCTCGACGGTCACGTGGGTGCGGGCCGGCCAGTACTCCTTGGGCCGGTAGTCGACCTGCCGGTCGTTCAGCCAGGCCCAGGAGCCCTCGACGGGCGCGTCCGCCCGCACGTGCAGCGCTCGCTGGACCGCGGCCCTGTCCTCGACCGGCTCGTCGAACTTGATGCTGATCGGCATCGCCACGCCGACCACGGCGTCGTCGGTCGGGTTGATCGTCGCGTGGATGGTCCGGTCCGGTTCGACGGTGCGGAACGAGCCGCGCACCTCGACCGGCTTGCCGTCCTCGCCGGTGGCCCGCCCGGACCAGCTGTAGGTCTTGCCGTAGCCGAGCGCCTCGGTGGCGCGCCAGCTCTTGCCGTCGGCGGCGAGCTGACCCTCCACCGCCTCGCCGTCCGGGTTGCGCAGCTCGATCGAGTCGAACGCGCCTCGCTGCACCGACGCGCCGATCCGCGCGGTCGGGCTGACCTCCTTCGCACCGGTTCCCGGCTGGAAGGAGACCTTGGCGACCGCTTCGGCCGGTTCGTCCCGCGGCCGCTCGGACGACGAGGAGCAGCCCGAGATCAGCAGCACGGCCGCCAGCGCTGCGATCAGGGCGCGCAGCGGAAGCCGGAGCTTGGCACCAGACACTTGTGAGATCCCCTTTGAAAATGTACGCAAAAGCCCCGAAGCGGGCCTTCCGCCCGCCGTGGGCCGCCGAAAATGCTTCCCCCACCCCTAAAGACGTTTCGCGAGGCTAAAAGATGTCACTCGATGGTATGCAACCGATCACAGTCGTCCGCGCTCCCCGACACCTCGCGCCGGAGCGAGCCGCCCGGCGTGGTCCGATGGGATCGAAGCGCTTCTAGGAGGTCCCAATGACTACGTCTTCAGGACGCGTGGCGGTCGTCACCGGCGCGAGCTCGGGCATCGGCGCGGCCACCGCCCGCGAGCTCGCCGAGGCCGGCTTCGAGGTCGTGGTGGGCGCCCGGCGCGTGGAACGGCTCGAAGAGCTGGCCACCGAGATCGGCGGCACCGCGCTGCCGCTGGACGTCACCGACCAGGCGTCGGTGGACGCGTTCGTCGCGCAGGTGCCGCGCTGCGACGTGCTGGTCAACAACGCGGGCGGCGCCAAGGGCATGGCCCCGATCTCCGACGCGGTCGAGGACGACTGGCGCTGGATGTGGGAGACCAACGTGATCGGCACGCTGCGGATGACCAAGGCGCTGCTGCCCGCGCTGGTCGCCTCCGGCGACGGGCACGTGCTGACCGTGACCTCGGTGGCGGCCTCCGCGGTCTACGACAACGGCGGGGGCTACACATCGGCCAAGCACGCGCAGGGCGCCCTGCACCGCACGCTGCGGGGCGAGCTGCTCGGACGACCGGTGCGGTTCACCGAGATCGCCCCGGGCGCGGTGGAGACCGAGTTCTCCGAGGTCCGGTTCGGCGGCGACAAGGACCGCGCGGCGAAGGTCTACGAGGGCATGACGCCGCTGTCCGGCGCGGACGTCGCCGAGGTCATCGCCTTCGCGGTCACCCGCCCCAGCCACGTCAACCTGGACTTCATCGAGATCAAGCCCCGCGACCAGCACTCCGCCACCCGGATGCACCGCCACCAGTAGCGCCCGCGGCGCGCCTCGTCGCCCCGGGCGACCCGCGCGGGGAGGCGCTCACACCGATGCCGAGTGCTCGCTCGGATCCAGGCGGAGGTCGAGCTCGGCCAGGACGTCGTTGATCGGGGTCGCGTAGCCGACCGCCCCGTCGGCGGTGCCCGCCACGTGCAGGCCGACCACCCGTCCGGCGTCGTCGAGCACCGCCGCGCCGGAATCACCCGGCCCGCAGTACCCGGCTCCGGTGATGCGCAGCTGCTCGCGCAGCACCCGAACGCCCAGCGCGGTCCCGTGGTCGAGCCGCACGGTGGCGTCCAGCGAGGCCACCGTCGCGCGGGCGAGCCCGGTGCCGAACCCGCGCTTGCGCACCCGCGCGCCGGGGTAGGCGCGGCCGCGCCCGGCGACCGGACCCAGCTCGGCGATCTCCGGGGTCGTGGGCACGTCGGCCACGATCCGCACCGCCGCCGCGTCCACCCGCCCGGAGAGCGCGGCGCGGGCCAGCTCGGCGTGCTCCAGCCCGCGGACGGGGTCGACCATCCGGTCGCCGACCGACCAGGCGTCGTCCAGGCAGCCGACGTCGAAGGTGGTCAGCCCCATCGGCTCGGCCAGGTCGCCGGTGACCAGCACGCCCAGCGTGCCGACGCGGCGGAACTCGCCCGCCTCCAGCCGAACCGGCCTGCGCGGCGCGATTCCGGTCCCGCCGCGCAGCACCCCGGCGGCGCAGCACCCGCCGCCGACCGGCGGTTCGTCCGGCGCGCGGTGGATGTGCTGCAGCAGCGGCCGCTCCTCGACGACGTCGGTCGGGATGCCCAGGACCTCGTCGGGCACGCAGCCGCCGCGGGGCAGCCGGTCGAGCGGCAGCTTGCGCGCCACCTGCACCACGATGCCCTGCTCACCGGCTCGCCCCGCGCGGCGCTTCGGGCCGATGTCCACCCCGGTGACCTCGGGCAGGTCGAGGAGCTCGTCCTCGACCGCTCGCTTGACCGGACGGATCACGGCCCGATCGCGCAGTTCGCGCATGCTCGGTTTCGCGGCCACCCACCCCATTCAACACTCAGTGTTAGGGGTTAGTCACCAAGAGTCACACCAACGGCCGCACCGGGCTCACGTTTCCAGGGCGCAGTCCACCAGCACCGGTTCGGGCACGAGCGTCACGCCGAAGGCCGCGCGCACCCCGTCGCGCACCTCCCGGGCGAGTTCCAGCAGGTCACGAGTGCTCGCACCACCGCGGTTGGTGAGCGCGAGGGTGTGCTTGGCCGACAGCCCCACGCGCCCGCCCGGGCCCGCGTGCCCCTTGCCGAACCCGGCGCGCTCGATCAGCCAGGCGGCCGAGAGCTTGGTGCCGCCGTCGGCGGGGTACTGCGGGATCCGCGCGTCCGCGCCCACCCGCGCGGTCAGCCTCTCCAGGACTCCGGGCAGCTCGTCGGCGGGCACGATCGGGTTGGTGAAGAACGAGCCCGCGCTCCAGGTGTCGTGGTCGGCCGGGTCCAGCACCATGCCCTTGCCCCGCCGCAGCTCCAGCACCGCCTCGCGCGCGGCCGCGGCGTCCACCCGCTCGCCCGGCTCGGCGCCCAGCGCGCGGGCCAGCTCGGCGTAGCGGATCGGTGCGGAGGCGCCCCCGTCGCGCAGCACGAAGCGGGCGCGCAGCACCACCGCGGCGTCGCTGTGCTTGAGGACGCTGCTGCGGTAGGTCAGGCCCAGGTCTGCGGCGCGCACGGTGCGCACCCGGCCGGTGCGGCGGTCCAGCAGGTCCACCGAGTCCAGCAGCTCGGAGATCTCCACGCCGTAGGCGCCGACGTTCTGCACCGGGGTCGCCCCGGCCAGGCCGGGGATGCCGGAGAGGCACTCCAACCCGCCGAGCCCCTGGGCGACCGCGTCGGCGACCACGTCGTCCCAGTTCTCCCCGGCCTCGGCGGTCAGCTGCACCAGCCCGTCGCCGACGCTGTCGTACTCGCGCCCCCGCGTGGCGATGCGCACCACGTGCCCGTCGAAGCCGTCGTCGCCGACGACCAGGTTCGAGCCACCGCCGAGCACCAGCAGCCTGCGGCCCCGGTCATCGGCCGCGCGGACCGCGTCGACGAGCTCGTCGTCGCTGGTCGCGGTCACCAGTCCGGTCGCCGGACCACCGAGCCGCAGGGTGGTGAAATCGGCCAGCGGCAGGTCGCCGCCGGGCTGTTCGCCGGGCAGCGAGGTGTCGTCGCGCACTTCTTCGGCACCGGACGTAGAGGCACTCACGACTGCCAAAGGTAACCTCCGCACCATGGCACGCCGCATCGAGCACCGAAGCACCTCCGAACGGCCCGCGGTCGAGGTGTACCGGACGCTGATCGATCCCGCCTTCCTGGAGGCCCGGCTGGCCGAGCTCGGCGGGTCGAGCGCCGTGCTGGTCAACCACGCCAAGACCGACGAGGACGCCGCCCAGTTCCAGCTGCGGCACGGCGTGTCGGCCGACTCGCTGCCCGCGGTGGCCCGCTCCGTGGTGGGCGGCGACCTGACCATCGACCGCAGCGAGTCCTGGCGCCGCGAGGAGGACGGTCACTTCACCGGCGAGATCGCCGCCGAGATCGCCGGCGCGCCGTGCTCGATCACCGGCTCGATGTGGCTGCGCGACCTCGCCGAACCGCACGGCGCGGCGGTCAGCGAGCTGGTCGTCTCCGGCGGCGTGAAGGTCAACCTGCCCTTCGTCGGCGGCAAGATGGAGGACCTGGTCGTCGACCAGATCGAGAAGCTGCTGGCCGACGAGGAGCGCTTCCTCACCGAGTGGCTGGCCCGCCGGGCGTAGCTGCATGAGCAGCACGCCCAAGAAGAAGAACCCGCGGCTGGCGGCGGGCCGCGCCCGCGCCCTCGGCGTGCCGACCAGGGGAACCACCAACCCGAACCGGCTGCGCCGCGTCGACCGGTGGATCGCGGGCACCCCGTGGGTGGCGCGCGCGATCTCCCGGGCCACCGATCCGGTGGTCATCGACCTCGGCTACGGCGCCGCCCCGGTGACCACCGTGGAGCTGGCCGACCGGCTCGCCCCGGTGCGCAGCGGGCTGCGGGTGATCGGCCTGGAGCTGGACGCCGAGCGGGTGGCCGCGGGCAAGGCCGTCGCCGAACCTCCGCGGCTGGAGTTCCGGCGGGGCGGGTTCGAGCTGGCCGGGCTGGCCGCGGGCATCCGCGGCTTCGAGGGCCCCGCGCTGATCCGGGCGCTCAACGTGCTGCGGCAGTACACCGAGCCGGAGGCCTGGAAGGCCTGGGACGAGGTCTGCGGCAGGCTGGCCCCGGACGGGCTGCTGGTGGAGGGCACCTGCGACGAGATCGGCCGCCGCTGCTGCTGGGTGGCGCTGGACCGCGCGGGCCCGCGGACCCTGACCCTGGCCTGCCTGCCCTCGGGCATCGACAAGCCCTCCGACCTCGCCGAGCGGCTGCCCAAGACGCTCATCCACCGCAACGTGCCCGGCGAGAAGATCCACGCGCTGCTGGCCGACCTGGACTCGTGCTGGGACAACGCCGCACCGATGGCGACCTTCGGCCCCCGCGCGCGCTGGGCGCAGGCCGCGCGGCTGTTCGCCGAGCGGGGCTGGCCGGTGCGGGACAACCACCGCCGCTGGCGCCTCGGCGAGCTCACCGTCGCCTGGTCGGCGGTCGCCCCCTGAGGGCCCGCGGCTCGCACCGCCGGGCGACGGCGGCCCGGCGCGGACGCTCCGGTGGTTCCGTTGAACCGCTCCCGGACCGTTTAATGGGGACCATGGGTAGCGAGTTCCACCTGAAGGCGTTCCAGGGGCAGGCAGCGGCCTTCCGCGCCGCCGCGTTGCAAGCGGGTCCGGACGCGCCGGTGTCGACCTGCAGCGGCTGGGACGTGCGCCGCATGGTGCAGCACCTGGCCCGCGTGTACGCCAGCGTCCGCCTCGCGCTCGAGACCGAACCGGACGGCGAGCGACCCGAAGTCCCCCGCCCGCCAACGGACTTCGACGAGGCCGTGGCGTGGTGGGACGACCGCTGCGCGGAGCTCGTCACCGCCCTGTCCACTATGGAACCCGATCGTCCGGTGTGGTCGTTCTTCGCCGGCGGCACCCCGGCCAGCTGGACGCGGCGGATGGCCCACGAGACCGCGATCCACCGGCTCGACGCCGAGCACGCGCTGGCCGGGCTGGGCCCGGACCTCGTGCACGAGCTGATCTTCGACCCGGAGCTGGCCGCCGACGGGATCGACGAGATGCTCGACAAGATCCTGCCGCTGGGCGACTGGTCGCAGACCCAGCACGAGGGCACCGTGCTCTACCACGCTCCGGACGCCGGGAAGGCCTGGCTGGTGACCTACCGGCCGGGCGAGCGCCCGGTCACCGAGTCCCCGCACGGCGCCGCGCTCGAAGTGGACGCCACGGTGGCGGGCACCGCCGACGCGGTGTACCGGCGGGTGTGGGGCCGGCCGAGCACCGCGATGGTCACCGGCGACGCCGCGCTCGCCTCGGTCGCTGCCGGAAGGTGAGCGAGCGCACCGCGAACCACCTGCAATAATCACCTGCCGTGAGCTCCACCGAACGCCGCTTCGTCATCAGCCTCGGCTGCCCCGACCGCACCGGGATCGTCTCCCGCGTGTCCGGCTTCCTGGCCGAGCACGGCGGTTGGATCCTGGAGGCCGGTCACCACACCGACCCGACCACCGGCTGGTTCTTCACCCGCCAGGAGGTCCGGGCGGACTCGCTGCCGTTCGGCCTCGCCGAGCTGCGCGAGCGGTTCGCCGAGGTCGCCGCCGAGCTCGGCGACGAGGCGGAGTGGCAGATCCACGACACGGCCGAGAAGCGCCGCGCGGTGATCCTGGTCTCCCGCGAGGGCCACTGCCTGCACGACCTGCTCGGCCGGATCGGCTCCGGGGAGCTGGACGTGGACCTGCGCGCGGTCATCGGCAACCACCCCGAGCTGGGACCGATCACCGAAGCGCACGGCATCCCGTTCCACCACGTGCCCTTCGGCTCGGCCCCGGAGGCCAAGGCCGAGGCCTTCGAGCAGGTCCGCGAGCTGGTCGAAGCGCACGACCCGCAGGCCATCGTGCTCGCCCGCTTCATGCAGGTGCTGCCCGCGGAGCTGTGCCAGCGGTGGTCCGGGCGCGCGATCAACATCCACCACAGCTTCCTGCCGTCCTTCGCGGGCGCGCGGCCGTACCACCAGGCCTACGAGCGCGGCGTGAAGCTGATCGGCGCCACCTGCCACTACGTCACGGCCGAGCTCGACGCGGGACCGATCATCGAGCAGGACGTGATCCGGGTGGATCACACCGACGACGTGCCGGACATGGTCCGCAAGGGCCGCGACATCGAGAAGCTGGTCCTCGCCCGCGGCCTCCGCTCGCACCTGGAGCACCGCGTCCTGGTCCACGGCAAGCGAACCGTGGTCTTCTGACCGCGGTTGCCTTTTTCATCAAGAGCCCCCCTGGCGTTCCGCGCTCGGGGGGCTCTTGATGAAAAACGGCTCGCAACCAGTGCCTTAGCGCCCGAGCCCCTCCAAGACCTCGGCGCCGGGCAGGCGGGTCAGCGCCTCGCCCGGGGCGATGAGCTTGCTGCGGCGCACGCCGCTGCCCACGACCACCGCAGCGGCTTCGGCGACGGCCGCGTCGATCAGGACCGGCCAGCCCTCGGGCAGGCCGAAGGGCGTGATGCCGCCGTACTCCATGCCCGTCAGCTCGACCGCGTCGTCCATCGAGGCGAAGGAGGCCTTGCGCACGTCGAGGCGCCGCTTCACCACGCCGTTGACGTCGGCTCGGGTGGTGGCCAGCACCAGGCAGGCCGCGTGGCGGACCTCGCCCGCGCGCTTGCCCGCGACCACGACGCAGTTCGCCGAGAGCTCCAGCGGCGAACCGTACTCCGCGCAGAAGGCGGACGTGTCGGCCAGCTCCGGGTCGATCTCGGCGACCCCGATCCGCTCGTCACCGAGCTCGCGCACGGACCTCGCGACCGGCTCGGCCAGCAACCCCGCCCGCTCCAGCGCCGGGCTGACCTCCAGCGTCCCGGCCGCTTCCGACCAATCGAATCCCATGCCTCGACGATACGAACCGCGCCGGCCCGGGCGCGCCGGGGTGCCCAGCGCTCCGCACCGCGCGGGGGCCGTCCTCAGGACAGGAAGTCGACGAGCTGACCGCGGACCGCGCGGCGGTGGGTGAGCATCGGCGCGCGCGAGGGCAGCAGCTCGAGCCGGGAGCGCGGGAACGCCGCCGCGGTCGCCTTCGCCACCTCGGCGGGGTGCAGCGGATCGTCGGTGGCACCGATGACCAGCACTTCCGCCGCGACCTCCGCCAGGGCGCCGGCGTCCTGCACGGGCACCGCACCGGGCAGCTCGCGCAGCGCGTCCCCCAGGCGCGACAGCGCCGAGGCCCGCTGGCCGACGTAACCGCCCACGTCCACGCCTTCCGGGATGTCCTCGGCGAGGATCGACCGCAGCCGGGCACCTCCGTCGTCGGCGACCACCGCCTCGGCCAGCCGCCGGTACACCTCGGCCTGCGCCGCCTCGCGCGGGCGGTCCAGGGCCGCGGGCAGCATCAGGGCGAGGCGCTCGAACCGACCCGGGTGCTCGGCCGCGATTCGGGTGAGCGCGCCGGCGCCGAGCGAGGTCCCGATCGCCCTGGTCGCGCCGACCTCGCGGGCGACCTCCAGCACGTCGGCGGCGATCGAGCCGTAGTTCCAGTAGCCGGGCGGGGCGTCCGGGGCCGAGCCGTGGCCGGGCAGCGTGATCACGACCCGCGTTCCCGGGAGCCCCGACGAGGGCAGGCGGGCCTCCCCCTCGGTGGCGCCCAGGCCGTGCACGACCAGGGTCACCGGATCGCCGCGGCCGCGCGAGGTCCAGCGAGCGGTCACTACCAGGACTTCCCCTGGATCTCCCGGACCTTCGGCCGGACGTCGACGATGTAGACCAGCGCGGCGATGATCCCGGCGATCCAGATGATCCCGTACGGACCGCGGGAGTCGAGGATCAGCAGCAGCGCGGCCGCGCCGGTGATCCCCATCCAAGCCGGCTTGGTCAGCTTGCCGACGGCCGTGAACGCATCCGCGCGCTGCAGTGCCGCGTGCACGAACGCGAAAACACCGACGGGGATCCCCACGACCCAGATCACGGTGAGGATCCACCAGTACAGCGGCATTCCGCTCGAAAAACCCACGTTCCCACCTTACGTGCTCGACACCGCGCGAGGCACCCACCCGACGCGAGAGCCCCGGCGACGCGAACGTCGCCGGGGCCTTCCCTCCCCCGTCAGGTCAGCTGTCGGACTTGGCGGTGGTCTTCTTCGCGGTGGTGCTCGTCTGCTTGCCGGCGGCCGGCTTGGTGGTCGCGGTGCTCTTGCCGGCCGTGGTCTTGGTCGCGGTGGAGGTCTTCGCCTCGGCGGGCTTGGCCTCGGCCTGCTCGCCCTCGGACTTCGACTCCTCGGCCTTCGGCTCCTCGGTCCGGGAGGCCTCGGACTGGGAGGTCTCGGCGGACTCCTCGGACTTGAACGGGCCGCCGACCTTGCCGAGCACCTCGTCGGCCAGCTCGCTGACCTGGCCCACGGTCTCCTCGACCTTGCCCTGCGCGGTGTCGACGCCCTCGCGGACCTTCTTGGCCTGCGGGCTCTCCTGCAGCTTCTGGAAGGTCTCCTCGCCGTGCTCGGCCAGGTAGGTGTAGAACTTCCGGGCCGACTGGCCGTAGTCGTCGAGCCGCTTGCGCAGCTCGGCCGGGTCGGCCTTCTGGCGCAGCTCGCCGAAGTCGGCCGGGAGGTCCTTGCGCGCGGACTCGACCCGCTCGGTGAGCTGGCTGCGGACCTTGGTCACCGCGTCGACCAGCGCCTGGTTGGCCAGGTCACCGGCGCCGAGGACGGCGAGCAGCGGCGTGCGGGCCTGCTCGACGGCGCCGCCGAAGACCTGGGTGGCCTGCTCGCGGACCTTGGTGATGTCTTGGGTCTTGGGGAAAGCCGGCATGGCGGTTCACTCCTCGGATTGCTGGGTGTCGTCCCCGTCTTCCGCGGTGTCTTGCTCCCGCCGGAACGAGGCGTAGATGTCCAGAAGCACTTGTTTTTGCCGTTCGCTGAGCTCGGGATCGGCCTGGATCGCCTCGACCACGGGCCCCCCTTCGGGGCGCTCCAGGATCCCCGCCTGCACGTAGAGCGCCTCGGCCGAGATCCGGAGCCCCTTGGCGATCTGCTGGAGGATCTCCGCGCTCGGCTTGCGCAGGCCGCGCTCGACCTGGCTCAGGTACGGGTTGGACACACCGGCGAGCTTCGCCAGCTGCCGCAACGAGATCTGGGCGTTGTTCCGTTGCGTCCGGATGTAGCCACCGAGGTCGCTCACCGCCTGGTTCACGGCCTTGTTGACGGCTTTGTCCATGCGTTCCATCGGTGCGCCTCTCCGGTTCGACATCCAGCATAGCCAGGAGTGCTAGCTATTGCAAGCACCCTGCTAGCGCCCTGCAAGCACGCCTACTGACCTGCGCACATGCAGAACGGGTGGCCGTCCGGGTCGGCGTAGACGCGGAAGTCCGCGTCCGCGCGGTCGGCGGGCTGCGGCAGCTGCGTCGCCCCCGCGGCGAGCGCCAGCCGGTGCCCCTCGTCGAGCGTCGCCACCCGGACGTCCAGGTGCATCATCTGCGGAACGTCCCGAGAAGGCCAGGACGGCGGGCGGTATCCGGGGTCGCGCTGGAAGGCCAGCGGGGCGCCGCCGGACGGGTCGGCCAGCTCGACCCAGTCGTCACCGGAGGCGGGTTCGTCGATCTCCCAGCCGAGCAGCTGCCCGTAGAACTCGGCGAGGCGCCGGGGGTCCGGGCAGTCGATGGCGAACGCGGCGAGCTGCAGCGCGGTCATGGCTTCCTCCTAGCTCGGGCACCCTCGGCCGGCTCGGGCCGTCGGCGCCGGATTCCTAACCACCATTGATGTGTTGATGGTTACTAACCATCGAAAGGAGTATGCGAGTTACGCGCACCCGCCGCAACCTCCTATTGACTTACGATGGTGTTCGTGAACAGCAAAGCTGTCGCTCCGGATCTGGACCGGCCGTCCGCGCTGGAGACGGTCGGGCTCGATTTCGACCACGACATCGAGCTAGTCCTGGCCTTCCTGAACACCTGCGACGCGGAGAAGGGCACCGAACTCCTCGACGACCAGGCGCAATGGCGGCAGTGGTGCGTCGACCGAGGACTGGACGCGGCTCCCGACGTGGCCGCGGCGCGGGAGATCCGCGACACGATGCGGGCGTCGATCGCCTGCGGCAGCGTCCCGGTCGCCATCGCGGACACCACCTGGCCGGTCCAGGTCCGGCTGCGCAACGGAATACCGACGCTGACCGGCGCGGACGCCCTGGGCGCGGTGCTGGTCTCGGCGACCCGGCTGGTGCACACCGAGCACTGGGACCGGATCAAGATCTGCCCGGCCGAAGCGTGCCTGTGGGCGTTCTACGACCGCTCCCGCAACCGCTCGCGGACCTGGTGCTCGATGCGCGTCTGCGGCAACCGGGAGAAGGCCCGATCGTGGCGCGAACGCCACACGAGCTGATCGGGGCGTCGCCGCTCGCGCTGCGCGGCGGTGCGGGTCCTCGGGCGGTCGGCTTCGCGGGCTCCGGCCCCGCACCGGGGAGCCGACCTCAGATGAGCAGCTCGGAGACGGTGTAGATCGCCAGGCCGGCCAGCGAGCCGACCACGGTGCCGTTGATGCGGATGAACTGCAGGTCGCGACCGACCTGCAGCTCGATCTTGCGCGAGGTCTCCTGGGCGTCCCAGCGCTCCACGGTGTCGGTGATCAGCGTGGTCAGCTCGTCGCGGTAGTTCGTCACGACGTGGACCACGGCGCCCTCCAGCCAGCCGTCGACCTTGCCGCGCAGCTCGTCCTCGGCGCTCAGCCGCTTGCCCAGCGAGCGCAGCCCGTCCCTGACCCGCTGGCGCAGCTCGCTGGAGGGGTCCTCGGCGGCGTCCAGGATCATCTTCTTGGCGGTGCTCCAGGCCGAGGAGACCAGGTTCTGCACCTCGGGGTGCTCCAGCACCTGGTGCTTGATCTGCTCGGCCTTGGCCATGGTGCGCTCGTCGTGCTGCAGGTCGTGGGCGAACTCGACGAGGAAGCGGTCCACGGCCTTGCGCATCTGGTGGTCCGGGTCGGTCTTGACCGCCCAGGCGAAGGACAGCACCTCGGCGTAGATCTTGTCGGCGACGATCTCGTCGAAGAACTTCGGCGACCACGACGGCGCGCGCTGGCTGACCACCCGCAGCACCAGGTCGTGGTTGTCGCGCACCCAGTCGTAGGCGCGGTCGCAGACCAGGTCGACCAGCTTGTGGTGCGAACCGTCGGCGAAGACCTGCCCGAGGATGCGCCCCAGCGGCGGGCCCCACGGCTGGGCGATCACCTTGCGGACCAGGGCGTGCTCGACCACCTCCTGCACGTCCTCGTCGCGCAGCACCTGCACCGCCCCGCGCACGGCGGTCGCCAGCTCCGAGGTGACCCGCTCGGCGTGGTCGGGATCGTCGAGCCAGGTGCCGATGCGCCTGGGGACCTCGGCGCGCTGCAGCTTGTCCCGCACCACGGCCTCGGACAGGAAGTTCGTGCCCACGAAGTCGCCGAGGCTGCGCCCGATGACGTCCTTGCGGGTCGGGATGATCGCCGTGTGCGGGATCGGCAGCCCCAGCGGCCGCTTGAACAGCGCGGTCACCGCGAACCAGTCGGCCAGCGCACCGACCATGCCCGCCTCGGAGGCAGCCCGCACGTAGCCCGCCCAGGCACCCGCGCCGGAGGCCTCCTGCCAGCGGGCGAAGAAGTAGACCGCCGTGGCGAACAGCAGCAGCGCCGTCGCCACTGCCTTCATCCGCCGGAGGCTGCGGCGCTTGTCGGTGTCGGTGGCCGTCGTGGTGTTCACGACTTCGATTGTGGCAGCGCTTTCGCTCGAACCGCGCGAATCGGCTCATGAGGGCGAGCACGTCCCGCGCCGCGAAACGAGCGGTCCCCGGTGCGCTGTCGATGCACTACCCTGCGCCACGTGCGTACTCCTGCTCTCACCACCCGACTGCAGCCGTTCACGTCGACGATCTTCGCCGAGATCACCGAGCTCGCCCGGCGGACCGGCGCGGTCAACCTCGGCCAGGGCTTCCCGGACACCGACGGGCCGGAGGGCATGCTGCGCGTGGCGCAGGAGGCCATCGCGAGCGGCGTGAACCAGTACCCGCCGGGGGCCGGCGAGCCGGAGCTCCGCGCGGCCATCTCGGAGCACCGCGCGGCCCGCTACGGAAGCCAGTACGACCCCGACTCGCAGGTGCTGGTGACCGTCGGCGCCACCGAGGCGCTCACGGCGACGATGCTGGCCCTCGTCGAGCCCGGCGACGAGGTCGTGCTCGTCGAGCCCTACTACGACTCCTACCCGGTGGCCGTGGCGATGGCCGGCGGGGTGCGCCGGACCGTCGCGCTCAAGCAGGGCTCCGAGCACCGCTTCGAGCTGGACGTCGACGCGCTGCGCGCCGCGGTCGGCCCGAACACGCGCGCGCTGGTGCTCAACTCGCCGCACAACCCGACCGGCACCGTGTTCACCGATGCCGAGCTGGCCGCCATCGCCGAGGTGTGCCGGGACAACGACCTCATCGCGATCACCGACGAGGTCTACGAGCACCTCCTCTACAACGGTCGGCAGCACCACCCGCTGGCGACCCTGCCGGGCATGGCCGAGCGGACGCTGTCGATCTCCAGCGTGGGCAAGAGCTTCAGCGCCACCGGCTGGAAGATCGGCTGGGTGTGCGGACCCGCCGAGCTGGTCGCCGCGGTGCGGGCCGCCAAGCAGTTCATGACCTTCGTCGGCGGCGCCCCCTTCCAACCCGCCGTGGCGCACGCGCTGCGCAACGAGATCCCCTGGGTCGAACAGCTGCGCGCAGACCTGCAGCGCAAGCGGGACAAACTCGCCGAAGGGCTGGATTCGGCCGGGTTCGACGTGCTGGCCAGCGAGGGCACCTACTTCATCTGCGCCGACGTGCGCCCGCTGGGCTTCACCGACGGCGCCGAGCTCTGCCGCTCGTTGCCCGAGCGCATCGGTCTGGCCGCGATCCCGGTGCAGGTCTTCTGCGACAACCCGGACGACACCAGGCACCTGGTCCGCTTCGCCTTCTGCAAGCGCGACGAGGTGCTGGACGAAGGCCTCCGCCGCCTGGAGAAGCTCGAGTGACGACCCGCCGCGCAGCGGTCAGCGACCACCTCCGTAACCGACGCAGATGAACCCGGACTCGCCGTGCGCCGCCTGGGCGCGCGCGAGCGCGGCGGCCGGCGGGCGCCCGGCGGCCAGGGCGTCGTGCAACGCGCACATGACCTCGGCCGTCCGCTCGTCGGGGACCGGGACGACGCTGGCGATCACCGTGGCGGCCCCGCGATCCAGCAGCGTGGTGGTCAGCCCGCGGAGCTGATCGCCCCTGCTGACCGCGGACTTGCCCACGTCGCAGGCCGAGAGCACCACGGTCGTCGGGCTGCGGTGCAACCGGTCCAGGTCGTGCGCGAACATCGGGCCGTCGGCCAGGTCCACGCAGGACATCAACGGCTGGTCGGACCGGAAGTGACCGTGCGCGGCCAGGTGCACGGTGCCCGCTCCGTCCAACGTGGACAGAACCTGCTCGCAGGTCGCCTCGGAGCCCCGCAGCAGTCGTCCGCCGTGCCGCTCGTGCAGCGCGCGGACCTCGCGCTCGGCGTGCTCCAGACCTGGCCCGGCGATCCACGCGCCCGGTCCGGCCGGAGCGCCGCGGCGGACCCGCTCGGCACCGCCGCGCCAGCAGCGGATCGACGGGGCGACGGTGACGCTGCGGCCGCGGCAGGTGGGGAGCGCGGACCAGGGCAGCAGGTGCAGCGCCCCGGTCGGCACGACCACCAGCGGCCTGCCGCGCTCCAGCTCGGGCAGCACCGGCCCGAGCAGCCGCGCCTGCAGGTCGGCGGCGGTGACCTCGGTGCCGTGCTGGAACATCGGCGCGGCGCGCGCGGCCACCCCGGTGGCCTGCCGCGCGAGCAGGTGCCGCAACCTGCCCACCTGCTGCTCGACCTCGCGCACCGCGCCGAGCGCGTGCAACCGCGTGACACCGTCCATGATGGACGCGGCGAGCACCGAACCGTCGTGCGCGAAGAAGCTCAGCAGCGCGGAATCGCCTAGTTCGGCGGATATTTCGGCGAGACCACCGGGGTCCGGGAGCTTGCGCGTGCCGCCCTGCGCGAGCATCGCGCGCTGCCGCACCCGCCGCTCGCGCCGCGCTACCTCGTCCCGGCCCCGCTCCGGGCGGGCACCGCGCGACACGTCCTGCACCGCTGCTCGCAGCTCCACCAGCTCGACGCCCAACCGCCGGTCGCTCGGCGGCCGCAGCGCCCGCCGCTGCAGCGCCGCCGCGCGGGACCGCTCGGTCCAGCGCAGCACCAATCGCGGATCGCCCACCCGCAACGCGGCCCGCACCGCCACCTCGCCGAGCTCGTCGGCGACGCCCAGCGCGTGCACGCGCAGCTCGAACGCGGCCATGCCCGCCGCCTGCTCGTCGACCTGCCGCAGCCCGTCCCGGCAAGCGCGGAACAGCCGCGCCGCATCGCCGTCCTGCTCGGCCAGCAGCGCCTCGGCCAGGTGTCCGAGCGCGCGTTCCTGCGGTGGCGCACCGGTTCTCGGCGTCGCGCAGCCGCCCAGCAGCGCCCGCGCGGTGCCGCCCAACCCGGCGCGCTGGGCGCAGCGAGCCGCGGTGATGCGCAGCTCGGCCGCGGGAACCGCCCAGCCGAACCGCTCGCACTCCGCTGCCACCCGGCGCGCCGCGGCAAGGGTGAACCTGGAGTACCGCCCGGCGCGCAGCTTGGCCTGCCAGGCCACCGCGCAGGCCAGCGCCGCCCACGCGGGCCGCCGCTGGCCGCGGAACGATCGCCGCGCCGCGCTCGCCTCGGTCGCGGCCGCCACCGGATCGCCGGCGCGCAGCGCGCAACCGGCCAGCGCCAGCCTGGTCTCGGCCAGCCGCCCGGAACGACCGCAGGCCTCCAGCCGCTCGGCGGCCCGCTCCATGATCACCCGCGCCTGCTCGGTGAGACCCGCCGCGGCGAGCGCCTCGCCGCGATCGACCATCGCCTCCGGCAAGACCGACTCGTCGAGACCGATGGCCTGCGCCTGCTCGAAGAGCCGCAGCGCGCGGGGGAGATCACCGGCCCGGTGGGCCACGCAGCCCCGGTTGTGCCGGCACCCGCCGGCCCGCAGGCTCCGCCCCTCGGCCGCGAAGATCTCCTCGGCGGCGGCCAGGTCTTCCTCGGCATCGGCGAGGCGGTTGTCGTAGAGGTTGGCCAAACCCCGACCGAGCAGCGCGTTGGCCCTCCACCGCCGATCGCCCGCGCCGAGCCGGTCCAGCGCCGCGGTGAACCGCTCGCGCGCCTTGCGGTGGCGCCCGGTCTGCACGTGCAGCAGACCGCGCAGGCAGCAGGCCCTCGCCCGTCCCGCGGCGTCGAGCTGCGGCTCGGCCTCGGCCAACCGCACCCGGCAAGCCGCGGTCGCCCCGCGCTCCAGCTCGATCCAGGCCAGGGTCAGCCGCAGCTGCGCGGCGGGCTCCGGCTCACCGCGGCGCAGCGCGTCCGCCAGGCCCAGCTCGGCATGGCGTCGCGCCTGCTCGGCCCGGCCCAGCTCCACGCAGGCCAGCGCGGCGACGTGCCGGGCGAGCACTCGCCGCTGGTCCGCGGACCCGCGCGCGGCGAGCAGGTCCTCGGCCTCGGCGAGCGCGGAAACCGGTTCCGCGCAGGCCTTCTCGCGCCAGCCGACGGCCAGCTCGTCCGAGCTCGGCGGGGCCACCGCCGCCCCGGCGCTCAACAGACCAGCCAATCGGCGAAGGCGGGCTCGGCCCGCTCCGGGCGGTAGACCACGCTCACCGGCCCGCGCGGCACGTCGGGCACCTCGAAGGCGCCTTGCTCGTCGAGCACCCCTCGGTGCTCGCCGTCCGGGCGGCGCAGCACGACCTCACCGGACGGGGGAGCGTGGCCCGCCCGGCTCAGCACCATCCCGGAAACCCGGTAGAGCCCGCAGGTCATCGGCACCAGGTCGAGTTCGAGCACCCGGCCGGGCATCGCGAAGGTCAGCACCCGGGGCCGCGCCCCGGAGCGGACGCCGACCGGCTCCTCCGCCGAATCGCCGACCAAGCTGAGCGATCCGGACTCGCGCTCCCGCGCGCGCCGCGCGATCGCCGCGTAGGAGGCGGTCAGCACCGACTCCGGAACCGGGTCCTCGGTGGTGAACAGCTCCCGCAGGCTGCGGATCTCGGCTGGGGTGCGCTGCCTCATCCCGCCACCTCCTCGGGCATCCCGGCGCCGAGCAGACGTCGGCGCAGCTCGGTCAGGCAGCGGCCCTTCTTCGGCCCGATGGTGCCCACCGGGATCCCCAGCGCCTCGCTGACCTGCGCGTAGCTGGTCTCCGGCGCGACCGCGAGCACCCGCAGCAACTGCTGGCAGCGCTGGGGCAGCTGCCCGAACACCTGACCCAGCCGCGATCCGGTCAGCAGCCGCAGCGCTTGGTGCTCGGCGGCCTCGACGTGCTCCGGCGGGGCGTAGTCCCCGGCGTCCAAGCCGATGGGCGCCTCCCGCTGCCGCGCCCGGGACAACCGGATCGCCTCCCGCCGCGCCGTGGTCACCAGCCAACCCGACAACCGCTTCGGGTCCCGCAGCTCGTGCAGGTTCTCGGCCAGCGACAGCCAGGTCAGCTGGCACACGTCCTCGGCGTCGGCGGGCGTCCGGGTGAACGCGCGGGACACGCCCCACACCACCGGCGCGTAGGTGTCCACCACGACGCGCCACGCCCGTTCGTCCCCTTCCGCCGCCCTGCGCAGCTGCAGGCCCGCTTCCCCCAGTTCGATCACGACCACACCTCCGACGTCCACTTCCTTGTCGACCCCCCGTGAAATAAGAGGAGCCGGGAGCGCCGTGAGATTCAGCTCGCGCCGATTACCCCTCGAACGGGTAACAGTGGCGCACGAATTCGCGCGCCGCGTCCGGGTCCCGGTCGGCCTGCAGCGAGGTCGCCACCGCCGCGGCGACCCGCGGAGCGGCGAACGAGGTCCCGCTCCAGCTGGCGTACCCGAACCGCCGCCCGCCGCCCGGCTCCAGCAGGACGTAGCTGCTGCGCACGTCCACCCCCGGTGCCTGGGCGTCGACCCAGTCGCCGCGCGCGGAGAAGTCGGCGAGCCGCCCGTCGCACCCGGTGGCCGCCACCGCGAGGACCTCGGGCAGCGCCGCGGGCCAGAACGGCCTGGAGCTGCCGTGGTTGCCCGCCGCGGCCACCACGACCGCGTCGGACCAGCGGGCGAGCTCGGCGGCCAGGATCGGCGGGCAGCGGCCGTCAGCGGTCAAGCAGCCCGCGGTCAGCACCAGCACGTCGATGCCCTCACCGGACAGCGCGGCCGACCGGCGCAGCGCGCGGAGCTCGGCGGCCACCGCGAAGTCGTCGGTGATGCCCATCGAGGACAGCGCGCGGCGGGTGCGGATCACCGCGCCGGGCGCGCGCTGCAGCAGCACGCCGCTGACGAAGGTGCCGTGCCCGGCCTGCCGGTCCTGGTCGGCGTCGCCGTCGGCGTCCAGGCGCTCGGGGACAGGTTCGAACCACTCGCGGTCGCGGAACCACGGGTGCGGGTCGCAGCCGGTGTCGAGCACGCCGATGACCACCGGCGGGTCCCAGCGCACCTCGGGCGGCGGGGGCACCGGCGGGGCCGCGTCCGGTCGGGCTCCGGTACCGAACATCACCGGGGTGCCGAACATGACCGGACTGCCGAAGTGGACGTGGTTGGGCCGCAGGCCGACCTCCCTGGCGATCTCGACGCACCGGGAGCGCTCGGCCTCGCGCAGCCTGATCCGCGCCATCAGCAGCCCCTCGTCGTGGTGCACGTGGTCGATCCGGCTGCGGTGCCGTTCGACCACCGGCTCCAGCTCGTCGGCGGAAGCGATCAGCTCGCCGCCGCGCACCAGGCACTCCTCGCCACCGCCGGGGTCGTGCAGCACCAGATCGTGCCCCCGGTTCACCCAGGCTCGGTGAAGTTCGTCAACATCGAGCGAAATGTCGCGCTGATCCACAGCGGACACTGTGCCCGCACTCGGGTCGCGAGTCCCGCCGCGAAACGCCCCCGGAGGCGCTGCCTCACCCGTTCCGGACACTGTTTGGACCCCTCCCGGCTAGGCCGAATGCATGGAGAACGCTGGCCCGACCGTCGGGTTCGTCGTCGCGGGGCCCCCGAAAACACCTCCCCGAGTGGTTGAATGTGCACCGGCGGCGCCGGCACCGGCGCTCGTGCCCCGAAGCCGGTCCCGCGCGCATGCCGCGGACCCGACCAACAGGCGGTGATCACCGTGCAGGGAATCCGCGCGCAGCGCGTTCCCCGTTCGCGGGTCGTGCCGTTCCTGCTGCGGGTCGCGGTGTTCAGCGGCGCGTGCGCGGGCGCGCTGCTCGGGGGCACCGCGGTCGCCTCCGCCGGCCAGCACGGCACCGGGCCGCCGTCGAGCTCCCCGGCCGCCGTCGAGCAGGTCGTCGACGCCCCGGCGGCCTCGGCGCCGCCCGCGAAGGCCGAGCCCGCCGGGCGGGCCCCCGCCGAGGCCGACCCCGAGCCCGCCGCGCAGCCGTCGCGGGCCGAACCCGCCGTGCCCGCGCAGGTCGAGCGCGTCGAACCCGCCGAGCCGGCGAAGGCCGAGCCCGCGGAGCCCGCGCGGGCGAAGGCCCCCGCCGCGTCCGCGAGCGCGGAGCCGACCAGCGCGACGGGCACCGGCGCGGACGAGATCACCTCGGCCGGCGCGAAGGCCGGCGCGCAGGAACCCACCGCCGAGAACGACAAGGCGCGGAAGGCCAGGAAGCAGCCCGGCTGGGACGCGGCGGGAGCAGGACCGCTCCGAGCCGCGCCGCTCGAGGCCGCCGACCTGCCGGACTCGCCCGCACCGACCACGGCCTCGGCGGACACCGAGGCCGAGCCGCGCGCCCCGACGAAGTCGAAGCAGCCTCCGCTGCGGCCGCTGGACGACCAGCGCGATCCGACGCCGCCCGCGCAGCCCGCACCGACGTTCAACTCGGCCTCCGGCACGACGTTCAACGGGCTGCGCCTCGTGCACTACATCCTGCCCACCGCGCCCAACCCACCACCGCGCGGTGCGGGGGCGCTGGTGGCGCAGCGCAACATCGATCCGGACATCGACACCCGATCGACCGAACCTGCGGCCTCGCCCGACTAACGGTCGCCGCATCGGCCTGCAGCGTCCCGCTGCGGCAGCGAACCTGGTGCCAACACCTGAGGACTCCGATCCGGACGCCTGCGCCCGGCCGGATCGGACCGGGGCGCCACCAGCCTGCCCGGCAACGTCACCGCACTGCTGGAACTGATCCGGGCTGGGCCCCATCCCCGGTGCCGCACATGCCCCTGCGGCACCGGGGCGGCGCCCCGCAGTCGGACCTTCGCCCATCGGCACGTCGAGGGGCCGTGCCGAAGGGCGAAGGCGACGAGGAGGAACGGCGGTTCCGGGCGGAGCAGCACGGGCTCCGCCCGGAACCGCCTCTCCGCGAAGCGCTCCTCCCTCACACCACCGGCGCGGTGAGCGCCCCGTCCGCCGGGCCCGGCCGCACTCCGGCCGCCGCCGCGGCCAGCCGCCGGATCGCCTCCCGCAGCTGCTCGCCCGGCAGCGTGTACGGGATCCGGATCCAGCGCTCCAGCGAGCCGTTCACCGAGAACCGCGCTCCGGGAGCCAGCCGCACCCCGCGCTGCTCGGCGGCCACCGCCAACCGGCTGCTGACCGGCGAGCCGATGTCGCACCACAGGGCGAGCCCGCCGTCGGGAACCCGGAACCGCCACTCCGGCAGCTGCTCGCGCAGCGCCCCGGCCAGCGTCGCCCTCCGCTCGAGCAGCTCCTCGCGCCTGCGTTCGAGGATCTCGTCGGCGTCGTCGAGGAGTTCGGAGAGCAGCAGCTGCTCGAACACCGGCGTCCCCAGGTCCACCGCCGCCCGGCCCAGCACCGCGCGCTGCACGAACTCGGTTCCGGCGCGGATCCAGCCCAGCCGCAGGCCGCCCCAGAAGGACTTGCTCGCCGAGCCGATGGTGATCGCCCGCTCGGTGAAGGCCGCCATCGGCGGCGGGGGCGCGTCCCCGCTGAGCCCGATGTCCACCATCGTCTCGTCGACGACGGCGTGCGTGCAGGTCCGGCCCAGCGCGGCGGCGAGCTTCGCGCGCCCGTCGGCGTCCAGGAGCACGCCGGTGGGGTTGTGGAAGTCCGGGATCAGGTAGGCCAGCCGGGGCGCGGTCTGGCGCAGGTTCGCCGCGAGCAGGTCCAGGTCCCAGCCGTCGGCCACCATCGGGACCGCGACCGGTGCGGCACCGAGCCCCCGCACCGCCTCGATGGCGTTCGGGTAGGTCGGGTGCTCGGTGAGCACCCGCTCTCCCGGGGCCACCAGCATCCGCATGACCAGCGCGAAAGCGTGCTGAGCCCCGTTGGTGACCATGATCTGCTCCGGCTCGGTGGGCAGACCCCGCCGGGTGAAGCGCTCGGCGATCTGCGCGCGCAGCTCGGGCAGCCCCTGCGGCTGGTAACCGTGCTCGCCCAGGTGCCTGGTCAGCCGCGTCCGGGCGCGCTCGGCGGCCGCGCCCAGCTCCGGCGGCGCCACCGGCGTGGCCTGGGCGAGGCTGAGCACCTCCGGGTCGTCGGTCGGGAACCAGCCGCCCACCCCGCTGCGCCGCTCCGAGTCGGGCAGCTTGACCCACGATCCGGCGCCCCGTCTGCTGGCCGCGAACCCCTCGTCGCGCAACCGGTCCAGCGTGCGGGCCACCAGGGTGCGGCTCACGCCGAGCGCACCGGCCAGCTCGCGCTCGGCGGGCAGCCGGGTGCCGGGCGGCAACCTGCCGTCCAGCACGAGCTGGCGCACCGACTCGGCCAGCAGGCGGGAGGCGGGGCGGCCGCCGTGCCACTCGCCGAGCAGCTCACCGAGCTTGTGGCCGTAGATGTGCGCAGCTGAAGCAGGTGACATGGATCCAATGTATGCCGATTGGCTCTCGCGATAAAGGCCAATCTGCACGTACAACGGGAGGCATGGCATCTCCCGCAGCTCCCGTGGACCTCAGCCCGCTACCCGTGCGGGATCGCCCGCTGTCCCGCTTCGCCCAGCTCATCGGCGGCCTGGCGCTCTACGGGACGAGCCTGGCCCTGATGGTGCGCGCCGAGCTCGGGCTGTCCCCGTGGTCGGTGCTGGACCAGGGCATCGCGCTGCGGGCCGGCTGGAGCCTCGGCACGGCCAGCGCGATCACCGGCGTCGGCGTGCTGCTGGCCTGGCTGCCGCTGCGGCAGCGCCCCGGGATCGGCACGGTCGCCAACGTGGTGCTCATCGCGATCTCGCTGGACGCCGTGCTCGCGGTGCTGCCCGAAGCGCGCGGACCGGCCTCGCAGGTGCTGTTCTGCGTGGCCGGTGTCGTCCTCAACGGACTGGCCACGGCGAGCTACGTCGGCGCTCGGCTCGGCCCCGGCCCGCGCGACGGTCTGATGACCGGGCTGCACGCGCGCACCGGCAAGTCGGTTCGCGCGTGCCGCACGACGATCGAAATCGGCGTGTTGGCCTCCGGTTGGCTGCTCGGCGGCACCGTCGGAGTCGGAACGGTGCTCTACGCTGCGACGATCGGCCCCATCACACAAGCCTGCCTGAGGTTCACCGCCGTCCGGGTGAAAAAAGATCTCCGCCCCTAGAGACATGTCAGTTACTACGAAGTAGTATGTAAGCCAGTCCACCTGACCCCCAGGGGTGGACCTCGACGCCCCCGCACTCCCGGTAACCCCCAGGCCGGTCGAGCGCGGGGGCGCTCTACGTTCCGGGCGCGGCAGTCCGGCCCGTCCGGTCGGGGGTGCGGTTTAGCTTCCGCCGCATGGACCTCCACGCCGAGCTGCGCGCTCGCCTCGACGCCTTCCACGACCTGCTCGACGCCGACCTGACCGCACCGGTCGCGGCCTGTCCGGGCTGGACGCTGCACGAGCTGGCCGACCACCTCGGCAACGAGAACATGTGGGTCACCACGGCCGTCCGCGAGGGACACCCGAACCACGAGCGGAGCCCGGCGCCGCGCGAGGGGCTGGCCGAGTGGTTCGCGAGCACCAGCGCGAGCGTCCTCGACGCCCTCGCGGCCGATCGGGACGCTCCCGCGTGGACCTTCTCCCCGTCGCGCACGGTCGGTTTCTGGCTGCGCAGGCGAACGCAGGAGACGATGGTGCACCTCTGGGACGCGGAGAACGCGCTCGGCGAGACCACGCCGCTGGACGTCGAGCTCGCCGCCGACGGGGTCGCCGAGGTCTTCGACACCTTCGCCCCGCGGCAGATCGACCTCGGCCGGATCTCGCGCCCCGGGGCGGCGTTCCGGCTCCGCGCTTCGGACAGCGGGCACACCTGGAGCTGGGGTCCTGGCGAACCGGTCGCGGAGATCACCGGGCCGGTGGCAGACCTGCTGCTCCTGCTCTGGAAGCGGATCCCCGCCGAACACCCGACCCTCACCTGGACCGGCGACCGCAGCCGGGGCGAGGCCCTGCTCGGCGCGGCGCTGGTGCCCTAGCAGCTGGTCGAGGATGCGTCGGAGCCGCGGTCTTCGGTGAGCTCGCACCGCGAGTAGCCCCCGAACGGCTACTGCGCACAAGCGGCTCACGCCGATGTCCGCCCTCGGGTACGCGGACCGCATCGGGAGCAGCGCGCGGAGCCGCTCAGCGCACCGCGGCGGCCGCCGCTCGCCCGGCCTGGCGACCGGAGAACAGGCAACCGCCGAGGAAGGTGCCCTCCAGCGCGTTGTACCCGTGCACGCCGCCACCACCGAAGCCGGCCACCTCGCCGGCCGCGTAGAGCCCGTCGACCGGTTCCCCGTCCAGGCCGATCGCGCGGGAGTCCAGGTCGGTCTGGATGCCGCCGAGGGTCTTGCGGGTCAGCACGTGCAGCTTCACCCCGATCAGCGGCCCGGCCGAGGGGTCGAGCAGCCGGTGCGGGGGGGCGGTGCGGCTGAGCCGGTCGCCGAGGTAGCGGCGGGAGTTCCGGATGCCCTGCACCTGCGCGTCCTTGCCGTAGGGGTTGGTGATCTGCAGGTCGCGGGCCTCGATCTGCGCGCGCAGCTCGGCGGCGTCGAGCAGCGGTTCGTCGGTGAGCCCGTTCATCTTCGACACCAGCGAGTCCAGGTCGTCGGCGACCACGAAGTCGTCCCCGTGCCGCTTGAACGCCTCGACCGGGCCGGTCGCCCCCTTGCTGAGCACCCGCTCCTTGAGCAGCGCCTTGCGGTCGCGCCCGGTGATGTCCGGGTTCTGCTCGGAACCGGACAGCGCGAACTCCTTCTCGATCACCTTCTGGGTGAGCACGAACCAGGAGTGGTCGTAGCCGGCGATCTCCGGCTGGGTGCGCAGGTGCTGCAGCGTGCCGAGCGTGTCGTAGCCGGGCAGGCAGGGGCTGGGGAGCCGCCTGCCCAGCGCGTCGAACCACATCGACGACGGGCCCGGCAGGATCCGGATGCCGTGCCCCGGCCAGATCGGGTCCCAGTTGCGCACCCCCTCGGTGTAGTGCCACATCCGGTCGCGGTTGACCAGCCGCGCGCCCGCGCGGTCGCTGATGTCCAGCATCCGACCGTCCACGTAGGCCGGAACTCCGGTGACCATCGAGCGCGGCGGGCTGCCCATCCGCTCCGGCCAGTACCGGCGCACCAGGTCGTGATCGGCGCCGATGCCGCCGCTGGCCACGACGACCGCCTGCGCGGAGAGCTCGAACTCGCCGACCTCCTCGCGACTGGAGGCCGCTCCGCGCGGCGAGTCGTCCTCGGCCAGCAGCGTTCCGCGCACGCCGGTCACCGCGCCGTCGTGCACCACCAGCTCGTCGACCCGGTGACGGTGGTGGAAGGTCAGCAGCCCGCTCTCGGCCGCCGCCTGAGCGCTGCGGATGAACGGCCCGACCACGCCGGTCCCCGTTCCCCAGGCGATGTGGAAGCGCGGCACCGAGTTGCCGTGCCCGTCGGCGCGCAGGTCGCCGCGCTCGGCCCAGCCGACCATCGGGGTCAGCTCGATCCCCTGCTGCTGGATCCAGGAGCGCTTCTCGCCCGCCGCGAAGTCGACGTAGGCGCGCGCCCAGCGCACCGCCCAGGAGTCCTCGTCGTCGAGCCGGTCGAACTGCGCGCTCCCCCGCCAGTCGGACCAGGCGAGCTCGCGGGAGTCCTTGACCCCCATGCGCTTCTGCTCGGGCGAGCCGACCAGGAACAGGCCGCCGAAGGACCACCAGGCCTGGCCGCCGAGGTCGTTGGCGTTCTCCTGGTCGACCAGCGCGACCTTGCGCCCCCGGCCGGTGAGCTCCTGCGCGGCGACCAGCCCGGCGAGGCCACCACCGACGACGATGACATCCGCGTCCACCACTGCGCCCCTCTCGTCAGCCAGCGGCTGGACTGTATCCGCGGTCCGGAACATGCGGAAGCCGCAGCGACCACTTCGAAACCGTTCGGGGTGCCATGCTGCTCGCGGCCACGGCCCATTCGACGAGGAGCGTGTTCGGCATGCGCGAGTTCACCGACCGGATCCGGAACCGGCAGCGGGCGATCGGCTACTGGATCATGCTGGACGCGCCACCGGCGACCGAGCGGATCGCGCGGCTCGGCTACGACTACGTCGTGGTGGATGCGCAGCACGGTCTGCTCGGCTCCACCGGAACCCGCAACGCGCTGCTGGCCATCGACGCGGGCGCGGTGTCGGCACCGCTGGTCCGGGTGCAGCAGAACGATCCCTTCGCCATCGGGCAGGCGCTCGACGCGGGCGCCTGCGGGGTCGTCGTGCCGCTGGTCGACACCCCGGAGGACGCGGCGGCGGCGGTCCGCGCCGCGAAGTACCCGCCGGAGGGCGGGCGCTCCTTCGGCCCGATGCGCTCGGCGCTGCGCATCGGGCCGGCGCCCGCAGAGGCCAACGAGACCGTCGTGGTGCTCGTGATGATCGAAACGCCGCAGGGCCTGGACAACGTCGAGGCGATCTGCGCGACCCCGGGGATCGACGGCGTGTACGTCGGGCCCGCGGACCTGCGCCTGGCCGTCGGCGGCAGTTCGCCCTCCGACCCGTCGGTGGACGGGGAGTTCGAGGCCGCCGCGGCGCGGATCGCCGCGGCGGCCGAGGCCGCGGGGATCTCGGCGGGCTTCCACACCCGCGACGGCGAGGAGGCCGAGCGGCGGCTCGGCCAGGGCTACACCTACGCCACGGTCGCCGGCGACCTGGTGCACCTGGAGCAGGCGGCGAAGGCGCACCTGTCCCGGGCGCGCGGCGCGTGAACCCGCCCGGTCACACCTGCTCGGGCGGGATGTCGGCGTAGCGGCGGCGGAGCTCGTCGAACACCTCGTGCTCGGCGGGAAACCGCTCGTCGTCGACGCCGGACACCGCGCGGATCCCGGTCGCGGCGTTGGTCGCGAAGACCGCCTCCACCTCGCCGAGGTCGGCCGGGCCCACCGGTTCGGTGCTCGACTCGTCGAGGACGCCGTCGAGCAGCGACATCGTGATGCCGGTCAGCACCTCCGAGCGCGGCCACACGATCCGCCCGCCCCGGACGAAGCCGATGTTGGAGGTCGAGAGCTCCGAGAACCCGCCGCCCGGGTCGCGGAAGACCACGTCGTCGAAGCCGTCGCGCCGCGCCTCGCGGCGGTGCCGCAAGGCGCCGTAGAGCCCGACGTGCTTGATCGGCGGATCGTCCCGCCGGTAGGCGACGGAGCGAACCCGCAGCGGGGGAGCGCCACCGGAGCTCGCCGCCCTGGTGGTCACCAGCACGTGCGGCTCGGCGTCCGATCCGATCGAGCCGAGATCGAGCGCCGGGTCGTAGATCGTCACCCGCGCGATCGCCGGACCGGATGCCCCGGCCACGGCCAGGCGGAGGAAGTACCGCACGCGCTCCACGTCGAGCTCGACGCCGAACAACGCGCGGCAGTCCCGCGCCAGCCGCGCCACGTGCAACGGCAAGCCGCGCACCGCGCCGTCCTCGACCAGCATCGAGGTGAAGTGCCCGTAGTCGGTCAAGGCCAGGGCCGCGATCTCGTCCAGCTCCGGCGCCCGCCCGTTCAGCTCCATGGCCCAACACTGGCACCCCGGCGCCGGGCCGCCCGCGGCGGGCGCTCTCCCCAGGCGATCGCGGTCAGGGCGCGTGGTGGGACAGCGCGGCGTGCGCGTCGTGCTCGGTGGCCGGGTCGGTGTGGACGGTGGCCCGGGTCAGCCGGGGCACCGCGTGCAGCAGCCGGTGCTCGGCGTCGACGGCGATGGCGTGCGCCTCGACCACGGTCAGGTGCGGATCGACGACGAGGTCGGTCTCGGCGCGCAGCCGGTGACCCACCCAGCGCATCCGCAGCGCGTCGACCTCCCGCACGCCGGGCGCCGCCCGCAGCGCGGCCTCCGCGCGAGCGACCAGCTCGGGGTCGACCGCGTCGAGCATCCTCCCGAAGACCTCCTTGGCCGCGCCGACGAGCACCGACAGGATCGCCGCGGTGATCAGCAGACCGATCACCGGGTCGGCCCAGCCCCAGCCCAGCGCGGTTCCGCCCGCCGCCAGCAGCACGCCCAGCGAGGTGAATCCGTCGGTGCGGGCGTGCAGCCCGTCCGCGACCAGCGCGGCCGAACCGATCCGGCGCCCCACGACGATGCGGTAGCGCGCCACCAGCTCGTTGCCCGCGAATCCGACGAGCCCGGCCGCCGCCACCCAGGCGATCTGGCTCATCTGCTGCGGGTGCAGCAGCCGGTCGATCGCCGTCCAGGCCGCCAGCACCGCCGAAGCCGACATGACCAGCAGGATCACCAGGCCGGCCAGGTCCTCGCTGCGCCCGAGCCCGTAGGTGAACCGGCGCGTGGCGGCCCGCCTGCCCAGGACGAAGGCCACCGCCAGCGGGACCGCGGTGAGCGCGTCGGCGAAGTTGTGCAGGGTGTCGCCCAGCAGCGCGACCGAGCCGGTCATCGACACCAGCGCGGCTTGGGCCAGGGCCGTCACCATCAGCCCGGCGAAGGAGATCCACAGCGCCCGCATGCCCGCGCGGCTGGCCTGCAGGGTCTCGTCGACGACGTCGGCGGTGTCGTGGCCGTGCGGACGCACCGCGTGCGCGATCCGCGCAGACCAGCTCTTCGCCGTGCCGTGGCCGTGGCCGTGGCCGTGGCCGTGGCCGTGGCCGTGGCCGTGGCCGTGGCCGTGGCCGTGATGATCGTGGTGGTCCGCCGGTCCGCGCTGCGGAGGTGTGGTCTCGTCGGTCACCGCGACATCAGCTCCCCGCCTGGACATCGGAACCGGACAGCCGCACGGTATGCGCCGGGCCACCCCCGCGACAACGGTGCAAATACCAGGTCAGGGCAACAACGAGCGCTTCACCGGCACCCCGGGGCGCCGCTCGACGAACCAGGACTTCCGACCTGTTGTGCTCCGCACCACACGCTGGCATCGTAGGAGTTGCCGGGGTAATGCCCGGGGATCAACCCGAGGAGCGCAGTGGCCTGGGACGCAACGGCCGCCCGACCTAGTGGCCTGGACGACCCAAGGACCGCCCTAGACCTAGCGATCGCTAGATCGCGAAACGCTTCTCGGGTCGATCTGCGTCTGCGGTCCCCTTCGTCGAGCCTCCGCTCCGATCCGGGACGCTCCCTCGAACGCCGCGCCGACCCGTTCGCGGCTGAGCGCACTGCCCGTTCGCCTCGCTGAAGTCAGCTCACCGGACCAGCGCGTCGCTGCCTCGGAGCGCGTCGCCCGGGCCTGCGCGCGTGGCGCGATCTCCGCCAATCGACTCGTTCGACCAGGTCAGCAGCCCGGCCATCGCTCATCCGCCGAGATAGGTTGACCAACTGGTAGATGAACCATATGGTTAGCCTTGCTACCGATTCGGGCGTGACGGCGTCTGCGGCGCGCGAGGACGTTCTCACCCCGCCGGGGCCACTGCTCCGAGCCGAGCCGAAGTGCCCGGAGAGCGAGAAGCCGTACGTCACTGCCCAACCAGGCGCCTTCGCGACCGGCTGCCGACCGCAGACGTGGACGCGGGCGTCTCCAACCGAGGACGGTTCCATGGCCGCAACGCGTCCTGCCGCACGTCCCTCCCGGATACATAGCGCGCTGGTCACCACGACGGCGGTGCTCGGACTGCTCGCGGGCACCGCCCCGCTGGCGCAGTCCGCCGAAGCCGCGACCCAGCACGGGCCCGACCCGACCGAGGAGAGCATCACCGCCCCGACCGGGCCGTTCCAGATCGACCAGAAGTCCGTGCCGCGCTCCGGCGTCCGGGGCTTCGGCGGCGGAACGATCTACTACCCGACCGACACCTCGGAGGGCACCTTCGGCGCGGTCTCCATCGCGCCGGGCTACACCGCTTCCCAGGAGAGCCTGTCCTGGCTCGGCCCGCGACTGGCATCGCAGGGCTTCGTGGTGTTCACCATCGACACGATCACCACCGACGACCAGCCGAACGCCCGCGCCGACCAGCTGATGGCCTCGCTGGACTACCTCACCGGCGACAGCGAGGTGAAGGACCGGATCGACCCGGCGCGGCTGGGCGTGATGGGCCACTCGATGGGCGGCGGGGGCACCCTGGAAGCCGCGCGGAGATGAGCAGGACCTCAAGGCCGCGATCCCGATGACGCCGTGGGACACCGTCAAGGACTTCTCCGGCGTGCGGACCCCGACGCTGATCATCGGCGCGCAGAACGACGACGTCGCACCCGTCGCGCGGCACGCAGAGCCGTTCTACGAGAGCCTGCCCGACGACCCCGGCAAGGCCTACCTGGAACTGGCCGGCGCGAGCCACTTCGCCCCGAACCGGGACAACACCGCGATCGCCAAGTCCAGCATCGCCTGGCTCAAGCGGTTCCTCGACGACGACACCCGCTACGACCAGTTCCTGTGCCCGCCCCCGCAGGACCCGGAGATCTCCGACTACCAGGCCACCTGCCCCTACTGACCCGCGCAGCACCTCCCGGCACCCCCACAGCAGCTCGGGAGCGCTGCAACGGGAAGGATCGAGGCCCCGCCGACTCCGGCGGGGCCTCGATGCGTCCCACCCCACCCGAACCCCACCAACCGGTCCCCACCGAAAACCCTCCGAAACGCACCCCCGAATAGCAGGCCATTCGGGGTGCGGATTGGGAGGTGATTCGGAGTGGGGGGCAATTCGCGCCCGGTCGTCTCCTTCGGGGAACGGAGCGCACCGAGGTGGCGGGAGCGGTGGACGGGTCGCGTCGGTTCTCCGGACGCCGTGCTCGGGTTGCGCGGGGATACTGTTCGGATGATCTACGAACACGAGGGCAGGCGACCGCGGATCGCGGATTCGGCGTACGTGGCGCCCAACGCCGTGGTGTGCGGTGACGTCACGATCGGCGAAGACGCGCGGGTGCTGTTCGGCGCGGTGCTCACGTCGGATGGCGGTGGCCCCGTCGAGGTCGGTGCGACCTCGGTCGTCATGGAGCAGGCCGTGGTTCGGGGCCGTGCCGAGCACCCGACCCGGATCGGCGCCAACGTGCTCGTCGGCCCGCACGCGCACCTCAACGGCGCGCAGATCGACGACGGCGCCTTCCTGGCGACGGGCGTGTCGGTGTTCCCGGGTGCTCATGTCGGCGGCGGCAGCGAGGTGCGCATCAACGGCGTGGTCCACGTCAACGCCGACCTCCCCGCCGGCACGACGGTTCCGATCGGCTGGGTCGCGGTCGGGAACCCGGCGCAACTGTTCCCGCCTGACCAGCACGAAGAGCTCTGGGAGATCCAGCGGCAGGGCGATTTCCCGGGCACGGTGTTCGGGCTGCCCCGCGAAGAGGCTTCGATGGAGCGCATCGCCGCCCGCTACTCCGACCTGTTCGGCGAGCACCGCCGAGATCGGCGACTCGACTGACGCGCGCGAAGCCCGGAAGGGAAGGACTCGCCACCGGGGCTCCGGAGCGCAGCCAGTGATCGGGGAGCTCAACACGACCACCTGGCTCGCCCAGCAGCTCGGGCGGTCCGCGGAAGCGGACCATGAGACCCACGAGAGCTCGGCAGACCTCGGCGACGCTGGACGTCCGCGACAGGGGCGAGCCTCGTCGCTCGACCGCTGTCAGCGCCGATGGCTGAACAACGAGTTGAGACCAATCAAGTCGTTCTGCACCTGCGCTGTTGTGGCCGGCGCCCCGACACCGCTGGTGCCCCCACCCAGATCGGCATCGGGGTGAGGGCACCGGCTTTCGCGACTTCTCCGGGAAGTTCCTCAGCCGATCGTGACTCCGACGGCGTCGAGGATCGTGTAGACGGCCAGCGAACCGATGGCGATGCTGCTGATGATCAGGAGGGTGTTGAACGTGGTGCCGCCGTGCAGGCGCCGGTCGACCTCGGTGCGGCGCAAGTACCACACCGCCACCACCACGGCCATCAAGAAGAGACCGTTCACGATGCCGCCGATCACGATCATGGCAACCGGACTGGTGAAGAACAGGTACGACGCTCCCCAGATGATCGGTAGGGCGACCGTGAAGATCCGGATCCAGCGCATGCGCTTCTGCGCGTCGTCCCAGTCCAGGACGCCGAAGGCGCCCAGCAGGTTGGTGAAGATTCGGGCAAACCCCGGCAGAGCCGCCCACAAGGTCGAACCGAGCACTCCAACGGCACCGACGAGGAAGACGGCACCAGCCCATTCGCCGAGGGTGTCGGTGTAGATGTGCGACAGGGTCGAGATCATCTCGTTGCCTTCAGGCACGAGGCCCTGCGGGTGCAGAACGGCCGCACCCATGAGGAAGAACGCCAACGTGCTGATGGTGTAGACGCCCCAGGCGAGATAGGCGTCCCGGTACATCACCTTGATCCAGCCGTTGGCCCGTCGCACCCACTCGTCGCTGCCGTCGGGCGGTCCCGACCAGCGGGCGTAGCCCTTTTCGGCGCACCAGTAGGTGTACGCCATGATCTCGTTCGCGCCCACGCCGGTGAGCCCGAACATGGCGATGGCGATGCCCAGAGCTCCCGCTGGGATGTGCAACCCGAATCCGCTGAGGAGGTCTTCGGTTCCGTAGGCGAACGGGGTGAACGGCAGGCCGACCGCGATACCGATGGTGAGCAGCGTGAAGATCATGACCAGGAGGACGGCCCCGCGCTCGACCAACGAGTACCGGTTGGAGTAGATCAGGACGATGCTCACCCCGGTCACGACGGTGGTCCAGAGCACGAGGGAGGTGAATCCCAGCGGCGCACCACCCACCGGCATCAGGAAGCTCAGGGCGGCCGCTACGCCCCCGATGATTCCGCCGAACTGAAGCATCTTCGCCAAGAACAGCAGGACCAGGAGGAAGTTGATCCAACCGGTTCGGCCCAACCTGGGCGGCACCTTGTCGAAGCCCGTGATCGCGGGTTGGCCGGTGGAGATGGTCCAGCGGGCGAACTCGACCTGAATCGCCACCTTGACGAAGGTGCTCACGAGCACCATCCACAGCAGGGCGAATCCTGCTTGAGCGCCCAGGGCGGTCGTGGCGATCAGCTCGCCCGAGCCCACGATCTCCGCGCTGATGATGAGGCCGGGGCCGATCTGGCGCAGAGTGGCACGCCAGGTCGTGGGAGGTTCCCGGATTCCTTCCGGAGTGAGCTGGTACGGGTCGTCCCGCTGGACGACCTGCGGCTGCTCGTCCGGCAACTTGTTCGAGGCCATCATCGGAACACCGGTCCTCTCCTGTGGAACCGGAGTTCGCGGGTCGGCTTGCGGTAGCGGGATCTCTGCGGGTGATCCGGGACGATCGTGGACGGCACGTTGCTACTCCCTTGCACGACGTTGTGGTCGGGTGAAAGCCGGACGCCGGCTTTCGGCGGGGTCGGGTTGGTGATCGGGCCTGCGCAACGGGGGCGGGCTCGCCCGCGTGGCCGAGCGAGCGACCCCCGCGAGCGGTTCAGCTGTGCAGCTCGCGCAGGACCTCGTAGAAGGCGGCCTTGCTCTCGAACCCGATGCCGGGGCTCTCCGTCAATCCGACGTAGCTGTTCTCGACCACGGCGCCGTCGGCGAACCCGCCGGTCGGCTGGAACTCTCCCGGGTAGGACTCGTTGCCGCCGAGCTTGAGGGCCGCGGCGATGTGCAGGGAGAACTGGTGCCCGCCGTGCGGAACGCAGCGCCGCGAGGACCAGCCGTGCTGCTCGAGCATGTCCTGCACGCGCAGGTATTCGGTCAGCCCGTAGCTCAGCGCGGGGTCGATCTGGATGTAGTCGCGATCCGGGCGCAGGCCTCCGTAGCGGATCAGATTGCGCGCGTCCTGCAAGGAGAACAGGTTCTCGCCGGTCGCGATCGGACCGCGGTAGTGCTCGCAGAGCGTGGCGTTGAGCTGGTAGTCCAGCGGGTCACCGACCTCCTCGTACCAGAACAGGCCGTAGGGCTCGATGGCCTCGCCGTACTCGAGCGCGGTGGCGAGGTCGAAGCGGCCGTTGACGTCGACGGCCAGGCGGGAGCCATCGCCTCCGAGGACGTCGAGCACGGCTTCGATGCGTTCGAGGTCGTCGGCGAGGTCGGTTCCACCGATCTTCATCTTGACCACGCGGTAGCCCTGGTCGAGGAAGCTCTTCATCTCGTCCTGCAGATCGCGCAGGGTCTTGCCGGGGGCGTAGTAGCCGCCCGCGGCGTAGACGAAGACCTCCTCGTCGGGCTGGCCGTCGCCGTAGCGGTTCGACAGCCACCGGTAGAGCGGCTGTCCGGCGATCTTGGAGGCGAGGTCGAACAACGCCATGTCCACCACTCCGACCGCGACCGAACGCTCGCCGTGCCCGCCGGGCTTCTCGTTGCGCATCATGAAATCCCACGCCCGTGCGGGGTCGAGCTGGTCGTCCTCGGCGAGCAGCGCCTCCGGGTCCGCTTCCAGCAGGCGCGGGATGATCCGGCGGCGCAGGATCTCCCCGGCGCTGTAGCGGCCGTTGGAGTTGAACCCGTAGCCCACGATCGGCTCGCCATCGCGCACGACGTCCGAGACGATCGCCACGATCGAGCAGTCCATCGAGCTGAAGTCGATCCAAGCGTTGCGGATCGACGAGCTGATCGGGACGACTCCCTCGTGCACAGCGGTGATCTTCATGCACAACTCCCGTTGTAATTTATAAATTGTAACCCGATGCTAGGGTGGGTCGAGCCTCAGCACAAGCCTGGTTCGACGGGGAGTTGGCGACGTGAACGTGTTCTCGAGCAAGGGCGACGTCGCCTACGTCGAACTCCGCGAGCGCGTCCTCTCCGGGAGCCTGCTCCCCGGATCCCGCCTCGCCCAGCACGAACTGGCTGCCGAGTTGGGCATGAGCCTCACCCCGCTGCGCGAAGCGGTCCGCCGGCTCAGCAGCGAAGGCCTGATCGATCTCGACACCCAGCGGGACGCCCGCGTGGCGAACATGAGCGCCAGCGAGGCTCGACAGCTCTTCGAGGTCCGCCTCTCCCTCGACCCCACGGCTGCCGAGCTCGCCGCGGAACGCCGCACCGACGACGACATCGCCGCGCTGCGCGCTGCATCCGCTCGACTGCTCCCGGTGACCCGCGCCTGGGGCGAGGAAGCGTTGACCGCGCACCGGGCCTTCCACCGGGCGCTGTACCTGGCCTCGCACAACGATGTCCTGATCAGGATGCTCGACGACGTCTGGGACAAGTCCGACCGCTACCGGCGCATCGGCTTGGAGCTCCCACCCGGGGAAGAGCCGCGCACCCGCGATCACCGAGAGCACCACGAGCTCTTCGACCTCATCGCGGCCGGCGACGCCGGCGGAGCACGTGCGCTCATGCACTCGCACATCGAGCGCAGCCTCACGGGCTCCGCCATCGACGCGCTCGAGCAGAAGGAACGCCGGAGCTCCGCGGATGCGGCGGCGTCCGAGGCAAGCTGATCATTCGCCGCCGTCGACGCATGGCGCTCCGCACACCGCAGCCACGCGCACCCCTGATGCTGGGGCCGGGCGGTGATGGACCTCGTGGGCTGGTCGAACAACTCGATGAAGCAGCGCTGCGCACGTCACGGACGGACTCCGGCGCGCGTCAACACCTACTTCCGGGGCGCGAACTGAGACCCAAAAGAGCCCCTCCGGGATCCGGAGGGGCTTCTTCGCAGCTCTGAGCGGTGGCCAGGGGCGGGGTCGAACCGCCGACCTTCCGCTTTTCAGGCGGACGCTCGTACCAACTGAGCTACCTGGCCGATAGCGTCCGGCTCGTAGCCGTTCGCCTTGGCGACCCAGACGGGACTCGAACCCGCGACCTCCGCCGTGACAGGGCGGCGCGCTAACCAACTGCGCCACTGGGCCATGCTTCGTTCTTCAGTTGTCCGTACCCCCAACGGGATTCGAACCCGCGCTACCGCCTTGAAAGGGCGGCGTCCTAGGCCGCTAGACGATGGGGGCTTGGCCGATCCGGAACCGACCTCGGCCTTGCCTCCAACCGGCTTTCCCCTTTCGGGAGCGCCCCGTTGGCAGTGATTAAAGCTTACGACATGCCCATCGGGCGCCCAAACAGGGGGGTCCCCAAGGCGCGCCAACCCCCTCGCGGACGGGCCTCGGCGTCCACGCGGGAGCCCGAGTCTAGCCACTTGAACTGGGCAAACGCCAGGGGCGACCGAAGGGCGCCCGGAGGCGACCCCGCACCCCCGACCGACTCGCCATCCGGACGAATCGAACAAAGCGGACTCATGGTCATTTTTGTGACCTGCACCTCAAGGTTCGCGCGCCGCGCGCCCTCGAGCCCGGCGCCCGCGCCGCGACGAGCGACCGCTCGCACGGGAACGAGCCACTCGGACGACTGACGGCATCGCAACCCGACGTCACCGACGGCGCGCAGCCCTCGCTCGACAGCGGCCGCGGCCGTCACGCGTTCGGCGACACCGGCGCACTCGGCCCCGTCACCGCCCGCTCGACGGTCAGCGGCTGACCGGAGGCTCGCCGTCCTCGTCCGGGACCAGGCCCAGCATGTCCAGCAGCAGCTTGCAGTCCTCGGCGCTGTGCGCACTGCGGGCGACCGCGACTCTCGCGCGGTGCACCTGCTCTTCGGAGACGCGCGAGGGCTCACCGGCGCGCTGCCCGGGCACCGCGGACGACCCCCACACCTGCCCGTCTTCCTGCTGCCACAAGAACTTTCGTACGTCCAGCGACCCGTACATTGCGCCTCCCAGGCTCGGGTTCCGGCCGCAGGTTATCCACAGGTTCTCAACAACCGCAGCCCCCCAGAGAGTGATTCGGGTTCAACGCTGAGTAATCGCGTGCCTGCACATGATCCACTTCGGACATCGCGCGGCTCACACCGCCCGCGGAGGGATCACCAGCCGCGCCCCGCGAGGTCTACCGCCCTCCTCCCGCGAGGCTTCGCGGGAGGAGGAAGGGCTCTATCGGACAAATGCGACGTTCACGGTCTGCTGAGCACTAATCGTGAACAGACACTCCCCAAAAGAGTGGGACGCGTGCCACAATCAAAGCCGCTGACACACCCCCGGTCAGCACCTGTGGAGATCCCCTCCGGCCCCCGCGTCCTTCCCCCTGGCGCGGGGGCTTTCCGCACATCAGGGCGTTTTCGCAGCGCATCCTCGCCCCGCCCCGCCGGGCGTCGCGGCGCGAACCCGGCAAAAACCCACGCGGACAATCCGGGCGCTGGCGATGGGCAGGCCGCAACACAACCGTTATCGTGGCCGCGTGGCTCTAGGACGCATCAAGGCGACTCGGCAGCGCAAGCCTGCCGAGGAAGCCGAACCCGACCCCGAGTTCGAGTCGTACCTGGCTGCGCTGGAGCCGGAGGACGACGTCGAATCCACCGGATCCGGACGTCGCTTTGGCAATGCCGAGGTCCACCAGCTGCGGCTTCCGCTGCTGGCCAACGAGCGGCTCAAGGAGCTCGCCTTCAAGCAGGGCACGTCCCCGGCCGCGCTGGCGCGCGACTGGGTGATGCAACACCTCGAGGTGGCCGAGAAGGAGCCGGCCCCGGCGCCCGAACCCGCACCGCAGCCGCCGCAGCACCCGCCGCAGTGGCCCGGTGAGGAGACCGCGCAGCACGACATCACCCCCGACCCCGACCCCTACGCTGGAGCCGGCGACCCGTTCCAGCCCAACCCCGACAACGCGCACCCCGGCCTGCAGGCCGGCCCCGCGCCGGCGGCACCCGCGCCACCGGCACCTCCCGGACCGGCGGGACAGGCGCAGTACCCCGACGTCGAACGGACCGAGGAGATCACCGTTCCGCACGGGCGCTTCCAGTAAGCACGCGCGAAGACCGCGGCCGCGACACCCCGAATCGCGGCCGCGGTCTTCGTCGTGAGAGGCCCTCAGCGCGACATGCCCCCGCTCCGAACGTCGAGCGGCATGTCGCGGCTCAGGCCGGCAGGCCCAGTTCCCTGGCGATGAGCATCAGCTGGACTTCGCTGGTGCCCTCGCCGATCTCGAGGATCTTGGCGTCCCGGTAGAACCGCCCCACCGGGGTCTCGTTCATGAAGCCGTAGCCGCCGAAGATCTGAGTGGCATCGCGGGCGTTGTCCATCGCCGCGTTCGACGAGGCCAGCTTGGCGATGGCGGCCTGCTTCTTGTACGGCTCACCGCGCAGCATCCGGGACGCTGCGTCGTGGTAGGCCAGCCGGGCGGTGTGCGCGCGCAGGTCCATCTCGGCGATCTTGAACTGCATCGCCTGGTACTCGCCGATCTTTCGGCCGAAGGCCTCCCGCTCGCCCAGGTAGCGCAGGCACTCGTCCACGCAGCCCTGCGCCAGCCCCACGCCCACCGCGGCGATGGCGACCCGGCCCTCGGTGAGCGTGGCGAGGAACTGAGCGTAGCCGCGGCCCCGCTCGCCGACCAGGTTGGCCGCCGGCACCCGGCAGTCGTCGAAGGACAGCGCGTGGGTGTCCGAGGCGTTCCAGCCGACCTTCGAGTACTTCTTGGCGACCTGGAATCCGGGCGTGCCCGAGGGCACCAGGATCGTGGAGATCTCCTTGCCCCCGTCCGGGCGCTCACCCGTGACCGCCGTGACCGTGACGAAACCGGTCATGTCCGTGCCGGAGTTGGTGATGAACGCCTTGGTCCCGTTGATCACCCAGTGGTCCCCGTCCAGGACCGCGGTGGTCCGGGTCGCGCCCGCGTCCGATCCCCCGCCGGGCTCGGTGAGCCCGAACGCGCCCAGCACCCGGCCGGAGGCCAGCTCCGGCAACCAGGTGCTCCGCTGCTCCGCGGTTCCGAACCGGAGGATCGGCATCACGCCCAGCGAGACCCCGGCCTCGAGGGTGATGGCCACCGAGGAGTCGACCCTGGCCAGTTCCTCCAGGGCCAGGCACAGGGCGAAGTAGTCGCCGCCCATGCCCCCGTGCTCCTCGGGCACGGGCAGGCCGAACAGCCCCATCTCCCCCATCTTGCGCACCAGCGGGTAGGGGAACTCCTCCCGCTCGTAGTAGTCGCCGATGACCGGTGCCACTTCCTTGCGGGCGAAGGCCTGCACGCTCTCGCGCAGCGCCTCGTGCTCCTCGTTGAGCCGGTGGTCCACCATCGTCAGGCCTCCTGTCGCGGTTCCAGGACAGCCAGCGGCTGGTCGAGCCCGACCGGCTGCCCCTGCGTGGCGTGCACTTCGGTGACGACGCCGTCGAGGGGCGCGGTGATGGTGTGCTCCATCTTCATCGCCTCGACGACGAACAACTTCTGCCCGGCCGCGACCCGCTGGCCCTCGGCCACCTCGGCGGCCAGCACGGTTCCGGGCATCGGGCTGGAGACCACGCCGTCGGAGCGGCCGCCGCTGCCACCGCGCTCGGCGAGCAGCCGGTGCTCGGCCAGCGCCCAGGTGTGCCCGTCGGCGGCCAGCCAGGTGGTGTCGTCGACGTGCGCGCAGCGGTAGCGGCGGGTGCGGCCCCGGTAGGTCGTGGTCAGCTCGTCGCCGCGCCTGCTCGCCGAGGCGCGGTGCACGCCGGACTCCGCGGACACCTCGGCGTCCTCGGGAGTGCCGCGCAGCCGGACCTCGTGCTCGCCGTCGGGGGTGGCGAAGCGCCAGGTGCTCCAGGCGGCCTCGCCGAGCCGCCAGCCGTCCGGGACCTCCCACGGGTCCACCACCTGCCCGCGGGGCTGCGCGGCGAGCAGCCGCTCCAGGGCCGCGGCCACCGGCACGTCCTCGCCCGGGGTCTCGGCGGTGAGCTCGTCGAGGTCGCGCTCGACCAGGCCGGTGTCCAGCCGCCCGTCGCGGACCTCGGGGTGCTGCAGCAGGGCGCGCAGGAAGGCGATGTTGGTGCGCAGGCCGAGCACGACGGTGTCGGCCAGCGCCGCGTCGAGCCTGCGCAGCGCGTCCCCGCGGTCACCGGCCCAGGCGATCACCTTGGCCAGCATCGGGTCGTAGTCCGAGCCGACGCGGTCACCGGTCCGGATCCCGGAGTCGACGCGCACGCCGGTCGGTTCGCGCACGGCCAGCAGCTCGCCGCCGGTGGGCAGGAAGCCGCGCGCCGGGTCCTCGGCGTAGACCCGGGCCTCCACCGCGTGGCCCTGGATGCCGAGGTCCTGCTGGCTCCAGGGCAGCGGCTCGCCCGCGGCGATGCGCACCTGCTGCTCGACCAGGTCGACGCCGCGCTGCCCGCGGGCGGTGGTGACCAGCTCGGTGACCGGGTGCTCGACCTGCAGGCGGGTGTTCATCTCCATGAAGAAGAACTCGTCCGGCGCGTCGGCGGAGACGATGAACTCGACCGTCCCGGCGCCGATGTAGCCGACCGATTTCGCCGCGTCGACCGCCGAGGCCCCGATGCGCTCGCGGGTGGCCGCGTCCAGCAGCGCCGACGGGGCCTCCTCGATGATCTTCTGGTGCCTGCGCTGCAGGCTGCACTCGCGCTCGCCGAGGTGCACGACGTTGCCGCGCCCGTCGGCCAGCACCTGGACCTCGATGTGCCGGGGCCGGGTGACGAACCGCTCCAGGAACAGGGTGTCGTCGCCGAACGCGGCGGCGGCCTCCCGCCGCGCGGAGGAGATCTGCGCGGTGAGCTCGGACTCCTCGTGCACCAGGCGCATGCCCTTGCCGCCACCGCCGGCCGAGGGCTTGATCAGCACCGGGAAGCCGACCTCCAGCGCGGCCGCGCGCAGGTCGGCGTCGGTGAGCCCGGGGTCGCTGCGCCCGGGCACCACCGGCACGCCCGCCGAGGTGACCGCCTGCTTGGCGCGGATCTTGTCGCCCATGGACTCGATCGCCGCAGCGGGCGGGCCGATGAAGGCGATGTCGTGCTGCGCGCAGTCGCGGGCGAACTGCGCGTTCTCCGCGAGGAAGCCGTAGCCGGGGTGGATCGCCCGGGCCCCGGTCTCCCGCGCGGCGTCCAGGATCCGCTTGCCGTTGAGGTAGCTCTCCGCGGCCAGGCTGGGTCCGATGTGGACCGCCGTGTCCGCCTCGGCCACGTGCCGGGCGTCGCGGTCGGCGTCGCTGAACACCGCGACCGACCTGATGCCCAGGCCGCGCAGCGTGCGGATCACCCGGACCGCGATCTCACCGCGGTTGGCCACCAGAACCGTGTCGAACATGCCCATCCCTCACATCCGGAAGACGCCGTAGGAGACCGGTTCCAGCGGTGCGTTGCCCGCCGCCGAGATGGCCAGGCCCAGCACGCCGCGGGTCTGCAGCGGGTCGATCACGCCGTCGTCCCAGAGCCGCGCGGTCGCGTAGTACGGGTGCCCCTGGGTCTCGTACTGCTCGCGGATCGGCTCCTTGAAGGCCTCCTCCTCGGCCTCCGGCCACTGCTCGCCGCGAGCCTCGACCTGATCGCGGCGGACCGTGGCCAGCACCGAGGCGGCCTGCTCGCCGCCCATCACCGAGATCCGCGCGTTGGGCCACATCCACAGGAACCGGGGCGAGTACGCCCGGCCGCACATCGAGTAGTTGCCCGCGCCGAAGGACCCGCCGATGACCACCGTGAACTTGGGTACCCGCGCGCAGGCGACGGCGGTGACCATCTTCGCGCCGTGCTTGGCGATCCCGCCCGCCTCGTACTCCTTGCCGACCATGAACCCGGAGATGTTCTGCAGGAACACCAGCGGGATGGAGCGCTTGTCGCACAGCTCGACGAAGTGGGCGCCCTTGAGCGCCGACTCGGCGAACAGGATGCCGTTGTTGGCCACGATGCCCACGGGGTTGCCGTGGATCCGGGCGAACCCGGTGACCAGCGTCTGGCCGTACTCCTGCTTGAACTCGGCGAACCGGCTGCCGTCGACGATCCGCGCGATCACCTCGCGCACGTCGTAGGGGGTGCGCGAGTCGGTGGGCACCGCGCCGTAGAGCCCGGCCGGGTCCACCGCCGGCTCCTCGCTCGGCGCCACCTCCCACGGCTTGGGCTCGCGCGGGCCCAGGGTGCTCACGATGGAGCGCACCCGGCGCAGCGCGTCGGCGTCGTCGACGGCCAGGTGGTCGGTGACTCCGGAGGTGCGGGAGTGCAGCTCGCCGCCGCCGAGCTCCTCGGCGGTGACCTCGGCACCGGTCGCGGCCTTCACCAGCGGCGGGCCGCCCAGGAAGATGGTGCCCTGCTCGCGCACGATGACCGCTTCGTCGCTCATCGCCGGGACGTAGGCACCGCCGGCGGTGCACGAGCCGAGCACCGCGGCGATCTGCGGGATGCCGCGCGCGGACATGGTGGCCTGGTTGTAGAAGATCCGCCCGAAGTGCTCCCGGTCCGGGAACACCTCGTCCTGCCTGGGCAGGAACGCCCCGCCGGAGTCCACCAGGTACAGGCACGGCAGGTTGTTGTGCAGCGCGACCTCCTGGGCGCGCAGGTGCTTCTTGACCGTCACCGGGTAGTAGGTGCCGCCCTTGACGGTCGCGTCGTTGGCCACCACCACGCACTCGCGCCCGGCGACGCGACCGATGCCGGTGATGATGCCCGCCGACGGGGCCTCGTCGTCGTAGAGGCCGTGCGCTGCCATCGGGGACAGCTCCAGGAACGGCGAGCCGCGGTCCAGCAGCGCGTCGACCCGGTCGCGGGGCAGCAGCTTGCCGCGCTCGACGTGCCGGATCCGCGCCTTCTCCGGTCCGCCGAGGCGGACGCGGTCCAGCTGCGCGTTGAGATCGGCGACGAGCTCGGCGTGCTGCTCGGCGTTGCGCGCGTACTCGGGCGCGGCCGGGTCCACGGCCGTGCGCAGGGTGGGCGCATCCATGAGCACACCTTCCAAGCGGTGTTAGTCAGCGTTAACCTGGTCTCGATGTTAACGAGCACTAACCGCTTCGTCTAGGATTCGTCCCGATGTCAACCGATGGAGCCACCCCGACCCGCCGCGAGCAGATCCTGGCCGCCGCGGCGGAGCGGTTCGCGCGCGCCGGGTTCCACGGCGTCGGCATCGACGACATCGGCAAGGCCGTCGGCGTGTCGGGCCCCGCGCTCTACCGGCACTTCCGCAGCAAGGACGCGATGCTCGCCGAGCTGCTGACCGGCATCAGCGACCGGCTGCTGCGCGGCGGGCGCGAGCGGGTCGGCTCCGCGTCGGACCCCGAGGACGCGCTGCGCGGCCTGGTGCGCTGGCACGTCGACTTCGCGCTGCGCAACCCGTCGCTGATCACGCTGCACATGCGCGACCTGGACAGCCTCACCGAGCACGACCGGCACCGGGTGCGCGAGTCGCAGCGCAGCTACGTCGAGGTGTGGGTCGAGGCGCTGTGCCGCGCGCGCCCGGAGCTCGAACCGGCCACCGCCAGGGCCACCGCGCACGCGGTGTTCGGCCTGATCAACTCCACGCCGTTCAGCGCCCACCTGGACCAGGCGCAGATGGCCGAGCTGCTCGGCCACATGGCGCACGGCGCCATCGCCGCGGCCTGATCGGCCGCGTCACCCCTACGTGGCCCCCGCGGTCGATTGCGGCACCCCTCGCGCGGGTAAAGACTGAGGTGGCACAGCGCAGGGGCGCGTCTGGAGGCGCGAATGGCGACCACCGGGATCAGTCCGACCGCAGTACCCACGCGTGCTCGAACGGGCTGGCGACCGCGCAAGGGCCGGAAGCTGATCCCCTGGCTGCGCACCACCGACCCGAAGGACATCGGGGTGCTCTACCTGATCACCTCGTTCGCGTTCTTCCTGCTCGGCGGGGCGATGGCGCTGCTCATCCGGGGCGAGCTCGCGCAGCCGGGCATGCAGTTCCTCTCCCAGGAGCAGTACAACCAGCTGTTCACCATGCACGGCACGATCATGCTGCTGCTGTTCGCCACCCCGATCGTGTTCGGCTTCGCCAACATCATCCTGCCGCTGCAGATCGGCGCCCCGGACGTGGCGTTCCCCCGGCTGAACGCGCTCTCCTACTGGCTGTTCCTGTTCGGCGGGCTGCTCGTGGTCAGCGGGCTGCTGATGCCCGGCGGAGCGGCGGAGTTCGGGTGGACGGCCTACGCGCCGCTGTCCCGCGGGATGTACAGCGCGGGCCTGGGCGGGGACGTGTGGGCCTCCGGGCTGATCGTCAGCGGCCTGGGCACCATCCTCGGCGCGGTCAACATGATCACCACGCTGATCTGCCTGCGCTGCCCGGGCATGACGATGTGGCGGATGCCGATCTTCTGCTGGAACATCCTGGCCACCAGCCTGCTGGTGCTGATGGCCTTCCCGATCCTGACCGCGGCCCTGTTCGGGCTGCTGGCCGACCGGCACCTCGGCGCGCACGTGTTCGACCCGGCGCACGGCGGCTCGGTCCTCTACCAGCACCTGTTCTGGTTCTTCGGCCATCCCGAGGTCTACATCGTGGCCCTGCCGTTCTTCGGCATCGTCACCGAGATCCTGCCGGTGTTCAGCCGCAAGCCGCTGTTCGGCTACACCGGGCTGGTCTTCGCCACCCTGGTGATCATGGGCCTGTCGGTGGTGGTGTGGGCGCACCACATGTTCGCCACCGGCGCGGTGCTGCTGCCGTTCTTCGCCTTCACCACGTTCCTGATCGCGGTGCCCACCGGGATCAAGTTCTTCAACTGGATCGGCACCATGTGGCGCGGCAAGCTCACCTTCGAGTCGCCGATGCTGTTCTCGGTCGGGTTCCTGGTGACCTTCCTGCTCGGCGGGTTGACCGGGATCCTGCTGGCCGCCCCGCCGCTGGACTTCCACATCACCGACACCTACTTCGTGGTGGCGCACTTCCACTACGTGCTGTTCGGCACGATCGTGTTCGCGGTGTTCGCCGGGGTGTACTACTGGTTCCCGAAGATCACCGGGCGGATGATGGACGAGCGGCTGGCCAAGATGCACTTCTGGCTGACCTTCGTGGGCTTCCACCTGACCTTCCTGGTGCAGCACTGGCTCGGCTCGGAGGGCATGCCGCGGCGCTACGCCGACTACCTGGTCACCGACGGGTTCACCACGCTGAACCTGATCTCCACCATCGGCGCGTTCGTGCTGGGCGCCTCGATGCTGCCGTTCCTGTACAACGTGTTCGTCAGCTACCGCTTCGGCGAGGTCGTCGACGTCGACGACCCGTGGGGCCACGGGAACTCGCTGGAGTGGGCGACCAGCTGCCCGCCGCCGCGGCACAACTTCACCGAGCTGCCGCGCATCCGGTCGATCCGCCCGGCCTTCGAGCTGCACTACCCGCACATGGCCGAGCGGTTGGAGGCCGAAGCGCACGTCGGCCTGCGCCGGAACCGCTAGGCACCGGCGCGGTCCACACCTCCCGGCGAAGCAGCCGGGGACTTTTTCAACGAAGGCCTCCCGGCGACTTACGTTGGAAGAAGTCCTCCGGCCTGGCGCTAGCGCGCGGGTTCGATCACCGGGCTGCGGCCGATGACCCGCCCGTCGGCGTCCAGGGCCTCGACCGCCGCGAAGGGCTCCGGGGAGGGCAGCACGGCCCGGGTCTCGAAGCCCGCGCGCGGCACGTCCTGCACGACCGGCCGCAGCTGGTCCGGGTTCGACCCGGCCAGGACCCGCCAGGAGCGGACCTCCGTGGCGCCGTTCCAGCTCGCGTAGATGGCGCGCACGCCGGTCTCGTCGCGCATCACCGCCGCCGGCGCGTCGGCGGGGGCGCCGGTCCAGTCCAGCTTGTAGGCGCGGTAGGACTCCATGCCGTCGCCGAGCGAGCCGTGCAGCCGCACCGACCCGTCCGGGCCGAACTCGGTGAACTCCGGGACCGATCCCCAGCCGACGAAGTGGTTGCCGCCGGGCAGCACCTGGTGGCTGCCCTGGCTGACGCTGGTGGCCCCGGAGGGCTGGTCGAAGTGCTGCGCCAGGCCGACGGTGCGGGCCTGCTGGTCGACGTCGAGCACCACGCCGCGGGAGGCGGGCCCGGGTTCGCTGGCGGCGTTGTCGAACAGGCTCAGCTGACCGCCGGGCAGCCACCGCGCGTCGTGCTGGCGGGCGAAGCGCGCCTCCGGGTCGACCGCGAAGTCGCTGCGCGTGCCGCCCATCCGCCACAGCACGTCACCGGTGTCGCGGTCGACCTGGTAGAGCGCGTCGGTGTGCCGCGCGGAGATGAGCAGGTCGCCCGCCGCGTCCTCGGTGATCGAGTTGAGGTGGATGTAGTCGTGCGGCGCTGCCGGGTCCTCCGGCGCGGGAACGGTGGACTCCTCCGGCGCGACGTGGTCGAGGCTGCGCCAGTCGAGCAGCACGTCGCCGGTGGCGATGTCGATCTCCTGCACCACGCCTTCCACGACTGGCCGGTCCAGCTGCACCGTGCGGTAGGCGATGATCAGCGCGGTGCCGCGCGGCGTGATCTGCATCTCGTGCAGGTCGGCCTGCAGGCCGTTGCCCGCGCGCACGGTCGCGATCTGGCGGTAGGACCGGTCCAGGATCACGTACTCGCCGGAGCCGTAGCCCGGGTGCGGAGCGCCCTGCCACCAGGTCAGCACGGGTTCGCCGCGGTAGGTCTGGGCCTTGAAGTCCATGGTGAACCGCTGATCGCCGTCGCCGACCGGCTGGAACCAGACGGGCTGACCGGTGTCGTCGACGATCATCGGCCCGCTCTGCGCGTCGGTGCCGTGCGGCGCGACGAAGACGTAGCCGGGTTCGGTGCCCTGCGGCCCCTGGTCGATCGTCACCACCGGCGGGCTCAGGTCCGGCCTGCTGACGAACTCGCTGGGTCGCGGCGGCGCCGCCGCGGCCGGGAGCGCGCCCGCGATCAGCGTCGTCAGGGCGAGCAGCAGGGCGGCCAACACGCGCAGAGCTGGACTTCGCATGGGATTCTCCGTCCACCGAGGTGCTCTCGGATCGAGAACTAAGCGGCTCGTGCGGCGTCGGGCCAGCGAGTTGCGAGAAGTTTCCACCCTTCCCATTTGCCGTTCCGCCCAACCGGACCGCCGCCGAGCTGTGCGCAGCGCACTGGTCAATTCCACAGTGGACCGATCATCCGCGCACCTTATTGGCCCGAACGGGCGATCTGGGCAGTGGCCCGGTTCATAACCGGGCGAGGAATGGGTCGCACCTCTTGTAACGTTGCAATCGCTGGGATCGACATTGACGACGGCGGAGCTGAATCGATTCCGCCGCCCCGCGAGAGACCTCACCGCTCGCCGCACCGCAGCGCGCAGCGACCACCCACTTTCCACAACGGGAGACTTCGTTGCCCATTGCCCTGCTGGCACTGGCCATCGCCGCATTCGGGATCGGAACGACCGAGTTCGTGATGATGGGGCTGCTGCCCGAAGCAGCCTCCGACCTGCACGTGTCCATCCCCGACGCGGGCGGGTACATCTCGCTCTACGCGCTCGGCGTGGTCATCGGCGCCCCGCTGCTGACCATGGCCGGCATGCGCGCGCACCGCAAGACCATGCTGCTGAGCATGCTCGTGCTGTTCACCGTCGGGAACCTGTTCTCGGCGTTCTCCTACAGCCACGAGCTGCTGCTGGCCGCGCGGTTCGTCTCCGGCCTGCCGCACGGCGCGTTCTTCGGCGTCGGCGCGGTCGTGGCCGCCAGCCTGGTCTCCGCGGACAAGCGCGGCCGGGCCATCTCGATGATGTTCCTCGGCCTGACCGTTGCCAACATCGTCGGCGTTCCGGTCGGCACCCAGCTCGGGCACGCGCTCGGCTGGCGCTGGGCCTTCGGCCTGGTCGCGGTGATCGGCGTGCTCGCCCTGGCCGCGGTGGCCGCGCTGGTGCCCAAGCAGCCCAAGCCCACCGAGGCCAGCCTGCGCGGCGAGCTGCGCGCCTTCCGCCACCCGCAGGTGTGGATGGCCTTCGGCGTGGTGGTCTTCGGCTTCGCGGCGATCTTCTCCTTCTACAGCTACATCAAGCCGGTGCTCACCGAGGTCACCCACTACAGCCCCACCGCGGTCACCCCGCTGCTGGCCGTCTTCGGCGTGGGCATGACCGTCGGCACCGCGCTGGGCGGCAGGCTGGCCGACAAGTCGCCGCTGAAGACCCTCTACGCGGGCCTGTCCTCGCTGGCCGTCTCGCTGGTCGTGTTCGCGCTGACCGCGAGCAGCCCGGTGCTGGCCCCGATCATGGTCTTCCTGATCGGCGCGACCGGCTTCACCGCGATCCCCAGCATCCAGGCGCGGATCCTGGACAAGGCCAAGGAGGCTCCCGCGCTGGGCTCGGCGAGCATCCAGTCCACGTTCAACATCGCCAACTCGCTGGGCGCCTACCTGGGCGGCCTGGTGATCGCCGCCGGGTTCGGACTGGTCTCGCCGAGCTGGGTCGGCGCGCTGCTGGCCGTGGTGGGCCTGGGCTTCGCGCTGGCCTCGGGCCGGATGGACCGGGGCCCGCGGGCGGGCAAGCTGGTCGCCTCGCACCAGGCCTCGCGCAACGAGGAGTCGGTGGCCAGCCTCGGCTAGCACCCCGGGCGCCGGGCCAATACCGTTGTCGCGCGGTTGCCTCGGTCACACGGCGGTCTAGGAATGCCGGCGCCGCTGAATCGGTTCCAGCCGGACGTGGGGCCCGTGTGGCCAGACATTTTCCGAAATCGGCGGAGGAAACACCCACATGACACAGGTTCCGAACATCACGCTGAACACCGGCGCGTCGATCCCGCAGCTCGGTTACGGCGTCTTCCAGGTCCCCGCGGACGAGGTCGTCGACCCGGTCCGCAGCGCCCTGGACGCCGGCTACCGGAGCATCGACACGGCGAAGGTGTACGGCAACGAGGAGGGCGTGGGCAAGGCGATCGCCGAATCGGGGATCAGCCGCGAGGACCTGTTCATCACCACCAAGCTGTGGAACGACGACCAGGGCTACGACAGCACCCTCAAGGCCTTCGACGACAGCCTGGCCCGGCTGGGCCTGGACTACGTGGACCTGTACCTGATCCACTGGCCGGTCCCGGGCAAGGACCTCTACGTCGACACCTGGAAGGCCTTCCAGGAGATCCACAAGAGCGGCCGCGCCAAGGCCATCGGCGTCTCGAACTTCCAGATCCACCACCTGCGTCGGCTGTTCGAGGAGACCGACGTGGTGCCCGCGCTGAACCAGATCGAGCTGCACCCGAACCTGCCGCAGGCCGAGCTGCGCGCGTTCCACGCCGAGCACGACATCGCGACCGAGGCGTGGAGCCCGCTGGGCCGCAACAACGGCCTGCTGGACAGCGAGACGATCACCAACCTGTCCGAGAAGTACGGCAAGACGCCGGCTCAGATCGTGCTGCGCTGGCACATCCAGCTGGGCAACGTCACGATCCCGAAGTCGGTGACCCCGTCGCGGATCGAGGACAACATCTCGATCTTCGACTTCGAGCTGGCCGAGGACGACATGGCGGCCATCACCGCCCTGGAGACCGGCGAGCGCGTCGGCCCGCACCCGGACGAGCTGGGCGCCTGAGCACCTGCGACACGTCGAAACCCCCGGTCAGCTGGCCGGGGGTTTCGTCGTTCCGGGACCGTCAGGCCATCGAGATGCCGGGGCGCGGCGGGGTCAGCGCCCGCAGCACGTTGCTGCCCGCCCGCAGGGTGGCGACCTGGCTTCGGGTGGCCAGCCACTTAGGGAACACCGCGAGGCGCTGGATCGGCGTGCGGCGCTGGGCCGAGGTGAACAGCGCGGTGCGGGAGACCTTCAGCGCGCGCGGGCGGCGCTCGCGCTCGTAGGCGCGCAGCAGGTCGGCCGGGGCGCCCTCGACGTCACCGAGGTACTGGGTGAGCAGCCAGGCGTCCTCCATGGTCTGGTTGGCGGCCTGCGCCACCGCGGGCGGCATCGCGTGCACCGCGTCGCCCAGCAGGGTGCTGCGCGCACCGCCCCACACCTGCGGGACCTTGTGCCGGATGTGCGGGAAGAAGCCCAGGTCGTCGTCGGTGACCGAGGCCAGCAGCCGGTCCACCGGATCCGGCCAGCCGCGGAAGTGCTCGCGCAGCTCGGCCACGCCCAGCACCGGGTCGCCCTCCTGCCAGGGCATGTCGAACCACCAGTGCAGCAGGCCGTCGCCGGTCGGGATCAGCCCGCAGTGCGCGTTGCGGCCCGCGATGTTGAGCGTCTGGTGGCCGTAGGCCACGGGCAGCTCGCTGCGGGTCAGGCCCTGCCAGCTGGCCCAGCCGGTGAGCTTGGCGGGGTCGCCGCCCAGCACCTCCTTGCGCACCACCGAGCGCTGGCCGTCGGCGCCGATCAGCAGGTCGCCCGTGGCGACGCCGCCGTCGGCGAAGGTGACCTCGACGTGATCGGGGTGCTCGGCGACCGCCACGCAGCGGCGGTCGAAGTGCAGGCGCTCGGCGGGCAGCGCCGCGGCCATCGCCGAGATCAGCGTGCGCCGGGGGATCTGCACGGTGGGCGAGCCCAGCTTCTCGGTGACCTCGTCGAGGTCGGCCTCCCACAGCAGGCGCCCCGAGTCGGCCAGCGAGCGCAGGCTGCGCAGCGGTCTGCCGAGCTGCTCGATGTCCACGCCGAGCTCGCGCAGCGCGGCGGTGCCGTTGCTCCAGACCGTGATGCCCGCACCCGTGGTGCGCAGCGCCTCGGCGTGCTCGTACACGTGCACGTCATGGCCCTTGCCTAGCAGGCCGTTGGCGATGGCGAGCCCTCCGACTCCGGCCCCGACTACGAGAACCCGCATCGTCTCCATCCGTCATCCCGGCGCTGCTGCCCACGCAATTTTATCCACTCGACCGGATGTACCGAATTGTCGTTGGTCACACGACGTGCATGACCAGCGCGAACCCGGTTTCGCGAACCCCGCGCAAGGCCCTTTCCGAATGTTGAAAAGCGACCTATGCACGCCCGTGCACGCGAACTATGTTGCCTGCCATGAGCCCACGAGTCGCACCACCGTTCCGCGCCGACCACGTCGGCAGCCTGCTCCGCCCGGAGCGCCTCCTGCAGGCCCGGGAGGACCACGCGGCAGGCCGCATCGACGACGCCGAGCTGCATCGTATCGAGGACGAGTCGATCACCTCCGTGGTCAAGGCCCAGGAGGAGATCGGGCTGCAGAGCGCCACCGACGGCGAGTTCCGCCGGTCGTCCTGGCACATGGACTTCCTCTACCAGCTCGACGGCGTCGAGCGGGTCGACGACGCCGACCTGAAGGTCCAGTTCCACAACGCCGAGGGCGACATCGAGTTCGTCACGCCGGACCTGCGGGTCAACGACAAGATCAAGCTCAACGGCACGATCTTCGCCGACGCGTTCACCTACCTGAGCAAGCAGACCACCACCGCCACCCCGAAGCTGACCATCCCCTCGCCGGGGATGCTGCACTACCGGGGCGGGCGCGCGGCCATCGACACCGAGGTCTACCCGGACCTGGCGGAGTTCCGCGCCGACCTGGCCGCGGCCTACCGGGCCGAGGTGCGCGCGCTGGCCGACCTGGGCTGCCACTACCTGCAGCTCGACGACACCAGCCTGGCCTACCTCAACGACCCCAAGCAGCGGGAGATGCTGCGCGACCGGGGGGATGACGCCGAGCACGCGCACCTGCAGACGATCCAGCTGATCAACGAATCGCTCAAGGAGCGGCCGGACACGCTGTCGGTGACCACGCACATGTGCCGCGGCAACTTCCGCTCGTCCTGGGCGGCCGAGGGCGGTTACGACTTCGTGGCCGAGGCCCTGTTCAACGAGCTGCAGGTGGACGGCTTCTTCCTGGAGTTCGACGACGAGCGCTCGGGGACCTTCGCCCCGCTGCGCTACGTGCCCGAGGGCAAGCAGGTGGTGCTCGGGCTGGTGACCACCAAGCGCGGCGAGCTGGAGTCCAAGGACGACCTCAAGCGCAAGATCGACGAGGCCGCCAAGTACGTCGACCTGGACCAGCTCTGCCTGTCGCCGCAGTGCGGGTTCGCCTCCACCAAGGACGGGAACTCGCTGACCTTCGACGACGAGGTGGCCAAGCTGCGGCTGATCGTGGAGACCGCCGCGGAGGTCTGGGGCTGATCATCGTCCGGGTGGTTGTGGCTGCGCGCGGTCACAACCACCCGCGATCGCCAGGACGTCTACGCCGCCTGTTCGAGGAAGCGGCCGGCGACCAGTCCCGGCTCCTCCGCGTCGTCGAAGCGGACCCACAGGCAGGGGCCTTCGAACACCTCGGGCAGGCCGGTGGCCGTTTCCACCACCGTGCCCACCTGATCACGGAACCGGCCGAACGTGGCACGCACCCGCACGCCTGGTTCAAACGGGCTCGATGATTGCTCCATGAGGGTGGACGGTACGTGCCCGGACTTCCGGGAGGGAACTCGCCTTCCCCTTCTATGCAAATCACCACATCGACGTGCGGTTTCCGCTCGATGGGAAGATGCCCGCGGGGAGAGGGGACCGATTGCGCACCATCGAGCGGGACGGCGAGCACGAGATCGAGATCAAGCGCTCCCGGTTCATCTGCGCGCTGGCGCGGGTGACCGACGAGGAGCGGGCTCGCGAGTTCGTCCAGCAGCGCCGCAAGGCCTTCCACGACGCCCGGCACAACTGCTCGGCGTTCGTGCTCGGCGACTCCGGTGAGATCCAGAAGTCCAGCGACGACGGCGAACCCGCGGGGACCGCGGGCGTGCCGATGCTGGAGGTGCTCAAGCGCAACGAGCTGACCAACGTGGCCGCGGTGGTCACCCGGTACTTCGGCGGCGTCAAGCTCGGCGCGGGCGGGCTGGTCCGCGCCTACGGCGGGGCGGTCTCCGAGGCGCTGGAGCAGGTGGGAACCCTGGTGCGCAGGCCGGTGCGGGTGATGTCGGTGGAAGCCGACTACGTGCTGGCGGGCAGCCTGGACAACGAGCTGCGCTCGGCCGGCTACCAGGTCGCCGACACCTCCTACGAGGCCGCGGTGACCTTCCGGGTCAACGTGCCGCTGGACGCGCTCGCCGAGTTCGACGCCTGGCTGGCCGAGACCACCGGCGGCGCCGCCTCCGCGGTCGAGGGCCCGCTGATCTACGCCGAGCTGCCCGATCCCGAATCGCCGAAGAGCCGACCGAGGTAGTGATCGACCGCGGCCACCGCCCGCTCCGGGGACCGGTGGCCCAGCAGCAGCCCGAACGACAACCCGTCCGGGACGGTGACCAGCAGTTCCGCCTCCAGCTGCAGATCGCGGTCGGCGGCCAGCTCGCCGGCCTCCTGGGCGCGGCGCAGCTCGGCGGCCACCCACTGCTCCAGCTGCGGCCAGTCCCGGCGGTAGATCTCGGCCAGCCGGGGCGAGACCGAGGCGCGCACGAAGAAGGACACCGCGGTGAGGAACTCGGTGCGGCTCTCCTCGGACAGCGCCAGCATCTCCAGCATCAGGGTCCGGATGACCTCGCGCGGGCGCGGGACGCGGTCGGCGACGTCGAAGCGCGACCTGATGCGCTGCTCGGCGCGGGAGTTGACGTGCTCCATCGCGTGCTCGAGCATCTCGTCCTTGCTCTTGAAGTAGTGCTGCACCGCGCCCATCGACACGCCGGCCTCGGCGGCGACGTCGCGCAAGCTCACCGCTTCCAGCCCGCCCCTGCTGGCCAGGCGCATCAGCGCCTCGGAGATCTGGTTCCGCCTCGCCTCGTGGTCCACCTTCTTGGGCAACTCTCAACCTTTCCAATGCGGTCGCATTGCAAAGCTGCTCGACCGCTGTTTACCATGCGTCTGCATCGTAACCGAACGTGACGTAGTCCTGGGGGTCACCGATGACGCGGGTGCAGGCACCGCCTTCCCGGATAACCGCCGTCGACGTGGTGCGCGGCGTGGCCATCTTCGGCACGCTCGGCACCAACATCTGGATGTTCACCGATCCGAACGGCCCGGCGGCCCTGCTGCCGGCCGCCGACCCGTCGACCTTCGCGGGCGCGGTGGAAACCGCGCTGCGCACCCTGGCCAACGGCAAGTTCCTGGCGCTGCTGACCCTGCTGTTCGGCGTCGGCCTGGAGCTGCAGTACCGCTCGGCGCTGCGGCGCGGCGCGCGGTGGCCCGGCCGGTACCTGTGGCGCGCCGCGCTGCTGTTCGTCGAGGGGCTGCTGCACTACCTGCTGATCTTCGAGTTCGACGTGCTGATGAGCTACGCGGTCACCTCGGTGCTGGTGGCCCACCTGATCGGCCGCAGCGAGCGGGCGGTGAACCGGTGGATCGGCGCGATGACCGCGCTGCACCTGGCCTTCATCGGCCTGGTCACCGCAGCGCTGCTCGGCCGGAGCGCAGCGCTGCGCACCGAGCCCACCGACCTCTACTCGCACGGCAGCTGGCCGGCGCAGGTCGCCGCGCGGGCCGACCAGTGGCTCGCCTACCGGCTGGAGGCGATCTTCATCGTGCCGATGTCGATCGCGCTGTTCCTGCTCGGGGCGAAGCTGCACCGCGCCGGGGTGTTCGCCGCCGGCGGGCAGCGGCTGCGCAACCGGTTGATGCTCGTGGGCTTCGGCGTCGGAGCGCCGCTGAACCTGCTCACCGCCGTCGCCGGGCCGGGCTGGTTCATGGTCGACCGCTACGTGCTGCCGCCCCTGGTCGCGCTCGGCCTGCTCGGGCTGATCCCGAGCCTGGTGCGCGGCACCGGACCGCTGCACCGCGGCGTCACCTCGGTCGGGCGCACCGCGCTGAGCTGCTACGTGTTCCAGAACCTGGTCGCCGCGACGCTCTGCTACGGCTGGGGGCTGGGGCTCGCGGTGCGGCTGGAGGCATGGCGGCCGTGGTGGACCATCACCGCGTGGGCGCTGATCTGCACAGCGCTCATGCTCCTGTCGACGTGGTGGTTGCGCCACCACCGGCGCGGACCGCTGGAGGCCGCCTGGCACTGGGCTTACCAGCTGCCGCGGCGAGCAGGCCGATGAGGCCGCCGAACAGCAGCCCGATCAGCACGTCGTGCGGGTAGTGCACGCCGATGAACACCCGCAGGAACGCCTCCAGCAGCGCGAGCACGGCCAGCAGCCACACCGCGCGCCGCCAGAACACCGCGATGGCCACCGCGAAACCACCGGCGGTCGCGGCGTGGCCGCTGGGGAACGACCAGTGGCTCACGTCGGCGCAGCGCTCGACGGTCTGCACGAGGTAGGCGCGGCAGGGCCGTTCCGCCTGGAAGAACCCCTTGACCAGGTCGACGGCGAACCACGACGCGACACCGCCGAGCAGCATCGCGGCCAGCGCCCGCGCGCGCCGGTCCGCTCGCCACCAGGCGAGCCCGGCGAGCACGACGAAGGCGACCAGGATCCCCTGCGTCGCAACCAGCGCCGACCACTGCACCCAGTCGGGCGCCATCGCGCCCCACCCGGCGATCACCAGGTACACCCCACCGCTGAACTCCATGCCTCCCCAGAGTACGGAAGTGCGCGGCGAGTCGTCCGGTTCACACGAGAAGTCCCCGATCGCGCGAACGCCCGCTCGCTACCGGCCCCGGAACTCCCGGCGCCCCGAGCGCGCGCCCGCGGAGAGCGACCGCAACTCCGCCCACTGGGCCTCCTGGTGCACCCGCGACGCGAGAGCCCTCTGGGCGAACCCGCGTCCCAGCTGTCGCCCGAGGACAGGATCGCGTCGCCGCTGGCGCATCAGCACCGCGGGGTCGACCCTGCAGCACAACCCGCTGTCCACGATCGCGCGGTACCCCTCGCGCAGCACCTCGGCCAGCGCGAAGACGCACTCCTCCTCGGTGGCGTAGTGCTCGTCGGACGACCAGTAGGCGTTGGCGGACGCCACCACCGCGGTCGCCTCGCGGAGGGCGGAACGGAACACCCGTCCCGGACAAGGGGTTCGGAAACCGCTTTGTCGAGTTCCGCATTGGGGCAAGAGTTCTCGGCAAAAAGGTGGCCGACGAAATCGAACGTCCACTAGCGTCGGACCGTGCTCGAACCCGCATGCCCCGCCGACGTTCGCCCCCTGCACCGCCTGCGCCGCCAGCTCGAGAACTGGCTGCACGGCAGGGGAATCGACCAGTGGCGCCCCGGCGAGGTCCCCGAGCAGGAGATCGCCGAGCAGGTGGCCCGCGGCGACTGGCACGTCCTGCGCCGCGGCGGAACCATCGACGCCGCGCTCCGCCACCTGCGCACCGACCCGCAGATCTGGGGCGAGGACCCCGCCCCGGCCGCCTACGTCCACGGCCTCATGGTCGACCGCGCCGCCGCGGGCCGAGGCCTCGGCGACACCCTGCTGCGCTGGGCGGCCGAGCGCGGCCGGGCCGGAGGCGCCGAGCTCCTGCGCCTGGACTGCGCGGAATCCAACACCGCCCTCCGCGCCTACTACCGCGCCCGCGGCTTCACCGAGGTGGGCCGAAAGGACTTCGAGCACGGCTGGTTCAGCGCGACCCTGCTCGAAAAGCGGCTCTAGCTGGGAAGATCAGCGACCACCTGGACATCAGCACCCAGGATGTGTACAATTGTACAACTATGTCTAGACATCCCCGGACGAGGACTCGACCCATGCCCGCGACCGGCAAGGTCATCGCTGGCCTGGCCAGCATCGGCCTTCTCGTGACCGGCCTCGCGGCCAGCACCGGCAACGCGCCGGCCGCCGCGGACGAGTCGGCCGGTCAGACAACCACCGCGAACGCGGCCGGGAACCGGACCGAGGACTGCCCGATCAAGGAGTACTCGATGGGTCTGCGCTACCAGCAGTCACCCACCGTCGACGCGATGCAGCGCCAGGCCTGGCTGCTCGCCCAGGACCGGCTGTCCGCGAAGGCCGGGCCTCCGCAGCAGAACGCGAAGAAGGCGGTCGTCGTCGACCTCGACGAAACCGTGCTCGACAACACCGCCCTGCTCGCTCGCGACCTCCAGGCCTGCCACGACTACACGTCGTGGGACACCTGGAAGCACTGGGAGCGGGAGGGCGACCCAGCGCTCATCCCGGGCGCAGCCGAGTTCTTCGACTACGCCGACGAGCGCGGTTTCGCGATCTACTACATCTCGGACCGCTACGAGGAGAACAAGAAGCACACGATCGACACCCTCACCCGGCTCGGCCTGCCGCAGGTGAGCGAGGACAACGTCCTGCTCCACTCGGACCAGACCCCCGGCAAGGACGAGCGGCGCGCCGTGGTCAGCGAGACCCACGAGATCACCCTGCTGGTCGGCGACAGCCTGCACGACTTCCGGGACGCCTTCGGCGAGAGTAAGAGCAGCGACGCCGAGCTGCTGGCCGACAACATCGAGCACATCGGGCGCGACTGGATCGTCCTGCCCAACTCCAGCTACGGCGACTGGGACGAAGGCGACCTCGAGGCGTGGGACGCGCCGCTGCGCACCGAGAACTAACCACCGCCCGAGCACGCTCCGGCGAACCACGGCCGAAGGGCGAAGATCGCCGGTGGCGAGACCCGCGAGCGAAGACCTCGCCACCGGCGATCCCCCGCACGCACCACCCGGCGCCCCTCGTCACGACGACCGCGCACCGGCCCGAACGAGCGACAACCACTAGGCACCCACCCGGTGTGACACGCGCCCGACTTGGCCCAGCCTTGCCGACGAAGATCATCCGGACCTTGTAACCTTGGGCACGCGGGGCGTTAGCTCAACTGGCAGAGCAGCGGACTTTTAATCCGCGGGTTCAGGGTTCGATCCCCTGGCGCCCCACCAAAACCCCAGGTCAAAGGCCTGGGGTTGTTTCTTTTCGGTGGCTGCTCCCACCTTTCCTATTCGAGACCGTTCTGAGTTCCGCGCCCGGTGCTCGTCTCGCGAGCGCCGGGTGCTCGCCTGGCGGCTACGGGTTGCCAGCGGCTCCCCGCTCGGCTGGTGCGGCGGCGTTCGGCGGTGGGCCCAGGAGCTCGATGTGGTGGGCCGCGGCGGCGTGACCGAGGGCTGCCGGGTCGATCGGGGCGGGGTCGGGGAGCCTGCGCTCCAGGGCCGGGGTGCTGACCTCGGTGGCGAAGTCCTCGAAGCCGGACGGGGTGGTGAGCTGCAGGCAGCGCATCGGCTCCTCCGAGCCGACGACGAAGGTGTGCGGCAGGCCGACCGGGAGCAGCACGAAGTCCCCCGGGCCCGCTGCGAGCTCCTCCCCCTCGCACAGGAAGCGGGCGGTGCCCGAAAGGAGGTAGAAGACCTCGTCCTCCACCAGGTGCCGGTGCAGCGGCGGGGCGAAGCCGGGTGCGTTGACGAACTCCGCGGCCGTGAGCCGGCCCCCGGTCTGCGCACCACCCGCCTTGACGGTCACGAGGTTGCCGAGGAACCACAGCGCCTCGCCCTCAGCGGGGCCGAGCAGGTAAGGACGGTTGAGCGACATGACTGCCTCCTCCCGCGCGGCGCGGTCGACGCCATGCGTCGATTGGAATGCAGTCCACGCGCGACGGGCAGGGCCTTAGGACCCGAGTCGCGCTATTGCCGTCGGCCGGCGTTGACCTCCAGTCGGCTCGAAGTCCTACCGTTCTGCTCGCTCGACACCGGGAGGACTCATGCAGCAGGACACCGCGCTGATCGTGGTCGACATGCAGAACCTGTTCGTGGACATCGGCGGTGAAGGAGTCATCGACGCGGTGAACGACCAGATCGCGACAGCTCACGAGCGGGGATGGCCCGTGTACTTCACGCGCGACGTCGCACCCGACGATTCACCGACCGACGCTCCGGCGCTTGACCTGCACCCGGAGCTCGACGTGCGGGGAACGGTCGTGCCGAAAGGCCCCGGGAGGAGCGGCGGCTTCTCGGGTTTCGTGCTCGATTCCGGGCGCGGACCGGGCGCGGGCGGGTTGAGCCCGCTGGCCGGGCTGCTCCGCGAGTCCGGGGTTCGCTCCATAGTCGTCGTCGGCATCGCTGCCGACGTCTGCGTCGCCGCCACGGCGCGGGACGCGCTCCGGCTCGGCTATTCCGCCACCGTCGTCCGCGGCGCTACCGCGTTCGTCGGGGCGCACCCCGGCGGCGACGAAGCGGCCGTGTCCGAGCTCCGTGCCGCGGGCGTCGCGGTCGGCTGAGCGGCCAACGCGGGACCTCCGCGCGGGATCCCGCGGTTTGGCCTGAAGCTTCACCCCTCGTGGGGTGAAGTTTCAGGCCGAACTGCGAGGTCCGGGTGGTGCGGGAGGTGGGCTCGGACCTGGTAGCCGCCTTCCGGGGTTCTGGTGGTGTGGAGCTTGCCGCCGGTGAGGACGACTCGTTCGCGCATGCCGACCAGGCCGAAGCCGGAGGTGGGGAGGGCCGTGGGCCGGGTCTTGGGGCTGCGGCGGTTGGTGACCGTGATCGTGAGGCTGTGCTCGTCGGTGGTCAGCTCGGCGTGGACCGCCGCGTGCGGGGCGTGCTTGGCGGCGTTGGTGAGGGATTCCTGGACCACGCGGTAGGCGGCCCTGGCCACCTCCGGGGACACCTCCGGCAGCTGGTCGGGCGTGGTCAGCTGGACGTTCTCACCGGCGCGCTTCGCGTCCTCGACCAGGTCGGCGATGCCGGTGAGGTCGCCGGCCGCCGGGTCGGTCCCGGTGTCGTCGCGCAGGGCGCGGAGCATGTCGTGGAGCTCGGTCATGGCCGTCTCGCCGGTGCTTCGGATGATCTCGGCGAGCTCGGCGCTGCGCTCGTCCGGGGCGTTGGCCGCCAGCGCCTCCGCGCGCCGCGAGACCACGCCGATGCGGTGCGCGACGACGTCGTGCATCTCCCTGGCGATCTCGCGGCGCTCGGCGACGACCGCGCGTTCGGCGAGCAGCTCCCGCTCCCGCTCGACCTGCTCGGCGCGCTCGTCGTAGTCGGCCAGCACCCGCTGGCGGCCGTACACCCACAGGCCGAGCAGCACCGGGACGCCCACGAACAGCAGCCCGCTGACCACCGACGCCAGGTGCCAGTTCATCACGAAGGCGCTGGCCAGCGCGTTCACCGCGGCCGCCGTCCAGGTCGCCGCGCCGGGCCCGCGCCGGCCGGCCACCGTGTACAGGGCGATCTGGGCGACCCCGACGACGTTCCCGGCGGGCAGGTTCACCAGCGCGGCGACCACGGCCACCGGGAGCGGGAAGCGGCGCCGCACCAGCAGCGCGCAGAAGCTCGCGACGAGCGCGGCCAGCGCCTGCGGCGAGGAGTCGGGCAGCCGCCCGCCGTGCGAGTAGAGCTCGCCGGCGATCGGGCCCAGCGCCACCAGGACGTCGAACAGCAGCGACCGCGGGGAACCGCCCCACCACGCCAGCCACCGCCGTTCGCTCACCCCGCGCACGGTACTCAAGCGTCCCGGCGGCTCAGGACCAAGGCGGTCGCGCCGAGCAGCACCGCCGCCAGCACCAGCATCGGCAGCACCATCGGCCAGTCCGGGTCCGGGGCGATGAGGCTGCGCGCCGAGTAGAAGGGCTCCAGCGCGGTCAGCAGCGGCCGCGGCAGGTCCAGCCGGTTGATCAGGAACATCTCCACCTCCGGCCACACCACCAGCAGGCCGATCGGCAGCACCGAGCCGCGCACCAGCCCGGCCAGCGCGAGGCCGATCAGCGTGACCAGCGCGATGTAGCAGAGCATCCCGGTGCCGAGCGCCAGCGAGGTGGGCACCGTCGGCGCCGCGCCCAGGAGCACGGCGAGCACCAGCCAGGACGCAGCGAGCGCGACAGCCTGGGCGACCACCGCTGCGACCACCACCGTGATCGCCTTCGCCAGCAGCACGTGCGCCCGCGAGCGCACGGTGAGCGCGGTCGTGATGATCGTGCGGTACCGGTACTCGGTGCCGAAGGCGTTGACCCCCAGCGCGGCGATCAGCGCGCTGAACACCCACGCCACCGAGAGGGTCTTCTCGAAGGTGATGTCGCCGTGGTCCCGCGAATCGTGCGCGAACGCGGTGAGCAGGACCTGGATCACCAGCGCCGCGGCCATCAGCGCCCAGTTGGCGCGCACGGTCCGGAAGGCGGCCAGCTCGTAGGCGAGGGCGCGCCCGAAGCCCGGTGCGCGGTCCGCGGGCGGCAGTTCCACCCGGTCGATCGTCTGCGCGGTCATGCTGCTTCTCCCCGGTAGGTCGTGGTGTCGGCGGTGGCGTGCAGGAAGGCGTCCTCCAGGCTGCTGCGGCTCGTGTGCAGCTCCCGGACCGGGACTTCGGCGAGGCGGGCGGCCTCGTTGACCTCGTCCACGTCGGCCCCCTCGACCACCAGCACGTCGGGCTCCTCGCGGCGCACCTGGAAACCGGCCCGGCCCAACCAGTCCCGGAACCGGTCGGCCTGGGCGGTGCGCACCACCACGTGGGTGCGGGTGTGCGCGTCGACGAAGTCGGCGACCGGCTCGGCCGCCAGCAGCCTGCCCTCGCCGATGACCACGAGATCGTCGGCCAGCTGGGCCATCTCGGACAGCAGGTGGGACGAGACGAACACCGTCCGGCCCTCGTCGGCCAGCTCGCGCAGCAGCGAGCGCATCCAGCGCACGCCCTCCGGGTCGAGCCCGTTGGCCGGTTCGTCGAGGATCACGTGCTCGGGGTCGCCGAGCAGCGCGGCGGCGATGCCCAGGCGCTGGTGCATGCCGAGGCTGAACCCGCCGATGCGGCGGGCGGCGGCCTCGTCGAGCCCGACCGCGCCGAGCACCTCGTCGACCCGTCGCCGGTCGATCCCGGCGCCCGCGGCGATCATCCGCAGGTGCTGCCGGGCCGTGCGCCCCGGGTGCACGGCCCGCGCGTCGAGCAGCACGCCCACGGTGCGCACCGGGTTCGGCAGCTCCCGGTAGGCCTTGCCCCCGAAGGTGACGCTGCCCAGGCCGTGGTCGAGCCCGAGCATCAGCCGCATGGTCGTGGACTTGCCCGCGCCGTTGGGCCCGAGGAATCCGGTGACCACGCCCGGCCGGACGGTGCAGCTGAGGTGGTCCACGGCGACCTCGTCGCCGTACCGCTTGGTGAGACCTTGGATGGAGATCAACGCTTCTCCCGGATGTCGGAGTGGATTTCCCGCACGGCAACGAGAATCGCGAATCCGGTGCGCTCCCGGCGTCTGACTTCCAGCTAGCGTTCGGTACGACTTTCGGTCAGCGGGAGCACCGCGGCCACCCGGAAGCCGCCGTCCCCGGCGGGCCCGGCGCGCAGCGAACCGCCCGCGAGCTCGACGCGCTCGCGCATCCCGAGCAGCCCGTAGCCGGAACCCGCCGCCTCGCCGGGTGTCCCGGGCGGTTCGTTGGTGACGGTGACCACCAGGTCCCGCTCCGCCTCCACCCCGACCCGCACCGCTGCTCCCGGCGCGTGCCGGGCCGCGTTGGTCAGCGACTCCTGCACCACCCGGTACGCCGCGCGGCCGATGGTGCCGGAGGTCTCCGGCAGCTCCTCGGGCATCCGCAGCTCGACGGTCGACCCGGCCGCGACCGCCTCGGAGACCAGCGATCCGATGTCGCGCACCGAGGGCGCAGCGGACTCGCCCTGATCGTCGGGGCCGTCGCGCAGGACCCGGAGCATGCCGCGCAGCTCGGTGAGCGCCTTCGCGCTGTTCTCCCGGATGACCTCGGCGCTCTCGGCGGTCGCGCCGTCCGGCGCGTGCACCGTGAGCGCCCCGGCCTGCAGGGTCATCACGCTGGCCCGGTGGGCGACGACGTCGTGCAGCTCGCGGGCGATCCGCCTGCGCTCGTCGGCCACCGCCCGCTCGGCGAGCAGCGCGCGCTCCCGCTCGGCCCGCTCGATGCGCTCGCGCGCCGACGCCAGCAGCACCTGCCGCTGGTGCAGCCACAGGCCGAGCATCACCGGGGCCCCGTAGGTCGCCGCCTTCACCGCGATGCCCAGCAGGATCGGGAAGCCGTGCCAGCCCGACTGCGCGATCATCTCCGCGGCGACCACGATCGCGATGCCCACCGGTGCCGCGATCCACAGCTGCCGCCCGGGGCCGCGGCGGCGGGCGAGGGTGTACAGGGCGATCGCCGCGGGCAGCGGTTGCGGCTGGATCACCGCCGCGGGCAACGACGCGACGACCGCGAGCTCGGGGAAGCGCCGGCGCACCAGCAGGCCCAGCCCGGCGACGATCGGCGCGCCGAGGGCCCACGGCGTTCCGCCGCTGTCGAGCCCGCCGACGCACACCAGCGCCACCGCGAGGTCCAGGAGCAGCGAACGCGGCTTGCCGTCCCACCAGGACAGCAGGCGTTCTCGATCGGCCAGCACCGGGCCGACTCTAGCCGCGCACCGGCCGCCGGAACTTCGCCCATCGGCCGACTGGCGTACGACCTTCGGCCAGGTTCGGTCGAGCGGGAAGGAGGACGCCCGCGACACCCGCCCCGCCATAGCTTGGAGTCGCAACGAACCTCGTGGAAGGAAGACTTCTCATGGCCCTGGCCCACGTCCTCGCCGCCGATCCGGCGCCGGTCTTCGCGTTCGGCACCTTGGCGCTGGTCGCTCTGGTGGCGCTCGGCTGGCTGGTGCTGTTCCTGGCCGCACTGGTCAGCATCCTCGGCTCACCGCACACCGGCGGGATGAAGATCGCCTGGCTGGTGTTCGCGTTCATCGCGCCGTTCCTGGGCAGCCTGCTGTGGTTCGTCGTCGGGCGGGGCGACTCGTACCGCCGGCGGCCCGCGAGCTGCTGATCGCTGGGGGTCGCGGGGGCGGGTGCGCGCACCCGCCCCCGCGCGTGCGCCTCAGGCCAATCCGGCGTCGTGGGTGATGATGGCGACCTGGGTGCGGTTGACCGCGTCCAGCTTCTGCATGATCCGTCCGATGTGGACCTTCACGGTGGACTGGCTCATGTAGAGATCGGCCGCGATCTCGGCGTTGCTGGAGCCCTGCGCGACCGCCACCGCGACCTCGCGCTCCCGCGCGGTCAGCTCGTCCACCTTGGACTTCGCGTCGCGGACCGCGGTGCCGCCCGCGGAGAACGCGGACAGCAGCTTGCGGGTGATCCGCGGTGAGAGCATCGCCTCGCCGGCCGCGAGGGTGTGCACCGCGGCGACCAGCTCGCGCGGGCGCGTGTCCTTGAGCAGGAACCCCGCCGCGCCGCCGCGCAGCGCCTCGTGCACGTACTCGTCCAGGTCGAAGGTGGTCAGCACCGCCACGGCGGGCGGGTCGGGGAGCGCGGCGACGCGCCTGGTGACCTCCAGACCGCCCACCCCCGGCATCTGGATGTCGGTGAGCAGCACGTGCGGGCGGTGCCGGGCGACGAGCTCGACGACCCCGGAGCCGTCCGCGGCCTCGGCCACGACCTCGATCTCCGGGTCCGCTTCGAGGATCATCCGGATCCCGCTGCGCACGAGGTCCTCGTCGTCGAGCAGGGCCACTTTGACGGTCACCGGTCACCACGTCCGCGAGTAGGGGAATCCGACGGGACAACGGTATACCCGCGCGGACCGCCCGATGTCGGGGCGAAGGCACCGCTCCCGCGCCGGGCCGCCTACTGCCCTGCGCCGGGCGGGCCGTCGAGAACCCGTGGCGCGTACTCGAGCAGCTGGATCTTCCCGTCGAAGGTCCGGCTCTCGAGCAGGTCGAGCGCGACGTCGGGATAGCCGTCGAAGATGCGCTCCCGCCCGGTGGCCCCGGTGATGACCGGGAAGACGACCACCCGGAAGCGGTCCACCAGCGCGGCCGACAGCAGCGACCGGCACAGCGCGAGGCTGCCGATGGTGCGCAGCGGGCGCGACCCTCTCCGCTTCAGCTCCCGCACGGCCGCCACCGCATCCCCTCCGCCGAGTTCGCTGTTCTCCCACGTCAGCGGCCCGCGCAGCGTGGAGGAGAAGACCACCTTGGGCACCGCGGTCAGCGCGGCGAGGCCGGGGTCGTCGGGCATCTCTGCGACGAACCCGGACATCAACCGGTAGGTCCTCGCCCCCATCAGGGCGGTGTGCTGCAGGCCGGAGTCCTCGCCGATCCAGGTGAGGTACTCGGGCCCCTCCATGCCCCAGAAGCCGGGCCAGCCCTCGGCCGACGCGCAACCGTCGAGCGAAACGATGAGATCCACCATGAGGTCCGGCATGGGCTTCCTCCTCGCGAGCTGGCCTCACGAGTTCGGACCGGGCGCTGCGCCGGAACTCGTCGCCGGACCGGGCGGCCGCGGGCGCGCGGGCGTGGCACGGTTGGATCATGTCCGATCCCTCGCCCGGGGAGAGCTCCCGGACCGTGCTGCTGCACATCGGCAACGAAGAGCTCGTCATCCGCCAGCGCTACGAGGTGCTGAGCATCGTCAACGACCTGCTCATCGCGGTGTGGTTCCTGATCGGCAGCGTCCTGTTCTTCTGGGAGTCCACGATCGTGGCGGGCACCTGGCTGTTCGTCCTCGGCAGCGTCCAGCTGATGATCCGGCCGCTGATCCGCCTGCACCGGCGCGTCAAGCTGCGCCGGGTGGCCTCCGGCACGCCCGCCGAGACCGCGCGGGACTTCTGAGCCGACGCACCGGGTCGCCCGAGATCTCCGCGCGAACCGGTCGAGCCGGGCAGAATCGGCGCGGTAGCAGTCGGCGAAACGCTAAGGACGGATACCCATGCAGCGGACACGCCTGCCCGGTTCGATCTTCGGCCTGTGCGCCGCGAGCGCGCTGCTGGTCGCCTGCGGAGGCGGGGGCGGCGACGCCGGTTACCAGCAGCCCGGGCAGCAGACCACCCAGCAGCAAGCGCCCCCGACGAGCCAGGCGCCGGCCCCCAAGGAGACCTCCGGGACGTTCCAGAAGTACCAGCCGACCGTCTCCGCGATCACCTACGACCCCGAGCAGGTGCCGATCGGCTCCCGGATCAAGGTCAGCTCCCAGCAGGTCGACGGCAAGACCCGGGTCGCCCTCGAAGCCCAGGGCCTGCGGCCCGACCGCGACTACGGCGCCCACGTGCACGTCAACCAGTGCGGCCAGGAGGGGGACGAAGCCGGCCCGCACTACCAGGAGAAGCCCGACCCGGTGAAGCCCTCGGTCGACCCGGCGTTCGCCAACCCGCAGAACGAGGTCTGGCTGGACTTCCGCACCGATGCCCAGGGCAACGGCAAGTCCACCGCCGAGGGCAGCTGGAGCCTCTCCTCCAGGGGCGACGCGCAGTCGGTGGTCCTGCACGCCCACCGCACGAGCTCCGCGCACGGCGAGGCGGGCGAAGCCGGCGACCGGCTGGCCTGCATCACCGCGGACTTCTGACCAGCACCCCGCCCACCCCCGGAAAACCCTCCGAAACGCCACCCCGATCGGGAGGTGAATCGGGGGGGGTGGATCGGGAGGGAATCCGGAGGGCGGGAGCGGGGTGGGGGTCGCGATGCAGGTCACGGACCAGCGCTCCGGGGAGTTGGGGATAATGGGCGCGATGACCGCTGTGGACCTGCCCGCCGGGACGGGCGCGACGACTCTGCGGATCGGGCCTCACCAGGTCGATCCGCCGGTGGTGCTCGCGCCGATGGCGGGGATCACCAACGTCGCCTTCCGCCGCCTGTGCCGCGAGTACGGGGCCGGGCTGTACGTCTGCGAGATGATCACCAGTCGGGCGCTGGTCGAACGGCACCCGAAGACCATGGAGATGATCACCTTCGACCCGGACGAGCACCCGCGGTCGATGCAGCTCTACGGCGTGGACCCGCAGACCATGGGCCAGGCCGTCCGCATGATCGTCGAGGAGGACCTCGCCGACCACGTGGACATGAACTTCGGCTGCCCCGTCCCGAAGGTCACCCGCAAGGGCGGTGGGTCGGCGCTGCCCTACAAGCGCAGGCTGTTCGCCGAGATCGTGCGGGAGGCCGTGCGGGCCGCCGAGCCCGCGGGCATCCCGGTGACCGTGAAGTTCCGCATCGGCATCGACGACGACCACATCACCTACCTCGACGCGGGGCGGCTGGCCGAGGACAACGGCGCCGCCGCGGTGGCCCTGCACGGCCGCACCGCCTCGCAGCGCTACTCCGGGACCGCCGACTGGTCGGCGATCGCGCGGCTCAAGGAGCACGTCACCTCGATCCCGGTGCTGGGCAACGGCGACATCTTCAGCGCGGCCGACGCGCAGCGGATGATGCGCGAGACCGGCTGCGACGGCGTGGTCGTCGGGCGCGGCTGCCTGGGCAGGCCCTGGCTGTTCCGCGACCTGCAGGCCGCCTTCCGCGGCGAACCGGTCCCCGAGGGCCCGAACCTGGGCGAGGTCGCGCGGGTGATGCGCAGGCACGCCGAGCTGCTCGCCGACCACATGGGCGAGGAGAAGGGCCTGCGGGACCTGCGCAAGCACATGTCGCAGTACTTGCGCGGCTTCCCGGTCGGCTCGGACCTGCGGCAGGGCTTCGGGCTGGTCTCCAGCCTCGCCCAGCTCGACGACCTGCTCGGCAAGCTGGACCACGACGTGCCGTTCCCGGCCGACGCCGAGGGACCGCGCGGCAGGCAGGGCTCGGCGGGCAAGGTCGTGCTGCCCGAAGGCTGGCTGGACGACCCGGACGACCTCGCCGTCCCGTTCAGCGCCGAGATCGACTCCAGCGGCGGCTGAGGCGTGCGGTTCCGGCCGGCGGCGCTGGCGGTCCTGCTCGCGCTGCCCGCCTGCTCGGCGCAACCCGACGACGCCGACGCGCGCGGAGCCGTGCAGCGCTACTTCGCCGAGAACAACGCGGCCGCCCGGGCGGGACCGGGCGCGCAGCAGGAGTTCTTCGCCCGCACCCAGCACCCGGACTACCCCCGGGACTGCGAGCTCGGCGACACCACGGTGCGCCTGGACCCGGCGATGTCCACGCTGCGCCCGGACCCCGGCTGGTCGCCGGACGGAACCGTCCCGCGCGGGCAGATCTGGGCGATCGGCGTGGAGGTCACCACGCGCTCCGGGGGGAGCACCACCGGTCACCAGATCGGGTCACAGCACGTGGTCCTCCTGGACGGCAGGACCTACGCCTTCGCGCCCTGCCCGACCGGTTGAGAACCGCGCCGTCCCCGCCACGTTCGCGATCACGAGCGCGCGAGTTGTTGCGCGCGCAAGGCATTCACCCGATGGCGAGCGGGAGATTGCGCTCTCGTAGCGTGAACCGGACACTGATTTGCTCCTCCGTGCGGGTGGGTCCGAACCGATTCGCTTTCGCATTCACCCCTCGGCCCGGTACACATCTGGACAGCCCGTCATCGATCCAGTCGACCCGGGGGACCGACTGCTCGAAGACGTCGGGCGGGCTCGAGCGTTCCGTCACACCCGAAGGACACCGACGACGGGAGGTGGGTGCGATGGCCGGACTGCCCAAGAGCTTCACCGGCTGGGACGTCACGCCTCCCGAGCAGCGCTCCCGCGAGGACCTGACCGGCGGCGCCGGGATGGCCGAGCTGCACGAGTCGATCGCGCGGCTGCTCGCCTCGCGCAACCAGTGGCGCCAGGCCTACCACCACCTGCGCTCCGCGCTGGACCTGATGACCTCGGGCGAGTCGGCTCCGGAACCCGAGCAGCTGCGCCACGAGGTGAACCGGCTGCGCCGCGCGCACGCCGAGGCCCGCGAGCAGAGCCTGCGCGACAGCCTCACCGCCTGCTACAACCGCCGCTACCTCGATCAGCGGCTGGAGCAGCTGCTGGCCGAGCGCTCCTCGGCCGACGGCGGGCTGGCGGTGGCGCTGGTCGACCTGGACTGGTTCAAGCGGGTCAACGACACCCACGGCCACCTGCTCGGCGACCGGGTGCTGCAGCGCGTGGTGGACCTGCTCCAGGAGGCGCTGCCCGACGGGGCGTTCTGCGCCCGCTACGGTGGGGAGGAGTTCGTCCTGGTGCTGCCGGACGTCCTGCCCAACTCCGCGGTGCAGGTCTGCGAGTCGGCGCGACAGCGGGTTGAGCAGTTCCCGTGGTCGCAGCTGGTTCCGGGGCTGGGTGTGACGATCAGCATCGGGGTGGCGCACGAACGGGGCGCCTGCGCCGGGCGGGGCTCCGCAGAACAGCAGTTGATCAGCGCCGACGCGTTGCTCTACGCGGCCAAGCGCGCGGGCCGGAACGCGGTCGCCTTCCGCAAGGGGGCCGAGGTCCGGCTGGCTGGGGCCGCGGCGGGGAGATCCCGCTCATCGGAGCGCAAGGCGGCCGGCTACTGATCGCTACCGCTCAAAGACACAGGGTAGAAGAATGGTTGCGTTCCCTAGGCTGGATGGCCTATCACGGTTGACCAGGAAAGCCTAGCCAGCCGATGGGATCGTGCACAGATTGTGAAGAAATTGTCGGTCCTATCGTCAGTTCGGGCGATCGGCCGTACTATCTCTAGGGCGCCGCGCGATACACGTCGGGGGGTATCGAGCGTCGCGGGCATTACTCGCAGAGCAGTTGTGACTTACGCAGGTGGGAGGGAAGACGCGTGCCGCAGGACCCCCGGCATGGCGAATTCGGGCACCGGCGTACCTCCGATGAGGACTCCGGCGTGACCGGCAGCGGCCGCCGTCGGCGCGCACTCTCCGAAGACGGCACCGGCGGAACCCGAGTCATAGACCTGCTGGCCAAGAACGGCAAGGCACCCGGCCAGGCGACGCCGCAGACCTCCGGTCACCGGCGCGCCGCGGCCGAACCCCCGCAAGCCGAGCCGCCCCAGGCCGCGCAGGCGACCCAGGCCGCGCCGCCGCGTTCGGCGTCCCAGCCGGCCCAGGTCGAGCAGTCCGGACGACGCACCCGGGCTCCCCAGGCACCGCCGTCCGAGGCGGCGCAACCCTGGACCACCCCCGACTCCGGGCCGCGCACCGCGCAGCCCTCGGGACGCAACCCGCGCCCCGCACCTCCCGCGGCGAGTCCGAGCTCCCCGCCGCCCGGGTGGACGCCGCCGAGCACCGGCCCGCGTCCGACCCAGCCCCCCGCCGCGGGCCAGCCGCCGACCGCCGCGCCGCCGCGCCCGGTGTCGCCGCCGTCCGGCCGCAACCCCCGACCGGCCG